>CAZPXM010000016.1:17039-22952 GCA_964591015.1 uncultured Gemmatimonadaceae bacterium
GGCGCCCGTGCACGGGTGCGGTTGACACGGCACCCGCTGGCAGCCTACTGTGGGCGCAGCAGCGCTCGCTGCGATGGGGGCCTGGACATGGATGCAGGGAACGAGCTGCCGCGGCGCGCCCGCTCGCCGCTGGAGTGCAAGCGCTGCGGCCAGTGCTGTCAGGCGCACATCGCCCTGCTCGCCCACGCGGAGGACCGGCAGCGCTGGCGCGAGGAGGGGCGCGAGGACATCCTGGCCGTCGTCGACGCCGAGGCCACGCAGACCGACGGCATGGGAGACAGCGCCCTGGCGGGGCCTTGCCCGTTCCTGCAGCGCGCCGGCGCCGTCTGCGCGTGCGCGATCTACCCGACGCGACCGGCCGTGTGTCGCGCGTTTGCGCCCGGCAGCCCTCTGTGTTCGCAGGCCCGTTGAGGCGCGAGCGCGACCGCGGCCCCAGGAGAGGACGCCATGGCCGACCAGAGCACCGACGAGCACCCCGCACCTGCCGCGCGCCCGCCGGCGGACAGCGCCGACGCTGCCTCGCTGTACCTGCGCTTCGCCGACGACGAGCTGATCCTGCGCGACGAGCTGGCCATCGACCGCACCCTGCTGGCCAACGAGCGGACCGTGCTGGCCTATCTGCGCTCGGCCGTCGCCCTGGTGCTGGCGGGCGTGTCGATCATGCACTTCGCGCACGAGGGCTGGTTCCGGGCCATCGGCATCGTCAGCGTGCCCGCGGGCCTGTTCGTCGGCGTCTTCGGCGTGCGGCGCTACCGGCGCATGGACCGCGGCATCAGCGTGATCCGCCGCCGCTCGCAGGCGCGCGCGGATCGCCAGCGCCCCGCTGGCCGGGGCGCTCCCTAGCCGTCGACGTCGGCCAGCCGGGCCCAGCGCACGCTGGTGCGGTCGGTGTCGGCTCCGGCGTAGTACACCACCAGCACGCCGCCGTCCGGCAGCGTGGCGGTGGCCGGCAATCCTACCGAGAACTTGGCCATCTCCGCCCAGGCGTCGGCCATGCCCTCCTTCGGCGTGGTCTGGGCATCCAGCCCGCTCTCGTACACCGGCACGCTCGTGGTCGCCGGCCACGAGCGACCGCCGTCGTGGCTGACCCGACAGCGGATCGCCGGGGCGCCGGTGCGGTCGACGTACACCAGTGCCAGGCGGCCTCCTGGCAGCGGCGCGACGGGCGCCGGCTGGCCGGGAACGCCCGTGTCCCACAGCTCCGACCACGTCTCGCCGCCGTCCAGCGACTCGCGCGCGTGGATGGACAGATAGCGGGCGGCGGCCGTGTCGTAGGTCCAGAACACGTCGAAGAGGCGCCCGTCAGGCAGAACCTGCGGTCGCTGATCCCAGTAGAAGATGCGGGGATCCCGACTGACGATCGCGTACCGCGGCCACGTGCGTCCCTGATCGGCCGAGAACATCAGCACGGAGGCGTGCACCCAGGGAGCGGTGTCGTAGTAGGGCTTATTCAGCTCGAACTGGCAGATCCACTCGCCGTTCGGCAACAGGAGCACGGGCCCCGTGATGGGCGTGGGCACCGCAAACGGCGCCGTGTCGACCAGCTCGGGGGTCGACCAGGAGCAGCCGCCGTCGGCGGAGCGGGCCAGCATGATCCGCGAGTCGAGCAGACCCTCGGTCTGCGGGTTGAAGAACGGCAGCTCGGGATCCGAGTGGTCCACCCAGTACAGCGTCGCCAGCACTTGCTCGCCGCCCAGCGCGGTCAGGGCCAGGGCCCGGAACTGCCCCGCCCGCCCCGCGATGGGCGGGGCCACGAAGGGCGCCTCGGCCGGCGTCCACGTGCATCCCTCGTCGTCCGAGCGGCTCAGCACGACGTGCTGCCCCGCGGCACCGGCCTTGGTGCGCGCCGCCCGACAGGCGCACAGCCAGCGCCCGCTCGGCAGCACGGCCACTTGCGGAAAGGCACAGCTCTGCCGGTCGGTGCCGGCGACGCTGGCCAGGGCGATGCCCCCGGCGATCCGCTTCATGGCAACGATCCTCCTGTCGTCCATCGGTGGGTGGCGTGCCGGGCGCCACACCGTGCGCCGGCGGTTGCGGGCAAGGTACAGCGCCGCGCCACGAGCGCGCCAGCCGAGGCTCCCGTGCTCGCCGGCGCCGCCGGCGGGCGCAGGGCCCAGCGCGCGCCCCCGCGCGCCGCTCCGCGTTGGCGCGTTCCTGCCGCAGTGCCTAGGTTGGCGGCAACCTGGCGGCAGCCGCGCGCGGCACTGCCGCAGTCCGATGCCGCGGACCGGCCTGGCGCAGCGGCGCCAGCCGCTGCGCCCCCGGCAGCCAGGGAGGTGGACACGTGGCCGGCGACGTCATACCCGCGGGTACACCAGGCACGTGCGCGCTGGCCGCCGGCTGGCGGCTGCAGTCGGCGCACCTGGCCGGCATGGACGGTGCGGCCATCTCGTCGGCGGGATTCGCCACCGGCGGCTGGCACGCGGCCAGCGCGCCGACCACGGTGCTGAAGGCCCTGGTCGCGGACGGCACCTATCCGGATCCGCGCTTCGCCGCGCACGCTCTCGAGGTGCCGGACGCCAGCGACGAGTTCAACGCCACGCACGGCCTGGCGCGGTTCAGCCACCTGCCCGACGGCCGCAATCCGTGGCGCGATCCGTGGTGGTTCCGCACCGAGTTCGAGCTGGCGCCGCTGGGGCCAGCACAGCGTGCCTGGCTTACCCTGAACAGCGTGAACTACCGCGCCACCGTCTGGGTCAACGGCGCGTGCGTGGCGGACCGCCGCCAACTCGTGGGCATGTTCCGGCGCTTCCGCCTGGACGTCACCGGGCCGCTGCGCGCCGGCCCCAATGTGCTGGCGATCCTCGTCGACCCGGTGGACCACCCCGGCGTCCCCGACACCCAGTTGCAGGTCTTCGGTCCAGTGCGGGGCTTCCACAAGGACATCTGCCACGACGTCACCGAGGTGATGAGCGTCGGCTACGACTGCTTCCCGACCGTGCCGGACCGCAATCTCGGCCTGATCCAGGAAGTGCTGCTGGACACCACCGGGCCCGTCGATCTCCGCGATCCGTTCGTGCGCTGCGCCCTGCCGCTGCCGGCGCTCCGGCCCGCCCGGCTCACGGTCTCCGCTGACCTGCTCAACGCCACGCCGCGGGTGGTCTCCGCCCGCCTCGAGGGCGTGGTCGCCGCCCCGGACACGGGCCAGATCGTGGCGAGCTTCGCCCGCCCGGTCGTGCTGCTGGGCCACCAGACCCTCACCGTGACGGTCGCCGCCGCGGAGGCAGACGGCCTGCTCGTCGCCGAGCCGCGCCTGTGGTGGCCCAACACCTGTGGCGCGCAGCCCCTGTACGAGCTGACGCTGCGCGTGGTCGCCGACGGTGTCCTGTCCGCCTCCGCGCGCACGCGCTTCGGCATCCGGCGGCTGGACCGGGAGCTGTGCCGGCGCGACGGCGCCCACGGCTTTCGCCTGCGGGTCAACGGGGAGCGCGTGTTCCAGCGCGGCGGCTACGTGCAGCCCGAGATGATGTTCGCCTGGGACCCGGCGCGCGTGCGGGCCGAACTGCAGTACCTGGCGGCCGCCAACCTGAACTACGTGGTCTTCGAGGACATCCCCAACCCGCCCGACTGGTATCTGGACCTGTGCGACGAGCTGGGGCTGATGTTCTGGAACTGCTTCTACGGCTGCTACTGGCTGCAGCCCGACCGGCGCTGGAACGTCGACCTGGCCGTGCTGGAAGACTGCACCGCCGACGTGGTCAAGCGGTACCGCAACCACCCCTCGCTCGTTCTCTACATGGCCCAGAACGAGGGCGAGACGCGCCGCGACGTGTACGCGATGTGGCGGCGCACGGTGCTGGGGCTCGACGACACCCGCTTCCTGGTGCCCTCCGGCTCGTTCCCCGACTACCGGACCGACGTGCCGGAGTGGATCCGCGGCGAGCTGCCTGCGGGCATGAACGACTATCCGCCCAAGTCCTACGGCTGGCAACTGCCGTGGACCTACTACCGGTTCGTGCGCGAGCACCGCAACTGGATGTTCATGATCGAGAGCGGCGCGGCCTCGGTGCCGCCCTGGGAGAGCCTGGTGCGCTTCGTCCCGGGCCTGCGCGAGCTGCCGCCGAACAGCGGCAGCGACCCCGCGTACCCGCTCGACGCGGCGTGGGCCCACCATGGCGCCAACTCCTACTACGAGTGGTTCGACCGCGGGCTGCGCCTGCTGTACGGCGAACCGAGGGATGCGCGCGACTACGTCTGGAAGGCGCAGCTGCTGAGCTACGATCAGCACCGCGCCCTGTTCGAGGCCGTGCATCATCGCCTGTGGGACCTCACCAGCGGCTTCGGCCAGTGGAAGCTGAACAGCGCCTTCCCCGACGTGCAGTGGCAGCTATACGACTGGTTCCTGCGCCCCATGCCGAGCCTGTACGCGGTGCGCAAGGCCTGCGCCCGACTGGCCGTCCAGCTCTCGCCGCTGGACGGCACCGTCGCGATCGTGAACAACGGCTCGACACCAGCGGCCGGGCTGACGGTAACCGCGGTGGTGCACGATCTGGCGCTGGGTGTCCTGCACCGCCACGCGCAGCGCGTGGAGGCGCCGGCCAACGCGGTCTGCGAGGCGTTCGCCATCCCCCGGCCCGCTGCCGCCGCCCAGGTGCCGGTGTACTTCGTCAAACTGACGTTGCGCGACGAAGACGGTGCCCTGCTGGCCGACAATTTCTACTGGCTCTCGCCCCGCCTCGACGACCCCGAGATCGTCTTCACGGGCGACATGCACCGGTTTCCCGCCAACCGGCCGCTGGCACTGCCGCGCCAGACTCCTTGCTTCCCGGAGCTGGCGGCACTGCCCGCCACCCGCCTCGACGTGACCGCCGCGCTCGAGCCGGCGCCGCGCGCCGCGGCCACCGGCGGCCGCGCCGTGCGGGTGCGCCTGGCCAACGCCGCGCGGACGCTGGCCTTCTTCGTGCGCGTGCGCCTGCTGCGCGCCGCCGACGGCGAGGAAGTCTTGCCGGTCTACTGGTCCGACAACTACTTCTCGCTGCTGCCCGGCGAGGTCGGGGAGATCGTCACGCCGCTCGCGGCCGGGTCCGGGACCGAGACGGGCGGTGCACTGCAGGTCGCCGTGGACGGGTGGAACGTCGTGCCCCTGGTGGTGGATGTGGCAACTTGAGCGGCGCGGCCCCACCGCCAGGGCTGGGGCGCGGCGTGCGTCCGGCAAGCCCGGTGGCGGCGGTGGTGGCGCGCGGCCGCACCGACTGGCAGGACGCCGTAGAAACTGTCATCCCAGGGAGGTGCTCTCCATGACCGACCGGCGCTGCATCATCCCCTTCGGCGGCCTGACGCCGCTGCCGTGCCGGGTCCATCCGCTGATCGACTACGTGCTGGCTGCCACCGGCCGGCGGCGCGTCCGCGTCTGCCTGGTCGCCACGGCTGCCGGCGACGCGGCGGACCATGCCGACCGCTTCCCGCCCGAGCGCACCTGGATCACCCGGCTGCGGCTCTTCCAGCGCACGGTGGACGATCTGGAGGAGTTCGTCTGCGATCAGGACCTGGTGTTCGTGGGCGGCGGCAACACGGCGAGCATGCTGGCTGTCTGGCGGGCCCACGGGCTGGACCAGGCGCTGCGCGCCGCCTGGGAGGCGGGCGTGGTGCTGGCGGGAGGCAGCGCGGGCTCGCTGGCCTGGTTCGCCGCAGGCACGACCGACTCCTTCTGCCTGGACCGGCTGGCGCCCCTCCACGACGGCCTGGGCTTCCTGCCCGGCTCCCACTGCCCCCACTACCACAGCGAGGCGCAGCGGCGACCGCTGTATCATCGGCTGGTGGCCGCCGGCCCGCCGGCGGGTCTGCCGCCGGGCATCGCGCTGGACGACGACGTGGCCGTGCGCTATGCCGGCACCGAGATCGTCGAGGTCGTCAGCGCCCGCGCCGACGCGAACGCGTACCGCGTGGAGCCCGACGGCCACGGCGGGGTGGTGG
>CAZPXM010000016.1:23052-39024 GCA_964591015.1 uncultured Gemmatimonadaceae bacterium
GGGTACCCGTCACTGGCTCGCGTGCGCCAGATCGAGCAGGAACGCGTAGATCAGCGCAGTCTCGCGGTAGGCCTGGTACCGGCCGGAAGGACCGCCGTGGCCGGCGGTCAGGTCCGTGCGCAGCAGCAGGCGGTGCCGGTCCGTGCGCCGGGCCCGCAGCCGTGCCACCCACTTGGCCGGCTCCCAGTACTGCACCTGCGAGTCGTGCAGCCCCGCCAGCACGAGCAGGTGGGGATAGGCCTTGGCCGCCACGTTGTCGTAGGGCGAATAGGACAGGATGTACTCGTAGGCCTCGCGCTCGTGCGGGTTGCCCCACTCGTCGTACTCGCTGGTGGTCAACGGAATGCTGTCGTCCAGCATCGTGGTGACCACGTCGACGAACGGCACATCGGCGACGATGCCCGCGAACAGCTCGGGACGCATGTTGGCCACCGCGCCCACGAGCAGGCCGCCAGCGCTGCCGCCGTACGCGAACAGCCGCTCCGGACGGGTGTAGCCGGCGGCTATCAGGTGCTCCGCACAGGCGATGAAGTCGGTGAACGTGTTGCGCTTGTGCTGCAGCCGGCCGTCCTCGTACCACGCTCGTCCCAGTTCCTGCCCGCCGCGCACGTGCGCAATCGCGCACGCGAAACCGCGGTCCAGCAGGCTGATGCGGTAGGCGCTGAAACGCGGGCTGCTGCTGATCCCGTACGCGCCATAGCCGGACAGCAGCAGCGGATGGGAGCCGTCCCGGGCGAAGCCCTGGCGGTACACGATGGAGATCGGCACGCGCATGCTGTCGGGCGCCACGGCCCACAGGCGCTCCGCCCGGTAGTCCGCCGGCGCGAAACCGCCCAGCACGGCCTGGCGCTTCACCAGAGTCTGCTGGCGCGCGTCCATGTCGAAGTCGTAGTCGGAATCCGGCGTGGTCAGCGAGCTGTACCGGTAGCGCAGCACCGGCGTGTCGAACACCTCGTTGGCGCCGACCTGCGCCTCGTACACCGGCTCGCCGAAATCCAGGTAGTAGTCGCCGGAGACCACCGGAGCCGTGCCGCCGCCAGCCGCCGACAGCGCGCCCACGCGGATCTGCCGCAGGCCGTCGCGGCGTTCCTCCACGACCAGGTGCCGGCGGAAGGGATGGGCTTCCTCCAGCAGCACCTGGTCCCGGTGCCCGATCACCTCTTCCCAGTGGGCCCGGCCCGGGGCGGCCACCGGCGCCCGCATCAGGCGGAAGTTGCGCGCCTGGTCGTTGGTCCGGATCAAGAACCATTCGCCCCAGTGCTCCGGGTAGTATTCGTGGTGGCGCTGGCGCGGTTCGATCAGGCGCAGCGGACCGGCAGGCTGGTCGGCCTCCAGGAAGCGGAACTCGGTGGCAACCGTCTGCACCGAGCCGACCAAGAGGAAGCGCCGCGAGCGCGTCTTGCTCACATAGCAGTCGAACGTGTCGTCCGTCTCCTCGTACACCAGGACATCGGCGGCCGGGTCCGTGCCCACCGTGTGCCGGAAGATCCGGTGCCAGCGCAGCGTGACCGAGTCCTGACGGGTGTAGAACAGCGTGCGGTTGTCCTCGGCCCAGACCAGGTTGCTGGTGGTCGCCGGAATCTGCTCGGGCAGCTCCCTACCGGTGTCCAGGTCGCGGCAGCGGATGGTGTGGATGCGGCGGCCGCGCGTGTCCAGGGCGTAGGCCAGCAGGCGACCGTCCGTACTGACCTCCCAGGCGCCGACCTCGCAGTACTCCTGTCCGGCGGCCAGCTCGTTGACGTCCAGGATGACCTGTTCGGCAGCGTGCATGTCGCCGCGCCGCCGGCAGTGGACGGGGTACTCCTTGCCGTCCTCGTAGCGCGTGTAGTAGAGGTAGTCGCCGCGGCGCACGGGCGCGGTCGTGTCGCTCTGCGCGATGCGCCCCTTGATCTCCTGGAACAGGCTGTCCTGGAGCCCGAGCGTGGGGCGCATCACGGCGGCCGTGTACGCGTTCTCGGCCTCCAGGTAGGCCCGCACCTCCGGGTCGTCGCGTTCGCGCAGCCAGTAGTACTCGTCGACGCGCGCGTGGCCGTGGGCCGTCAGCGTCACCGGTCGCACGGCAGCCACGGGCTCGGCCAGCGCCGCGCCGCCAGCGGCTGCCGAGTCCGCAGCTGGCACCTGGCCCTGCCAGGCCGACGAGGCCGCGCGTGGCTGTTGGCAGGCGCCCAGCACCAGTGGGAACAGCCACACCCCCACGAGCTTCGACCACCGTACCCGTGTCGGCATCGCCTCGCTCCTCTCTGCGCTGCTGCCGCGGCCGCGGCGATGGGCCGCGCCCTGCGGACTGCCTACAAGGGAACACGCCAGCCGTCCGCTGGCAAGCAGAGCGAGGCGCTCACCTCCCGCCCAGGCAGGGCAGGCAGCCAGCAGCGCCTTGCGCGTCCGCCCGCTCCGTGCCATCGTTCCGCTGTCCGCTCGGCGCCAGCAGCCCGGCTGCGGTGCGGCAGCCGCCGCCCCGCGCGCGGGGCCGCCGGCGCCGCCGAGCCAAAACCCGGGCCAAGGAGAGCGCACGATGGCGAAGGTGCTGGTCGTATTCTGCAGCATGTCGGGCAACACGAAGGCAGCCGCCGAGGCCGTGGCCGAGGGCGCGCGCGAGGCCGGCGCGCAGGTCGTGGTGAAGACCGGTTTCGAGGCGGGCCCGCAAGACTTGCTGGATTGCGGTGCGATCGCGATCGGCTCCTATGACGCCTTCAGCTACATGGGCGGCGGCCTCAAGGACTTCCTCGATCGCGCCTTCTACCCGACCCAGGGACAGGTCACGGACAAGCCGTACGCCGCGTTTCTCACCCACGGCGGCGGCGGCAAGGCCATCGCGAGCCTGGAGTCCATCGCTCGTTCGTTCAAGCTGAAGAAGGTCGCGGACTCGGTGCTGGTTCAGGGCCGGCCCGCCGGGTCCGCCATCGCCGCGCTGAAGGCACTGGGCGCCAAGCTGGCAGCAGCGGCCACCGCCTAGCGCCCGGGGGGAAACGAGGTGCGGGCCGGCGGCGATCGCGGCTCTACGCCGCGCCGTCGGCCCGGCCGCCGGCGGCCGTTGCTGCCGACGCCGCGCGCCGCGGCCGCGCGGGCGGCTGTCGCGGGCTTCGCTCTAGCCGTAGCTCTCGGGCCTGGGCGTTGCCGGCGGCCAGTACGGTCCGTGCGGGTCCTCGACCCACTCGCTGCCGCACATCCGCGAGATCACCTTCCACTCGCCCGCCGTCAGGTGCGCGTGGTTGTGAAAGAGGAAGCGCTGCAGGCCGGCTGCCGCCGAGGCCGCCAGCAGGCGGTGCAGGTCCCCGGCGGTCATCGGGTCGCCGCCGTGGGGCATGCGGCCCGTATCCACCCACGGCACCACCTTCCTGGGGTCGGACACCGCGGCCAGTGCCCGCGCCGTCTCGCCGCCGACGACCTGCTCGAAGAAGGCGGGCGGGAACCCCAGGTCCATGTCGGCCAGGCACCGCACCCCGGGCAGTTCCACCCCGAGCCAGGCCCGCACCACCGCGAAGCAGTCGCCCTCGCCGAGGGTCGGATTCCACGCGCCGAGCTGCCGCACCCACCGCGCCACCGTGCCGTACAGCCCGTCGAAGCCCCGGTGCCAGAAGTAGTGCTTCACCAGCAGCAGATCGAGGATGCTGTCCCAGGCGAGGAAGTCGCAGGCCGTCATGCCGCTGAACACCGCCGAGCGCACGCCGTTGCCCAGCAGGAGCCGCCGCGGCAACTGCTCAAGCTCGCGCCGGAAGGCCCGCCCCTGCGCCAGCGCGTCCTCGCGCCGCCAGCGCAGCCAGTACAGGCCGTCCTCGTCCAGGTCGAAGAGGTGGATGCCCGCCAGCACTCCGTGGTGGCCGTAGTGGCGGACCATCGCCGGCGTCAGGCTCCGGAAGCGCGCCTCCAGGCGCGCCCGCCCGCGCTCCAGGCGGCCGGGGTCGTATCCCCGCAACTCGGCCGTGCGCCGCGCTGCCGCGCCGAGGGGGGCGAAGACGGCGTTGCCGTGGTGGTGGGCCAGCTCGTAGGGCGCCTCGGTCCACCCATCGACGATGCCGCCGTCAGCCTCGGGAAAGGCGGTGAAGACGTCCTCCCACACTGCCGCCTGCAGCAACGCGCCATAGGGGTCGCGCTCGGGCGGAAGCGGCTTGGCCCGGCTGGTCCCCTGTCCGGGAGAGAAGATGAAGACCTGCCAGCCGCGCTTCCGGGCGTCGGCCAGCATGGCATGGAGGCGGTGCTCGCGGGCCGGGTCGGTCCGGGTCGCCTGCTCCCGGAGCTGAATCCCGCGCCGCTCGTACGGCCCCGCCTGACTGCAGAAGGCGGGCACCGTGCTGGCGCCCGCCTCGTCCTGGAACAGCAGCCGGCCGACGACCAGGCCGCGCACCCCGCCGGCCTCCCAGGCATCGAAGATCCGCGCATGGTCGGCCATGACCGGCTCGAGCGGCTGCCCGACCCGCATCCATGCCTCCATGCCCATCGACTCTCCTCGCGGACTGACGCCGGGGCCGGTTTCCCCGGAAGGCCGGCGCCCTCCGTCGCGCCTACATCAGCGGCGCGAACACCAGCGAGACGATGGCCATGAGCTTGATGAGAATGTTCATGGCCGGTCCCGTCGTGTCCTTGAAGGGATCGCCGACCGTGTCGCCGACGACGGAGGCATCGTGCGTGGGCGTTCCCTTGCCGCCCAGATTGCCTGCCTCGATCCACTTCTTGGCGTTGTCCCAGGTCGCCCCGCCGTTCGTCATCATGATGCCCAGCAGCACGCCGCACACCAGCGCCCCGGAGAGGAAGCCGCCGAGCGCTTCCGGTCCCATGCCGAAGCCCACGGCCAGCGGGACGATCACGGCCAGCAGTCCGGGCACGATCATTTCCTGCAAGGCGCCCTTGGTCACGATGTCGATGCAGGTCCTCGTATCGGCCTCGACCTTGCCCTCGCGCAGCCCGGCGATCTCGCGGAACTGCCGGCGGATCTCCACGACCATCTTGTTGGCGGCCCGTCCCACCGCCTTCAGGGTCAGCGCGGCGATCACGAACGGCATGAGCGCCCCGAGGAACAGCCCCATGACCGTGTACATGTTCGTGAGGTCGATCCGCGCGAGGCGCGCCGTGTGCTGGTAGGCCGAGAAGAAGGCCAGCGCCGTCAGCGCCGCCGAGCCGATGGCGAACCCCTTGCCGATCGCCGCCGTCGTGTTGCCCAGCGCGTCGAGGCGATCCGTGATCTTGCGGATATCCGGGCCACAGCCGGCCATCTCCGCGATCCCTCCCGCGTTATCCGCGATGGGACCGTAGGAGTCGGTGGACATGACGATTCCGATCGTCGAGAGCATCCCCACGGCGGCGATCGCGATCCCGTACAGCCCGCCGAGGTGGAAGGACAGGCCCATGCACGCCACCAGCGTGATGATCGGCAGCACGGTGCTCTCGAACCCGGTCGCCAGCCCCGTGATGATGGTGGTCGCCGCTCCTGACTGGCTGCTGCGGGCCACGGTGCGGATCGGCGGTCCGCTGGTGAAGAACTCGCTCTCCAGACCGATGAGCACGCCGGCCAGCATCCCGCTCAAGACGACCCAGAACAGGGACAGATCCGCCATGAAATGGCGCACCAGGGCGAACGCCCCCACCAGGAAGAGGACCCCGCTGACGTACGTGGTGTAGCGCAGCGCCGACTGGGGATCGATGCGCTTGAGGGCATGCATCGACAGGATCCCGACGAAGGAGGCGACGAGCCCGATCGCCACCAGGCCCAGCGGCAGGAAGATCCAGTTGGCAGGACTGGCGAAGGTCGCGCCGATGGCCATGGCCGCCACCACCGAGCCCACGTAGGACTCGAACAGATCTGCCCCCATGCCCGCGGTATCGCCCACGCAGTCGCCCACGTTGTCCGCGATGACGCCAGGATTGCGGGGATCGTCCTCCGGGATGTTCTCCTCGACCTTCCCGACCAGGTCCGCACCCACATCCGCGCTCTTGGTGTAGATGCCGCCGCCCACGCGGGCGAACAGCGCCACCGACGACGCCCCCATCGCGAACCCGTTGACGATCAGCGGGTCGCGCGTGCACCAGTACACCACCCCCAGCCCCAGGACGCCGATGGCCGCCACCGCGATGCCCATCACCGACCCGCCCCGGAAGGCGATGTCCAGTGCGGCCGGCGTGCCCCCCGTCCGGGCAGCCTGCGTGGCGCGTCCGCTCGAACGCGTCGCCGCCTCCATGCCCAGGTAGCCTGCGGACAGCGAACAGGCGGCCCCGGCCAGATAAGCCAGCGCCGTTCCCCCGCTCAGGAACCGTCCCAGGATCGCCGCCACCACCACGGCGAACACGACGATGATCCCGTACTCGCGCCGGAGGAACACCATGGCGCCCGCGTGGATCTTGCCCGCAACCCGGCGCATCTCCTCCGTGCCTTCATCGTGGCCGCGGACCGACACGTACGTCCATACGGCGAAGCCGAAGCCTAGCAGCCCCAGCAGGGGTATCACGAAATCAGGCGGCATCTTTCCTCTCCCATGGGCTTAACGAAAGAACTCCCCCCAGGCCTGGGCCTGGAGGGAGCCATCCTGCACGTGCGCTTGACACTCCCGCCAGGCTGAACCGGCAGGAGTCATCAGTCCTGGATTCCCGAGACGTCTGTCAGGGGGACTCCATTCCCGGTTTGGCGTAACTCTAGCGGCGGGCTTCGGCCTTGTCAAGTGGGGCGCGGGTCCGGGCCCGCGCCCCAGGCTTCATCGCCGTGCTGGGCAGCAGGAGGAGAACTCTGGACAGCGCCGCGCCGTCCCCGCATCGTTGTCCACGCCATGGACGCGATCGAGTTCGTCACCGACGCGCAACTGTGCGAGCGAGTGCTGCAGACCGCCGTCCCGCAGGCGCGCTCGTTCGTGTGGCTGGCCACCGCCGACCTGAAGGATCTGCACGTACCGCGCGGCCGCCGCATGATCCCGTTTCTCGGCGTGCTCGCCGAACTGGTGGCCAGCGGCGTGGCCGTGCGGCTGCTGCATGCCCGCGAACCCGGACCGCTGTTCCGCCGCGACTTCGACCGGTACCCCAACCTGCTCGATGGCCTCGAGCGCGTGCTGTGTCCCCGGGTGCACTTCAAGTCGGTGGTCGTCGACGGGAGCTTCGCCTACTCCGGCAGCGCCAATCTGACCGGCGCCGGCATGGGCGCCAAGAGCCCCGCACGGCGCAACTTCGAGGCTGGCTGGCTCACCACGACGCCGGCGCTGGTGGGCCAGGTCATGGAGCAATTCGACGCGGTGTGGCGCGGCCAGCACTGCGAGCGCTGCGGCCGCCGGCAGTTCTGCACGGAGCACGAACTGCTGCTGGGCCGGCAGCCGCGGCCGGCCGGCTGAAGCCCGTCCGCCCGCCCGGGGCCGTGGCCCGGCGCGGCCCGGCGCGGCGCGCGGCGACCGCGGGGGGCGCCGGCGGGGCCGACCGGCGCGGCCAAGATCCTGCCGCCATCGTTCGACGGAGTTCCAGGGATCATGCCAGACCGAGTAGGAGTGTGGCCAGCCGGCGCGTACCGGCGCTTTTCGGTCGACATCCACGTGCCCGACTGGCACCCCGACCTGCTGTCCCACTTCGATCCCGAGGCGTACGTGGACTGCATGGTTCGCGCCGGCGCCCAGTCCCTGCTGCACTACGCGAACTCGCACGTCGGCCTGTGCCTGTGGCGCACGCGGCTCGGCCGGCGGCACCAGGCCATGGGCGAACGGGACTTCTTCGGCGAGGTGGTGGCGGCCTGCCGCCGGCGCGGCATCCACCCGCTGGCCTACTTCAGCGTCCTGTTCGACAATGCCGCGTACCAGGACCACCCGGACTGGCGCCTGACCTACGCCGACGGGTCGCAGCCGCAAGGCCGGTACGGCCTGCTGTGCCCGAACGCGCCCTACCGCGAGTACGTGGCCGCCTGCCTGCAGGAGATCGCCGGCCAGTACGACATCGACGGCGTGTTCTGCGACATGACCTTCTGGCCGGGCCTGTGCTATTGCCGCCACTGCGCCGCCCGCTTCCAGGCCGAGGCGGGCGCGGCGCTGCCGCGCGTGATCGACTGGGACGACCCCGTGTGGCGCGCCTTCCAGCAGGCGCGCCAGCGTTGGCTCGTGGACTTCGCCCGCCGCTGTTCGGAGGCGGCGCGCGCCGCGCGGCCCGGCATCACGGTGAACCACCAGTTCTCGACCGTATTCCACGGTTGGCCGGTGGGCGTGCCCCTGGAGCTGCGCGATGCGTGCGACTACGTGGGCGGGGATTTCTACGGCGGTCCGGCCCAGCACTCCCTGGCCTGCAAGGCGTACCACAGCCTCAGCCGGACGCGCCCGTTCGAGTTCCACACGTCGCGGACGCGCCTGTTCACCGATCACGTGACCGTGAAGAGCATGCCCGAGATCGCCGCCGAGGCGGGCGTGGCCACGCTGCACGGGGCGGCGCTCATGCTGGTCGACTACATCAACATGGACGGAAGCCTCAATCCGGAGGTCTACGACTTCCTGGGGCGACTGAGCCAGCAGCGGGCGGTGTGGGAGCCGCACCTGGGCGGCGAACTGTGCGCGGACGTGGCCCTCTACTACGACAAGGAGTCCATGTACGACCCCGCGGCGAACGGCACGCGGATCGACGGGCCGCAGGTCGCAACCGGCGGCCTGCCGCACCTGGACGCCGTCCTGGGCGCTGCCCGGGCCCTGCAGCGGGCCCACATCCCCTTCGGCGTGGTGACCAACGCGACGCTGGACCAGCTCGGCCGGTACCGTGCCGTGGTGGTGCCCCACGTGCTCGAGATGACCGCGGCGCAGGCGGCCGTGTTCCGCGACTTCGTGCAGGCAGGCGGCGGGCTGTGTGCCAGCGGGCCGTCGTCGCTGGACCGCTTCGCTGCGGGCGGACCGCGGTTCCTGCTGGAGGAGGTCCTGGGCGTGCGCTGGACGGGCAGGCTGGGCTCCACCATGACCTACCTGACGCCGGCAGACGCCGAGCTGGCCCAGGCGGTGTGGCCGCAGGACCACGTCAGTTTCGCCGGTCCCATGGTGGCGGCGGCCCCTGTGCCGGCCGCCCGCATCCTGGCCCGCGCCACCCTGCCCTTCTCCCCGCCGGAACAGGGCAACTGCCTGGACAGCCGCTTCGCCGCCATCCACAGCAACCCGCCAGGGCTGCATCCCGAATCTGCCCCGGCCGCGGTCCTGCATCCGTTCGGCCGGGGCCAGGCGGTGTGGACCGCGGCGGCCTTCGAGGCCCGGGACGAGGCGGTCAACCGCGAGCTGTTCGTCCACCTGCTGCGGCGGGTCGTGGCGCCGCCGTTCTGGTTCGAGGCGGACACGCACCCGGCCGTGGAGGTGACGCTCTTCCAGCAGCCGGAGCGGAACCGGCTGGTGCTCGCTCTCCTCAACCTGCAGCAGGACCTGCCCCAGGTCCCGGTGCCGGCCCGGCTGCGCGTGCGCCCCCCGGCGGGCTGCCAGATCCAGCGAGTCCTGCGGCTGCCCGACCAGACGCCGGTGCCGAGCGTCGCGCAGGGGCCCTACGCGGCCTTCGCCGCGGATCCCTGCGGCGGGCTGGCGATGTTCGCCATCGAACACTGCTGAGAGCGTCGCCGGTGTGTCCGGCGCGTCAGCGCGCCGCGGCCCCGCCGTAGAATGCCTCGACCACGACCGTGCCCCGCTGGCCCGGCAGCCAGACGATCTCCCGCCGCGGGCTGAAGCGCCGCCACCGCTTCCCGTCGACCCTGACGGCGCGCAGCGGCACCGCCGCCGGATGTCGCAGGCGGAGCAGCACGCTCCGCGGCGGCGTGCGCGCCGGCAGGCGGATCGTGGCGGTGATGCGGCCCTCGGCGGCAGCGGACTCGATCTCGTACGCGAGGGGCCCGAACCAGGTGGGCGCCTGCGCCACCGCGATGCGGGCGCCGTGGGCCAGCCAGGCCCGCGGCGTGGCCCGGCCCAGCCACAGGGACGTGCCGTCCTCCATGACCAGCGCGTTGCGGAAACACTCGAGGAACCACCCGGCCGTGCCGTTGTCCGGCGCCGTGCACGTGTCGAAGCTGCCCAGGTGAGCGTGCTCCCACAGCTTGCCGTCCGCCCCGACCGTCGCCGCATAGTGGTTCGCCCAGAAACGCAGAAAGCTCGGGATGTCGTCCTGCAGCAGGTAGGCGTTGGCCGTGTGCGAGGCCTTGGGCAGGGCGGCGTAGCTGTGGTAGAACCAGGCGTCCGCCGCGCACAGACCCTGGGCCCGACGCGCCTCCTCGTCGGCCCCGACCGCGGCCGCCGACGTGCCCATCTCCTCCATGAGGTCCGTCGTGTCCCGCATGCGGGGGTCGGCCGGATCGATGCCGACGAAGGGTTCGACCAGCGGCAGGGACCCCAGCCACCAGTCGCAATCGGGAAACTGCGGCGCACCCAGCTCCGGCCCCGTGAGGCCCCGCGCGTACGCCATGCGCGGCACGAAGCTGTGGTAGACACCGTCCTGTCCCAGCCGCACTGGCGCCAGCGCCGCCTCGGCGACGAAGGCCCGCCGCAGGTCCCGGCGAAAGGTGGCGGCCTCCCGCTGGTAAGGGCGAGCCGCCGCCGGATCCAGCAACGCCAGGGCATCGCCGAACCGCTGCAGCCCCTGCAGGGCGAACGCGTTGTCGACGTAGTACCAGTGCCAGTCGCAGGCCGGCAGCGCGTAGTCGCCCAGCATGCAGGGCGGCATCAGCCCCGCCACGAACAGCGCGCGCCGTTCCGGAACGTCCGCCAGGTAGGTCCGGCGTTGCCGGACGATCCAGTCGGCGGCGGCCTGCAGCCGGACCCGATGCCGGCGCAGCCAGCCGAGGTCCCCGGTCAGGAGCACGCGTTCGGCCATGGAGTGGAGCAGGCGGCCCGTGGAGGCGTGGGTGCCGTCGTGGGCGTACCCCATGTCGTGGCGCATCGAAGCCGCCCATTCGAGCGCCCCGGCCCCGTCCGCGTAGTCGCCGTCCGACTTGGCACCGGGCGCCCGCAGGAAGTGCGCGTACACCTTCTCGGCGTGCGCGTGCAGGCCGATCAGCTCCATGGCGTGGGTGACGCGCGCCACCTCGAACGCCAGGCCGCCCCACAGGTGCGGGCCGGTGAGCTGGTGCACGGCCGCCCGCCACGCCTCGGTCCAACCGCGATCGGCCAGCTCGACGGTCATCGGCGACTCGGGGACCGCGGGAAACGGCGTCAACCGCGCGCCCGGCGAGCAGGTCCACAGGCGCACCTCGGCCAGCAGCTGGGCGAGGCTGGCTGGCTCGGGATGAGCCGCGACCCGCTGCCGAACGCTGGCCGCACCGCGCGCCGCCAGCTCGGCGGCGAACTGCGCCGCCGTGCGGGTCTCCTCCGCCCAGGCGATGTACAGGCCGTGGCGCGGCAGCAGGATCGGTCCGCTCTGCAGGTCCCGCACCGCGAAGGTGACCGCCTCCGGCTGCAGGCGCAGCGTCAGGCGGCTGTCGAAGCCGGGGCGCGCGTCCGGCGCCCACAGCAACGTCACCACGACCCCGGCGTCGGGATCGCTGGCCAGCGGCTCGACGCTCTCGATCCGCGCGACGAACTCCTCCAGGCGCAGCCGGGGCGCGGCGCCGGCGGGCGCGGGTCGCCGGACCCGCTCGATGCGCAGCCGGGCGCGGCGCCAGCGGCCCACCTGCGCGCTGGTCAGCCGCAGCGCGGGCACCGGCGGGGAGGCTCCCGACGGATTCGGCCGGCAGAACACGGCCAGCATCTCCGCGGCCGCCGGGACCTGCTGGCTGTAAGACGAATCCATGGTCTGGCCCGCCGGGCTCGTGTAGGTCCAGGTGCGGCCGTCCGCGGCGATCGCCGGCGCAGCGAGCACGCGGTCCACGGTGAAGCCGAACCAGCCGAACGAGGTCGGATAGGTGCGCACCTCGACGGTGTCGGGGGGCGGCATGTCCACGCCGGCCGGCCAGCTCAGCTCGAGCTGGTAGTCGCGCAGGCCGCCGCTCCACAGCAGACCGGCGTGCAGGCGACCCGCCGGGGCGGGCGGGAAGGTCTCGAGCAGATCCCGTTGGTCGTAGAAGGGGCTCTTGAGCTGGTCCGGCGCCAGGGTCTCCCTGGCCGTCCGGTAGATGCGGTCGAGGCGCGCGAGCCGGCGCGGGATGAAGCAGGCCTCGGGCGGCGACTGCACCGGGCGGTCGGCGCGCCAGACGTAGACCCAGGGCACCAGATCCACCGGCTGTCCGGCGACTGGCGGCGGTGCAGGCCCCGGCGCGGGCGCGGGCGACCCGATGGCTGCCGGCGCCCGGCCCCGACCACCGGCAGCACCGGGCGGCGGCGGCGCGGGACGGCGGCCACCCATCACGCGCCTCCTCGGCCCGCGGTCGGGCTCGTGCCGCCCTGCGCGCCGCCGGCCAGGTCCGCGGTGGGCAGCCCCAGCAGCCGCGCCGCGTTCCCGTGGGTGACCTTGTCGTACACGGTCTGCGTGATCTTGCCGGCTGCCAGCGCCTGCCGGAGGAAGTCGGCCAGCCAGACCAGCACGTCCTGGCGGTTCTTCGGCGCGCAGACGTCGGTGCCGAAGCAGAGACGGTCCTGGAACTCGGTGAGGAACCAGTAGCCGAACTCCGCATCCCGGCTGACCGCGTTGTAGCCGCTGCCGGCGGACAGGTCGCCGTACACGTTCGGACACTCGCGGAAAAGCTGGACGACCTTGCCGCCTTCGCGCACGGGCGTCTTGGGATAGCCGCCTCGCGTCTCCTCCGTCACGTCGCCGCTGATCTCGGACCAGAAGGCCTGCGAATGGCAGAGGAACTTCAGCGCGGGGAACTGGTGCGCCAGGCGCTCGAAGCGGGGCAGATGGAGGTCGTCGATCAGCCCGTACGTGCCCCCGCGCCGCGTGGCCACGTGGAAGGTGAGCAGCATGCCGCAGCGCTCGGCGTGGCGGCACAGGTTCTGCACCAGTGGGTCATCGAACGGCAGGTTGGCGCACACCTCCCCGATGCCTGGGCAACCTCGCTCGCGGTAGTAGTCCATCAGGAAGCCCAGGTCGGCATCCGGCGAGTTGTCGACCATGCGCGGGTCGATGTTGCAGAACGGCACGAAGCGACCCGGATACTGCGCCGCGATGTCGAGCGCCTCCTCGACGGAGTCGATGGCGAACGCGCATTCCGGATTGACGCTCGGCAGGATCACGGCCGTCTGCACGCCGATCTGCGCGTACATGTCGAGCAACTGCTCCGGGGTCGCGTAGCCTTCTGCGCCCGGCCGCCGCGGTGGCGCGGGCTGGCGTTTGGTGTGCACGTGGATGTCGATCAGCATGGAGACATTCCTCCGTCGATGGTGGCCATCCTGCTCCTGTACCCGTGGCAAGGCGTCGCGAAGCGGCGGCCCCGGCAGCACCGCCCCGGCAGCGCCGGGCGGGCGGCGCGACCCGGCTGCCCGCGCGCCGCACTGCCGGCCGCCGGCCGGCGCACGCCCGGTCATGCGTGGCGGACCATCACCGGTCCCACCTCGTACGCCGGGTGCTCCGGCATCTCCAGGGCCGCATGGGCAAAGAACGGGTACACGCTCCATTCCACGCAGCCCAGCAGATCCGGCTTGCCATCGCCGTTCAGATCGCCGGCCCAGGCGTTCGGGCCATGCACGGTGAACGCCAGCGGCTCGCCGTAGCAGCGGAACTGCCGGGGCGGCGCGAACAGCGGCGCCGTGGGCGTCCCCACGTTGCGCAGCAGGTACACCGCGCCGGTGCCGGCCAGGCTGTAGACCAGGTCGAGCCGGCCGTCGCCATCCCAGTCCACGGCGCGGAAGGACTCGGTCCAGTGCTGTTCTCGGCCCACCAGCGAGTCGTCGATGTACCGCCCGTCGGCCAGCCGCACCGGCCCGGCGCAGCGCAGGCGGCGGCACCCGTCCGCGGCCACGTACTGCTCGAACAGGGTCGCCCGGCGCTCCCAGGAGTGGGTGATGATGTCCAGCATCCCGTCCCCGTTCCAGTCGGCGAACGCTGCCCCGGTGCGCCAGAAGAAGGGCGAGCCCGGATCGCGGGGATAGGGGTGGCCGGGCAGACTGGCATCGCTGGCCAGCCGCCCGGAGGCGGCGCGCCGGGCGGGCGAGTCCTCCCAGCCGTCCACCTGGAGGAACGCGGGTGCCGCAAAGCGCGGTGCGGCGCGCGTGCCGATGTTGCGGTACCAGAGGATGCGGTTGGTCTCGTTCGGCACCAGCAGATCCGGCAGGCCGTCGCCATCCCAGTCGGCAAGAACCGGGTACGGGTAGCCCATGTTGTGCCAGTGACGGCTGTGCAGCAGCTCGTCGCGCAGGAGCCGGATGGGGCGGCCGCCGGCCTGCAGCCGCGCCGGCGGGCCGAAGACCGGCCGCGCCGCCGTTCCCTGGTTGACCAGCACGCGCGGCCACCCGTACCCATCGCCGACCAGCAGGTCCCACGCACCGTCGCCGTCCCAGTCGCACGCACAAGGCCACGCCTGATCGCCCAGCGCCAGCGGCGCCGCGCGCGAGCCGGCCGTGGCCCGCCGGGCGAAGCGCGGCTGCGGCGCCGCGGACTGGACCAGTTCGTAGAACACGATGCGGGAGTAGGCCTCGCACTGGACCAGCAGGCCGCGGCGCGAGCCGTCCGCCACGGCGGCGATGTGGCTGATCTGGGCCGCGTCGATGCCGGCGAGCGGCAGCGGGCCCCCGAAGGCCACCCGGCGACCCGCCCGCCGGCGGCGCCAGACGGGCCCGGAGCAGAACCGGGAAGAATCGCCCCGCACGCCCTCGACGAACGGCGGCTCCTCGAGCTGGAGCAGATCGAGCCGGCCGTCCCCGTCCAGATCGAGGAAGTCGATCCTGGCGCCCGCGCCCAGCTCGACCGCCGGTTCGGCCACGAACGGCCAGCCAGCCGCGTTGCCGTTGCGGATGAAGCGCCCGTCCACCACCAGATCGAGCCGGCCGTCCCCGTCCAGATCGACCAGACGCAGCCCGCCGCCGAATGGCGCCGCCAGCTCGACGGCCAGATCGCGCGCGAACACGGGCCAGCCGCCCCCGTCCGTGCGGCCGGTGTTGCGAAAGAAGCCCACCTGGCGCTGGCCACGCTCGGCGAAGACCAGGTCCACGCGGCCATCCCCGTCCACGTCGCCCCAGTCGGCAGCCGGGTACACTCCGGGGAAATCACGCGGCTCGCCGGCGGCGCCGGCGCCGGGCTCGACCCAGCGCAGCCGCACCATGTCGCCGAAAACGAATTCGTCGGCCCGGCCCAGACGCGGGTAGCAGATCACCCCGCTCACCGGCGCTCCCGGCCGATGGTAGTAGTTCCAGCACCCGGCCAGGTCGAACCGGCCGGTACCGGTGAGATCCACCAGGCGCATGGAATAGGGCACGGCCACCGGTTGCGGCGCGGGCGCGTTGTACCGCAGCAGGTCGCCGGTCCCCACCATCGGCACGTACGGCTGCGGCGCCAGCGGCTGCCGCTGCGCGGCCGTGGCGAAGCGGATCTCGTAGGCACGGTGCGCGGGATCGCCGATGACCCACTCGATTCGCCCGCGATCGGCGCTGGCGAAATCCTCGCCGCGGGCGAACTCCACCGGCTGGCCGGTCGCCAGGTCGATCACCGCCAGCGAGTCGGGGTCGAAAACGCCGGCCACGCCCGCCTGGCGCACCAGCGCGCCGAAATCGATGACCGGCGCGAAGGGGATGAATCCCAGATCGCCCGGCAGGGCGGCGGTCACCGTGACGCGGACGCTCAGCTTCGCCACGCCTTCAGATCACTTCCAGTTCGTCGCGACTCGGCAGCGGCGGAAAGGGGGCAGTGGGCAGCGTCTGGTACCAGTAGGCCACGGAGGCGATGTCGTCCTGCAGGGGCAGGTAGCGCCCGCCCGAGCGCCAGCCCAGTGCCTGGATCGTGACCCGCAGGTCGCGCCGGAAACGCACCGGGTCCATGATGTGCCAGCGGTACATGCCAAAGCGCTGCTGTGACCGATAGAGGCCGTCCGGGCGGATCACCTGCGGCAGGCCGGCATACAGCGTGCTATAGGTCATGTATTGCCCGCCTACCTCCCAGCCATAGGAGCCGCCAAAGTAATCCTCGACTCCTGTGCCGCAGATG
>CAZPXM010000016.1:39034-42199 GCA_964591015.1 uncultured Gemmatimonadaceae bacterium
TCATGGATCCGGTGCGGTTCAGGCAGGACCTGAAGGTCACCATCCAGGCGCTGCGCCAGCCCAGCGCCTGGATGGTGACCTTCAGGTCCTGCCTGAACCGCACCGGATCCATGATGTGCCAGCGGTAGAGGCCGAAGCGGGTCTGCGACTGGTACACGCCGTCGGGCCGGATGACCTGCGCCAGACCCGAGTACGGAGTGGTGAACTCCTGGTACTGGCGAGTCTCCCGGTTCTCGAAGTTGTACGAACCGCAGAAGTAGTCCTCGGTGCCCGTGCCGCAGATCGTGGGGTGGGCGTCGCCGTCCAGGTAGAACTTGATCTCGCCCTCGCCCCACCAGCCCGTGTTGTTGACGCCCCAGGCCATGTAGGTCCCCACGTAGTGGCCCTGGCCGCGAACGCCGTCGAGGATCGTGTACACCTGCTTGTAGGGCAGCGGGTTGGTGCGGCGGAACTGGGCGTGGAAGTAGGCGGCGTCGGCGGGGACCGGGGTCAGGGTGTAGTTGATCTGGTAGTAGAGCACCATCGCCTCGTCGGCGATGTTGGTCAGCGTCATGCGACAGCGACGCCGGAACGGCATCTCCCAGTAACAGTTGAAGGCGCTGCCCGGGTTGACGCAGACGGGCAGCGAGACGACCGGCGCGAACCGCCCCCAGCCGCTGGCGAAGAAATCCCCTACCGGGCACTCGACGGAGGGCTGCTCCTGCTCGTCCCAGTAGACCCGCAGGATGCTGAACCGCCACGGGCCCGTGGGCGTCAGCCACATCTGCTGGATCGCGCCGGGGCCCGCGATGTCGGCCATCGCGTACGTCTGGCCTGGCTGGATGCGCACCGATGGCGAGATCTTCCAGCCCTGGCCGAGTTCGCGCGCGCAGTGGGCGCCCGTACCCTCGGCCGCCAGCCCGCCCTTGCCCTTCTCACCGGTGGGGTTCTCCGCGCTCAGCGAGCGCGTCTCCGCCGCCGACAGGCGCGACAGATTGCCCAGGTTCATGCCCAGTCCGTCGAACATGTCCTCCCTCCGTCGACTGCGCCGAAGATGGTGGCCGGCCAGCGACTGCCGGCAACGCGCCGGTTCCATGGCCAGCGCTGCCGCAATTGTGGGTCCGCGGCTCGCGCCAGGTCAAGGACGGGGACGCCGCGTGGGAGAGCCCGCCCGGTCCGGCGCCACCGCGCGGCGCTCCGCGTCGAGCCACTCGAGCACGGGGCCCTGGGAGCCGGCCGTCACCTGACGCAGGCAGGCTGCCTCGGCCAGCGCCGACACCGAGTCGGCCGCCGCCGCGTCTCCCCGGCGCGCCAGCACCTGCACCAGCAGCCCCAGCGCATCGCAGCGTTCGGGCTCCAGGCGCAGCGCCGCCCGCACCGCCTCTTCGGCGGCCGCCAGCCGCTGCCGGTAGAGGTGGGCGCGCGCCTGCAGGGCATAGGCGCGCACCCACTGGGCGTCCAGTGCCAGCGCGCTGTCCGCCAGCGACAGGGCGCGCTCGGCTGCCCCGACCCGCAGCAGCGAGTCGGCCAGCTCGGACAGCGCGTGGCACAGCAGGCGCCGATCGCGCGCCGTCAGGTCCGGACCCACCAGCCGGCGGGCGTGCGCCAGCGCGCGCGAGGGCTGATCCACCTGCAGCGCTGCCACCGCCGCGTTCTGCCGCAGCTTGCGATCTGCCGGCTGCTCGGCCAGCAGCGCCTCCAGCAGCGGCAGGCCTTCGGCCGCGTGGTTCATGCGGCACAGCAGCAGGGCCATGCCGGCGCGGGCGACCGTCAGTCGCGGTTCGAGTTCGGCCGCTCGCCGGTACATGGACAGCGCCTGGTCGAGATTGCCCTGCAGCTCGTGAATCCAGGCGCGATTGTGCCAGAAGGCGCCGCGCCCGGGCTCCAGGCGCAGCGCCGCATCCGCCACCCGGGCCGCCTCCCGCACGCGCCCGGCTTCCGC
Source organism: uncultured Gemmatimonadaceae bacterium (assembly GCA_964591015.1). Lineage (GTDB taxonomy): Bacteria > Latescibacterota > UBA2968 > UBA8231 > UBA8231 > SLHA01. The sequence continues at coordinate 40,956 of CAZPXM010000016.1, forward strand.
CAGAGCGCAGGCCAGGCGCATGTGGACCACGGCGTTGTGCGGCTCGCGCCGCACGCGCTGCTCCAGCTCCGTGATGCGCTCGCCGGTCCAGACATCGTAGCCGGCGTTGTCCTGGGCCTGTGCCGGCTCGAACCACAGCGCCCGCAACAGCGCCAACGCCAGCGCGGCACCCAGTCTGGCGTCCTTCATCGCCTCGTTTCCCGCATGCGACAGCCAGCAGCCCCGGCCACCGGATTTCTGCTGGGCCGGGCGACCTTGGCCCCGGCTGCCCTAGCCGCTCCGCTCCTGGAAGAACTCGAGGACGGTGCCGTCCGGCGCCCGGCAGAAGGCGATGCGCACCGGGTACGGCCGCGGCTGCGTGGGAATGTCCACGTCCCTGGGCTCCATCGTCACCTCGGCGCCGGCCGTCCGGGCCCGACGCAGGGCAGCGTCCACGTCGGTGGCCCGCAGCGCCACGTGCAGGATCGCGCCGCCCTCCTTGGGGCCGTCCGTGCCGCCGGCGAACAGCTCCAGGTAGTTGCCATTGCCCGCGTCGAGCATCACGGCGCGACCGTCGCCTTCGCCCCAGGCCTTGCTCACGGTCATGCCCAGCGCGTCCGCGTAGAACGCCACGGCCCGCTCCAGGTCGCCGACCCGCACGGCGACGTGATGGAATCCCGCGCCGCCGATCGTGCTGCGTGTGCCACCCATGGTCTTCTCCTCCTGTGTCTGGCCGTCTGCTGCCGCCCTGCCTGGCGCGCTCTCCGGCCACGCCGCCGGCGGCGCGGCAGATCTGCGCCGGTGGGCGCCGCCCGGCGCGACCTCACACGTCGAGTTCCCGGGCCTTGCGCACCACATAGCTGGACAGCGCCCGCCGCAACCAGGCCCAACGCCGGGCTGCCAGCGCCTCCTCCAGGTCGCGGCACATGGCCTCGGCACCTGGCAGCCGGTACCCGCGGCCCGGCAACCGGCGCAAGGTGGCCATGGCGTCGCGGGCCTGGTCTGCCAGGGCCTGCACCACCGACTCCGGGGGCGACACGGCAAAGCCGGCCACGTCGGCCGCCGCCTCCAGAGCCACGGCGCGCAGCTCGTACGGACCCAGGACCGTCTCCCAGCGGGCGCCAGCCTCGAGGGCTGCCCCGGTGGCCAGATCGCGCAGTCCCACCGGCGGCCGGTCGAACTGCAGACAGACAGGCACGGGGTAGTACTCGCGGTTGACCAGGTACACGTACCGGAGTCGGTCCTGCACCGCCGTCCGGACGGCG
>CAZPXM010000017.1:0-42178 GCA_964591015.1 uncultured Gemmatimonadaceae bacterium
ACACCAGACCGACGCTGCGGCTATGCTGTGGCGGCCTGCAGTCGGCCAGGCGCGGCGCCAGACCGGGGCCTACAATGTGGGCCTCCAGGCGCGGCGGGCAAGCTCGTTGACACGTACAGCGGCACGTACCAGGGAGAGAAGCCCCGGCATGCGCACGCTCGGGGTCGGCATCGTCGGCCTGCACCATCTGCACCCGGCGGACTACCTGCCCCATTTCCGCGCGCTTCCCCAGACCGAGGTCCGCGCCATTGCCGAACCGGACGCGGTGCTGCGCGAGCGGGTGTGCGCGGCCGCCGGGGTGGCCGCGTGCGCGGATGGCGACGAGCTGCTGCGCCGCGACGACATCGATCTGGTGGTCGTCTTCCTGCCGCATGCGGACTGCCCCGCGTTCGTGGAGCAGGCGGCCCGCGCCGGCAAGCACGTGCTCGTCGAGAAGCCCATGGCTGCCACCAGCGCCGGCATCGAGCGCATGATGGCCGCGGTCGCGGCCGCCGGCGTGCAGCTCTCGGCTCCCTACTGCTGGCGCTACCATCCCGTGGCGCGCCAGATCAAGCAGTTGCTCGAGCAGGGCGCCCTGGGGCGCGTGGTGGCCCTGGAGGGCCGCTGCGCCGCCGGCTCCCCGCAGCGCTATCTGGCCGGCGGCATCTCGCCGTGGCTGCTGTCCCGGGAGCGCGCCGGCGGCGGTCCCCTGCACAACCTCGGCGTGCACTGGATCGACCTGTTTCGCTGGCTGCTGGCGGACGAAGTAGAAGCGGTCAGCGGGATGGTCAGCCACGCCCAGCACCACCTGGAGATCGAGGACAACGCCTTCGCGCTGCTGCGCTTCCGCGGCGGCGCCACGGCGGTGCTCGATATCAGCTATTCCGTGCCGGACGCCTATCCCGCCGGCCGCGACCTGTACATCGGCATCCGCGGCAGCGAAGGCGCGCTGTCCTGGAGCCCGGCCTGGGGCGGGACCGCGGACGAGCTGTTCGTGTGCTCGGGCCGGCCAGAGGCCGCCGATGCCCCGGTGCGCACGCTCCGCATCGCCTCGCGGGCGGTGCCCGGATACGGAGGGATCTCCGGGCTGGCCTATCTGCGCGAGGTCGCCGAGGACCTGCTCGCCGGCCGGCCGCTCCAGGTCACCGGTCAGGACGGCTGGCGCGCGCTGCGCGTCGTCGAAGCGGCGTACGAGTCAGCCGCCGCCGGGCGCACCGTGACGCTCGGCGAAAGGCCATAGGGCCTTGCCTCCCGCAGCGTTGCGTGCGCGCGCGGAGCACGCCTCGGAGCACCGGGTGCTGCCGTGCCGCGACGTCGTCCGCCCCAGCCATCCGACATCCATCTGTCTGGCGTCCACCTAGACACGCAGTAGACACGCAAAGGAGAGATCGCCATGCCGTTGCTGTTCGACATGCCGTACGAGCAACTGCTGACTTATCAGGGAACCAACCCGCGACCGGCCGACTTCGACGAGTACTGGGACGCGGCGCTCGAGGAGATGCGGGCCGTCGACCCCCAGGTGGAGCTGCGCCCGGCCGCCTTCTCCGCCCCGTTCGCTGCCTGTCACGACCTGTTCTTCACCGGCGTGGGCGGCGCGCGGGTGCACGCCAAGCTGCTGCGCCCGCGCAACGGCGATGCGCCGCACCCGGCCGTGCTGCTCTTCCACGGCTACTCGGGCAGCTCGGGAGACTGGTTCGACAAGCTGGGCTACGTCGCCGCCGGATACACGGTGGTGGCGCTCGACTGCCGCGGCCAGGGCGGCCTGTCGGAGGACGTGGGCGGCGTGCCGGGCAACACGCTGCACGGCCACATCATCCGCGGCCTGGACGGCGAACCAGAGGACCTGCTGTTCCGCCAGCTCTTCCTGGATACGGCGCAACTGGCCGGCCTGGTGATGGCGATGGAGGACGTGGATGCCAACCGCGTCGGCGCCATGGGCGGCAGCCAGGGAGGCGGGTTGACGCTGGCCTGCGCCGCCCTCGAACCGCGCCTCAAGCTGGCCGCCCCTGTCTATCCGTTCCTGTGCGACTACCAGCGGGTGTGGAAGCTCGACCTGGCCGTCAACGCGTACCAGGAGCTGAAGGACTACTACCGCCGCTTCGATCCCCTGCACGAGCGCGAGGAAGAGATCTTCACCCGGCTGGGCTACGTGGACGTGCAGCACCTGGCGCCGCGGATCCGCGCGCGGGTGATGATGGGCGTGGGACTGATGGACCAGGTGTGCCCCCCATCCACGCAGTTCGCCGCGTACAACAAGATCGAGGCGCCCAAGTCGCTGGTCGTGTACCCCGACTTCGGGCACGAGGGCCTGCCCGGACACGCCGACCGCACGTTCGAGTTCATGATGCAGCTTTGAGCGAGCGCAGGCGCGCCAACGCGTCCTCGTACACCGCGTAGCGCTCGCCCTCCGCCTCGTCCGGGTCGACGTACTTCAGCCACATGGCCTGCTCGGGCCGGCTGCCCGCCAGGACCCGGCGGCTGCGGCGCAGCTCGCTGGTGTCGCTGTCCCAGCGCACCTGGCCCTCCTGCAGCAGGACATAGCGGCCGGCATACCGGTCGACGAATTCCTGCCGGTGATCGCGGTAGTACAGCGCCTGCTCGCAGGTGGTGCGCCGCCAGCTCACCACCAGCTCGCGCGGGTCCGTGCAGTTGGCGTAGAACTCCCCCACCGGCGCGCTCGCCTCGCTCTGGAAGTCGATGGCCTCCGGGCGCACGGCCCCGTACCCCCCCTCGGCGGCCACCAGCAGCGCGTTGCGGTCCCGGTGGAAGGGCGGGGTGAGCCAGTCGCTCTCCGGATCGTGGCCCATCAGCCGCGCCGCGCAGGCATCCGTGGCGATCGGGTGATCGCCGCCGACCAGGACATTGGCCAGGCGGGGTGGGCCGCCCTCCTTGCCGTCGCCCCACTCCTGGCCGGCCTGCGCCACCAGCCCGTCGACGATGCACAGGGCCGGGTCGAACATGCGGCCCAGGTCCGCCAGCATGTAGGGCATGCGCACCAGATGGTGGTAGTAGTGCCGCCCGTGGCCGTGCGGCTCTCCCGGCATCCAGCCGAACAGGTTCTTCAGCGACAGGGTGATGCCCATGAACGCATGGTTCTTCATCTTGGCCACGGAGATCGTCTCGTCCGCCTCCACCGCGGCAGCAGGCAGCAGGTACTGCCGGAACATCCGCCCGCCCCCGGGCACCTCGCGACGCCGATAGGGCGGCTGCGTGCCGTCGACGAAATCCACGCCGAACTCGCGCAGCAGCGGCAACAGCGTCTCGGTGTCCTGCGGCCGCGTGCCCTCGTACATGGCGTAGTAGCTCACGTCCACGCAGACCAGCTCGGCGCGCAGCCGCGCGCGCAGCAGGCGCAGCACCGCGCGGGCCACGGTCTCGCTCACCAGTTGCTGCAGCTGGCCCGCGAATCGCACCTGCCGCTGCGGGGGCTTATCTTGGTTGAACTTGATGGCGATGCGGCCGGCCCTGCCCAGGCGTTCCCAGGCGTCCTGCAGGGGCGCGGTGGCCCGGCACAGGGCTCGGTACACCTCCTCCGCGTCCGCCCGATGGTCGCAGTGCACGGCGCGCACGTGGTATGGGGGCCCGACAGCCGCCATGGCGTCTCTCGCGTTGCGCGTTGGCTGGGGGATCGGCCGAGCCGGCTGGCCGGGAAGGCAGGCGATCGGCCCTGTCCCCGGCGGCTGCGGCTCGCGGGCGGCTAATATACCCGAGGAGAGGGCCCCGGCAATGCGCCAGCCCAGCCACCGCTTCGCTCGCCGGCGCGTGCCGCGGCGGCCGTGGGCTGCGCCACTGGCCGGCCGCGGACCGGCGCGGCTGTCCGGCCGCAGACGGGGCCGGACCTGGAGGTGCCCATGAATCCTCTGGCGTGGCTCGGCGAGCTGGTCAGCGCGAGTGCCGGCACCGGCCTGGCGGGGCTGGTCGCGGGCATCGGGCTGCTGTGGTTCTCGTCGCGCGTCATCATCCTCCGCACCGCCCCCATCGCCCGCTTCTTCGGCGTGACCGAGCTGGCCATCACCATCCTCGGCGTGAGCATCCTGTCCTCGCTGCCGGAACTGAGCGTCTCGCTGGCAGCGGCGCTCAGGGGCCAGGCCAGCATCTCGATCGGCAACGTGATCGGCTCGAATTTCGTCACGCTGACGTTCGTGACCGCCTTCTGCGCCCTGCTGGCGCCCATGGCCATCCAGCGCGAGACGCGAGAGCGCGAGAGCGCCTGGATGATCCTCTCCTCCACGGCGATCCTCGTGCTGAGCCTGGACGGGCGGCTGAGCAGATGGGACGGCGCGCTGCTCATCGGCCTCTACCTGCCCTACCTGGCCAGCGTCATCGGCGAGGCGCACGCCCAGGCCGAACCCCAGCCGGCGGCGGGCGGCGACGCGCGGGCGGGCGGCCAGGGGATCGGCCGCCACCTGGTCGCGGCCGCGCTGGCCATCGCCGGGGTCGTGGCCGGCGCCGAGGTGGCGGTGGCCGGGGGCATCGAGGTCGGCCGCGAGCTGGGCGTCAGCGAGGCGGTGCTCGGCGGCCTGGTGTTCGCCTTCGGCACCTCGTTGCCCGAGTTCGCCATCGCGGTCTCGGCCACCGTGCGCCGGAAGGCCGTGGTCTCGATCAGCGAGATCTATGCCTCCAACATCTTCACCGCCATGTTCGTCCTCGGGGTGGTGTGCCTGGTCGCGCCCCTGGAGATCGACCCGACCGTCCTCCGGTTCGATCTGCCGTTCCTCATCCTGGCCGGCTCGGTCGTCCAGATCTTCGTGACCACGGGTGCCAGGCTCGTCCGGCTGGAGGCGTTGGCGATCCTGGGGCTGTACGTCTACTACGTGCTGGGACATTTCGTGTGCTCGCTGCCCATCTCGGCGTGCGCGTCCTGAGGGCTCGCCGTCGCGCCGGGCGGCGCAGCGCCGCGCAGCGCGGTGAGCCGCCGCACGGCGAGCGGCGACGCGGCGCGCCGGCAGCGACGAGGAGAGCGAAGAGCATGGACGACATCCGCATCGCAGTGGTGGGACTGGGGCACCGCGCCCTGCACTGGATCCGCTTGCTCCAGCAGGTTCCGGGCTATCGGGTGGTGGCGGTCTGCGATCCGATCGCCGCGCTGCTGGAGCCCGCCCTGGCGGCGTTGGCCGAGCCCACAGAGGTCCAGGCGACCACCCGGTACGAGGAGGTGCTGGCCAACCCGCGCGTGGACGCGGTGGCCCTGTGCGTGCGCTGCCGCGAACAGGGAGCCCTGGCAGCCATGGCCCTGGAGGCAGGCAAGCACGTGAACTCGGAGGTGCCGGCGGCGCACACCCTGGAGGACTGCTGGCGCATCGTGCAGGCAGCGGAGCGCTCGGGCCGCGTGTACCAGCTGGCCGAGCAGACCCGGTACTGGGGCTTCGTGGACGCCTGGAAGCGGATCGTGGCCGAGGGACAGATCGGGCGGCCGACCTTCTGCGAGGGCCAGTACCTCGGCTACTACGGGACTCGCCTGCACTTCCAGGATCCGGAAACCGGGCGCGGCTGCGAGATCGGCGAACTCCGGGACCACCCGCGAGCACGGCCCACCTGGCTGCAGCGCATGCCGCCCATCCACTACCTGCCCCACGAGCTCAGCCCCATGCTGAAGGTGCTGGACGATCGGGTGGTGGAGGTGACGGCCATGAGCACGCGCGCGCCGAGCTACGTGCACCCGGAGATCGCCGCCCCCGACCTCCAGGTGGCGCTGATGAAGACGGAGAAGGACGCGATCCTGCGCCTGGCCGCCGGCTTCACGCAGCCGGTGTGCCATGCCCGGGGACACCACTGGTACCAGATCATGGGCACGCGAGGGTGCGTGGAGTGGAAGCGCAGCGCGCGCGGGCGGGGCCTGTTCTGGCGGGCCGACCTCGAGATGCACGACATGGCCGAGGTGGACTGGCGCTACGAGCGGCTGGAGGCGCCGCCGGAGGCGCGCGCAAGCGGCCACGGCGACGCGGACTACTATGTCCATGTCGCCTTCCGGGACGCGGTGCGGGGGACTCGCCCCCTCTCGTTCGACGTGTACAGCGCCATGGACACCGCCGCGCCGGCGATCCTGGCGGCCGAGTCCATCGACCGGGGTACCCAGCTCATGCAGGTGCCCGACTTCCGGCCCTCCGCGTCCCGCCCCGCAGGGTCGCCGCCGCCAGCAGCGTGAGCCATGTACCTGGCCCTGCTCGAACATGGTCCGGGTCTGTCGGCCTACCTGGGCGAGATCCTCGATGCCTGGGGGCTGGCAAGCTGGTCCTCGGTGGCTCCCGGCGCCCTGGCAACCCTGGACCCGGCCGAGGCGCCGGTGCTGCTCGTGCCGGCGGGCGCGGCGAGCGGCACGGGCGCGGCGACCCCGCCGGAGCAGGTGCTGGCCTTCGCCGCACGCGGCGGTACGGCGCTCTGCATCCTGCCCGAGGGCGACCTGGCCGCGGCAGCCGGCATCGAGTCGGCGGGCGCGCAAGCAGGCCCCCTGCGGCTGCGCCTGGCGGGTCCGCCGCTGGCCGGTCTGGCCGGGGAGAGCCTGCCCGTGGTCGGACGGGCCGCCAGCTGGACGGTGCGCCCCGCGGCCGAGGCGCTGGGCTACCTGCACGTGCCAGGCCGCGACACCGGGGAAAGCGTCGGCCTGGCGCGGATGGGCGTGGGCCGAGGGCAGCTGGTGGCGGCGGCCTTCGACCTGCCCCGCGCGGTGCTGCTGCTGCGGCAGGGAGACCCGGCCCGCCGGGAGGAGCGCGGCCGTCCCGACGGTCCGGCCCGCCCCACCCACCTGGCCTGCGAGCTGGGGCCAGACGAGCCTGCCTGGATTCCGTATGCCGACCTGCTCGGGCGGCTGCTGGTGGATCTGGTGCGCCGCGCCTGGCCGGCGCCGATGCCGCTGCTGTGGCATCTGCCCGCCGGCGCGCCGGGCCTTCTCCTCTACTCCGGGGACGAGGACGGGGCCGAGGTGAAGTGGAACCGCACGGAGCTGGAGGCCGTGGCGGCGGCGGGCGGCCGGATGAACCTGTTCTTGATCCCGGGCAGCTCTCGCTCGACACGCGCCGACGCAGTGGCCTACTGCCAGCGCCATGACCTCGGCCCGCACCCGAACCTGCGCACGCTCGACGGCGCGCCCGTGGCGGTGCGCGTGGCAGAACTGGAGCGACAGGTGCGCCAGTTCGAAGAGGTCTTCGGCGTGCCGGCGCGGTGCACCCGGCACCACTGCCTGGCCTGGGCCGGGTACCTGGAGCCGGTGGAGGGCCTGGCACGGGTCGGGGTGCGGCTGGAGAGCAACTACTTCTGCAGCACCTTCCTGCGCCGCCGGGAGTACGCGCCCTACGCCGCCTTCGGGGCTGCCTTGCCCCTGCGGTTCGGCGATCCGGCCGGCGGGTTGCTGCCCGTCCACCAGCAGCACACTCACACCATGGACGACGTGTACTTCGGTCCCGAACAGGTGGCCTACTCCTATCGTCTCTCGCCGGCTCAATGGGAAGCCATCCTGGCGCGCGTGCTGGACGAGGCGGTGAGACGGTTCCACGTGCCCCACGCCGTCTGCATCCATCCCTCCAACTGGGTGCGCTTCTCGCGCCCGCAGGGCCTGGCCCTGCTCCGCCAGGCGCGCGAGCGGGGCCTGCCCATCTGGTCCTTCGATCAGTGGCTGAGCTTCTGGGAGGCGCGGCAGAGCTGGCGGGTGGAGGCGCAGTCCTGGGATGGCCACCGCCTGCGAGTCGAGCTGGCCGGCGCGCGACCGGTGGCCGGGCTCCACATGGCCTTGCCGCAGGCGTGGCGCGAGCTCCGGCTGGTCGAGGTGCGCGTGGACGACCAGCGGGTCCAGCCTGCCGGGGTCCGCCGTTTCGGCGAGGTGGTATCCCTGGTAGAGGTGGGCGCGCAGAGCCGGGCCACGGTGGAGTGCCGCTACGCGCCCACCGACGCTGCGGCCCGCGGGGCGCCAGGGGCCTCCGAGCTTGCCGACCCCTCGGCCCCTACGTCCGCGTGCTGACCCGGTAGATCACGTGCTGGTAGTTGTTCGGCGGCGTCCAGCGGCCCATCGGCAGCACGAGGTCGCCGCTCTGGCGGTCCTCGAACGCGAAGAAGTTCGACAGCTGCAGCTCGGGCGGATCGGCTGCGCCCCGGGTGTCGATCAGGGTCACGCTGTCCCGGATGAGCCTCATGCTGCGCGGGTCGATCTGCCCCACGACCAGCGGGTACCGGTCGGCGTTGGCGCGCGGGTTGGTCGGGTTGATGTTGCCCAGCCAGTAGTAGCGGCCGTCGCTGTGCTGGATGATCTGCGACATGCTCGACGGCGAGTAGAAGGCAGTGCCGTCGTCGTAGCGCCAGGGCGCCGGCGCACTCCAGGTGAAACCGCCGTCCGCGGAGACGGAGTACCACTTGTGCCCCGGGAGCCTGTACTCCGGATCCTTGCGCAGCCCATTGGAGCCGCGCATCACGCACAGGATGCGGCCGTCCGGCATCTGGGCCAGAGTCGGCTCGTACAGCCCGCGCACGGTGCGGTTCGGGTCCGCAACGATCTGCTGCGAGACCTGCCACCGGATCCGGCCGTCCGGCTGCCAGGTGCCGATGAGCACCAGGCAGTGGTAGTAGTCGAAGCCGCTGCCGAAGGTCTCCAGCTCGCCGGCGGCGTTCAGCACAGTCATCTGCGCGGGGACGAGGATGTGTCCCTCGCGAGTGCGGAGCGGCCGGCAGCCCTGGTCGCCCAGGAAGACGGCATTCCTGCCGACGAAGAGCCCCGCCAGCGGATGCCCCCAGTCGTATTCCCCCTCCTGGATCACCGGCTCCGTCGAACAGGAAGCTTCGCCCACCGTCGCGCGACACCCGATAGCGGAGGTACGCGTCTGTCCTGGTCTGCGCGGGCTCGCTGACGCCGCGGTCCACATCCGGGCGGTCCATGGCGAACACCAGCGTCAGCAGGTTGCCGTTGACCGGATCGACGAAACCCGGGCTCGGGTTCCGGCGGTAGTTGGCCGGCAGGCCGGCGTCGAAGTCCGGCCGGGGGCGCGCCGGCATCCACGTGCGACCGTCGTCGAGCGAGCGGGCGCGGTAGGTCATCATCTCCAGCCCTGTCGGCGCGACGTAGAAGGCGCCCGTCAGGGGCGAGGGCTGGTCGAGCAGCCTCTTCTCCGCGAGGATCATCGCTCGCCGATCTCCGGGAAGCAGGTGGAACGAGGCGCGCGGCCGGACGAGGGCAGGCCCGCAGGCGCGCGGGCGCGCCTTGCCGCGGCGGCGCGCCGGGCCCAGATTCGCCGGCCGTCGGTCCGCACGCCGCCGGCAGGCGGCGCCCGGATCCGGCCGCACCCGCCACCGCCGCCAGCGGAGCCCCCCGCGCATGGACAGCCGCGAGCGCTACCTGCGTGCCCTGCAGTTCGACCGGCCGGACCGCGTGCCGATCATGCACTGCACCCTCCGCGGCGCCTGGCGCGCGCACGGCCAGGCCCTCGAAGACCTGTACGCCCGCTACCCCGGCGACGTGCTGCTGTCTGGCCGCACCCGCGGTCCGTTCGCCCTTGCCGGCTCCGAGCGTGGCCACTGGGCCGGCGGCGCCGTGACCCGTGACGACTGGGGCTGCGGCTGGCGCTGGAGCACCCCCGACTACATGGGTCAGGCGGTCGAACACCCGCTGGCCGACTGGCGCGCCTGGCGCGACTATCGCGCCCCCGACCCGCTGACCGGCAGCGAGGGCGTGGCGGAGATGGTACGGGAAGTGGACGCGGACGGCCACCGGCACTTCGTCTTCGTCGATGGCGGCGAGGTCTTCCAGCGCATGATCTTCCTGCGGGGCATGGAAGCCCTGCTCATCGACCTGCAGGAAGAGCGCGAGGAGGTGTATGCCCTGCGCGACCGCATCGTCGAGATCTGCCTGCGCCGCATCGAGCGCTGGCTGGCCACCGGCCGCGTGGATGGGGTCATCCTGCGCGACGACTGGGGCACACAGACCGCGCTGATGATCCGGCCCGAGTTGTGGCGGCGCGTGTTCCGGCCGGCGTACGCCCGCCTGGTGGCCGCGATCCACGCGGGCGGGGCCGCCGCCAGCTTCCATACCGACGGCATGATCGCCGCGATCGTGCCCGACCTGATCGAGATCGGTTGCGACGAGATCAACCCGCAGGTCCACGTGATGGACATCGAGGCGCTGGGCGCGCTGTGCCGCGGCAGGGTCTGCGTGCGCGCGGACCTCGACCGGCAGTTCACGCTCCCGCACGGCACGCCCGAGGACGTCCGCCGCCTGGTGCGCCGGCTCTTCGCCGCCTTCGGCACCGCCGGCGGCGGGTATGTCGGGTGGGCAGAGATGAGCTCCGACGTGCCGCTGGCCAACGGCGAGGCGGCCCTGGAGACGCTGTTCGGCCTGCGCTACGCGTGAGCCGCAGCAGACCGAGGCCGCGCCCCGCGTGCCTACCGCGACGCCGCAGTCAGCGTGCAGCGCCGGGTCAGACAGGTACCGGCTTCCGGCGACTCCAGTTGGATCGTGGCGTGGCCGATGCCGAAATGCTGTTGGAGCTCGTCGCGCACCCGCGCGAGCAGGTCGTCGCTCCACTCGGCCCGCGATACCACCAGATGCACCGTGAGCGCGGTATCGGTCGTGCCCAGGCCCCAGATGTGCAGATGGTGCACGCTCTGGACGGCGGGCAGCCGCGCCAGGAGGGCCTCCACGGCGGTCGCCTCGATGCCCTCGGGGACCGCATCCATCGCCAGGGCGAACGATTCGCGCAGCAGGCCCCAGGTGCCCGTCAGGATGACCGCCAACACCGCCAGGCTCACCAGCGGATCCAGCGCGTGCATGCCCGTCACCCGGACCAGGATCCCGGCCGCGACCACGGCCAGCGACACGCCGGCGTCCGCGACCATGTGGAGGAAGGCGCCGCGTACGTTGAGGTCTGTCCTCCTGCCCGCGGCGAACAGGAGCGCGGTCGCGGCGTTCACCCCGATGCCTGCCGTGGCCATCCATATGACCGCGCTGGCGGCGACGGGCACCGGGTGCAGGAGCCGGCCGATCGCCTCGCGGCCGATCGCGCCGATGGCCACCAGCAGCAGAAAGGCGTTGGCAAGCGCGGCCAGGATGGTGGCCCGACGAAAGCCGTACGTGTGCCGGTCCGTCGGCTGCCAGCGGGCCAGCCTGGCAGCGCCCCATGCCAGGACCAGGCCGGCCACGTCGCCGAGGTTGTGGCCGGCGTCCGCCACCAGCGCCAGCGAATCGGCTGCCAGCCCGACGATGGCCTCTGCCACCGCGAAGGTGGCGTTCAGCACGATACCGAGCGCGAAGGCTCCCCCGAAGTCGGCCGCCGACCGGGGTTGCTCGGGCGCAGTCAGGTTCTCGGGCCGGCAGCCGCCAGCAGTGGGCTTGTGCAGGGCCATGCCGAGATGGTAGAATGCGCAGGACCGTGGATCAAGGGCGGCGGTGCGCCTGGCCCAGACCCGTCTCGGCGCGAGCCCGGGTCGGTCGCCCGCCTGGGCGCGCGCCGGTTCGTCCTGGCGGCGCCAGCCAGGGGAGGGTACGGATGGACATCGTAGCGGTGGTAGGCAGCCCGCGACGCGGCGGCAACACGGAGCTGTTGGTGCGGCGCATCGTCCAGGGAGCCGAGGAGCGCGGGGCCAGCGTGGCGCGCTTCTTCCTGCACGAGCTGGACATCCGCCCGTGCGCTGCCTGCGACGCGTGCCGCGCGCACACCGGCGCTCGCTGCGCGGTGGAGGACGACATGCAGTCGATCCACGCGGCCCTGCGGCGCTGTGCGGGCGTCATCGTCGGCACGCCCGTGTACTGGTTCAACGTGTCGGCCCAGACCAAGCTCTTCATCGACCGCTGGTATGCGCTGGGAGGCCCGGAGGGCCACGAGCTGCGCGGCAAGAGGTTCGCCCTGGCCGTGGCCTATGCCGACGCGGACCCGTTCGTGTCGGGAGCCGCCAACGTGCACCGTGCCTTTGCCGACGCGGTGCGGTGGGTCGAGGGGACGCTGGTGGGCACCGTGTACTGCACTGCCGGCGAGAGGGGCGAGGTGGCGCACAACGCCGCCGTGCTGGCGCAGGCCGAGGAGCTCGGCCGCCGGCTGGCAGCCCCGGCGCCTTAGGCAGGGGGCACCCGCCGGGCTGCCGCGATGATCGCCGGCGCAGCGCCAGCGCCGCCTCGCCTGCCGGCGCTAGCCGGGCGCAAGCGGCTGGGAGGCCTCGATCACTGCGATCTCCTGCCAGTCGCGCAGACCGAGGCCGACGCGCCAGCCGTCCCCGGTGCGCACCGGGGACGGCTGGCGCGCTCCACGTGCCGGCCATCCAGAGCGAAGATGCGCACCGCCGGTGGCTGGCGGCCGGGGCAGACGAACTCACCGGAGACCGCCGTGACGGTGCGCTCCCGACCCTCGACCCAGCCCTCGTGCAGGGACACCGGCGTGAAGGGGAACATGTGGTTGAGGGCCCCGTACTCGCCGCTGCCGGGCCCGCTGGCGGGGATCTCGGTGAAGTAGTGGTAGAACAGCAGGCCGTGACGCAGGTAGTCCACCGCGGTTCTCATGATGTATCGCGCGTACATGCCCACACCGGCCTCGCCGCCCAGCTCGGGGCGGCTGCCGAGGGCCAGCGGGCTGCCGAGGTGGCTCTTGCACGGATAGTACCGCAGCGGCGGTCGGTCCCCGTCCCGCCAGTCGGCGGCGTGGGCCCCGAACTCGGCCTCCACGAAACGCGCCACCGGGAGGGCCTGCACCTCCGCGACGGCCGGGGCCGAGTTGGCGACCATCAGCTTGCCCCGCGAGAGCACGGCCTCGATCAGCGTGCGGCGTGCGCCCGCCCCCACCCACGCCGCGTCGGTGCAGCGCCGCAGGATTCGCCCCGTGACGGGATCGACGTCCACCGTCAGGCCGTCCCACCGCTCGTAGCTGAACCGCTGGAGTTCGGTGAAGGCAAGGCTGAACTGGTCGATGTAGATCCCGTCCAGACCGACGTCGTCCAGCAGGAAGTGGGCCTGGTCCAGCCAGTACCCCAGCTGGTCGTTGCCCGGCGCGGCGTACACCATCAGGGCCATCATGGGCGTGCGCCGCGGGTCCTGCTCGTTCCGGTCCCCGGCAGGGTCGTAGAGCGGCCCCCGGTAGTAGAGCTCATACGCATGGCGACCGTCAGGGCCGGTGTACAGGCAGTCGCGCCAGCGCAGGTCCAGGTTCCGCAGCACCGCCTCCTGCGCGTCGTCGAAGAACAGGGGGTACCCGCGCCGACGGCGATCCGGCGGCAACAGCTCGTGGAGCTGGCGCACGGCAGGTCCGGGCAGGCCGACGATGTTGCCCTCCATGCAGCCGGTGCAGCGGAGGTCGGGAGCGGCAGCCTGCAGCGACCGCATGGCCTGCCGCATCATGGCCTTGTACTCGTCCCGTCCGACCGGGCGGTTCGTCACCGCGTTGAAGTTGTCGTAGTCGAGCCACGGGACCAGCGCCACCACGCCGAGGCGCTTGCGCGCCAGGTAGGCGCGCAGCCGGGCCGGCGCCGCGAGAAGCTGCCGGTGGTGGACCACGTCGAAAAAGCCCCACGGTCCGGGGATGGTGAAATCGACATTCCAGTCACGGCGCACCTGGTTCACGAAGTCGAAGTAGCCGGCCAGCGGCCCCATGGGGTACAGAGCCCAGCGCAGCACGCGCGTGGCGCCCGCCGCCAGGGCGAACCGGGTCAGGCTGAACCGGGGGCGCCCCGCGTCCAGCGCGCCGCAGAACTGCAGCCGCGAGATGCTGTCTTCCGCCAGCACTCCCAGGGCGCTGTCCGCCAGGGCCACGAACAGCGTCGGGTTCTCGGCGCTGAGATGGTAGGCCGGCAGCTCCCGCCACTGGACGTGCGCGCCGTCGACCACGGCGGCCATCCTGGGCGCGGCATGCGGATCGGCAGCCGGATCCGGCCCGCCCGCCACCCGCACCTCTGTCGGCGGGCCGCCCGGCGCCACCACATGGCTGATGAGGACGGCCACATCCTCTCGACCTGGATTGGTGAGGCTGTCCTCGATTGCCACGCGGTGCCCTTCGAGCCGCACCGTCCGCACCAGACGGTACTCCCTCCCGGCGCAGTCGAGGCGGAGCGAATCGCGGCACAGGCGGCAGCGACGCGGGGCCCAACCTGCCCCAGCGGCGACGGCCGGTGCCAGCGCCCGGGTGCCGATAGTCGTGCCTGGATACGAGAAGAACGAGTCGATCTCGTACAGGTCGGATCCCACCAGCACCTGCAGCGCTCCGCAGCTCGGCACCCGCAAGCGGAAACCGGCGCCGTCCAGAGCCTCGGCATCCTCATCGGCGTGCAGGCATGTCACTCGCTCGACTCCTCCGCAAGACGATCCGTCGCTGGCCGCGTTTCCAGCTCACGACCGCCCCTCTGGCTGTTGTGGCTCGCGGCTCCGTCCGCCAACGTCAAGACCGAGTCACTGCCGGTGACGCGTTCGGCGAACTATCCAAGGTGGCCCCCAATCTGCTCGTCAGGATCCCGATGCGCTCGTCATCGGCGATATCCCTTCTCACGAAGATGCTCAGGGTGCGGCAACCCCAGACATGATCGGCAGCCAGCCGACCGCGGTATTTCTCCGCGAAAGCCGGCAGTTTGAGGCGCACATACTTCTCTGCGGCGCTCGAACTCTGGACATCCAGCAGGAATACCGGGTACGAGACGATCAGCTCTGGCTCGAGCTCTCGCACCAGGCCCGACGGAACGCCACCGATTCCCGCCTCCGAGCCTCGCAGCGGGTGATACTTCACCGCGGCAGGAGTGATCAGCCCGACCCCATCCAGGATCGTTCCCCGGAACGAGTACCCCAGGCCCCCGATCTCCGCCGCCATGAGCCTCGCTCCCGGAAAGATCTCGTCCAGGAGTGTGCCCACCTCCATGTACCTCTGCACTCGCGCGCCGGGCTGGCCGATTCGGAGGACACGCGTACACCCCATTGCGGCCAGTGAGTATTCTGCCACGGTCACGACAGGCAACACCGACAGCGCCACAGCCAGCACACGTGCGAGCTTGCTGGTGTGCGCCACGGCAAATGCGACGAAGACCAACGGCACACAGAAGAGCGGAGCGTACCATTCATGCAGGAACACGTGCTTCAGCACATAGGCTCCTGCCACGAGTACGCCGCTCGCCCCGATGCACAGACCCCATCTCTGTCGCCGGTCCGCCGCGATGGAGGACAGAGGCAGAGAGTGCCACACGGCACCAGCGAAGAAGCACACGAATGGAACCCAGACCCATGACGGCAACCCGAGGCGCAGGCCCAGAATCGGCTCGTCGAGCCTTGGCACAAGCATGAAGAGCGCGTCGTGAAAGACCCTCTCGCGGGACAGGGAATACACCACTTGTTTGGCTGTGATTGCCTGGGGTATCGGTGTCGCGAAGAAGACGATCAACAGCACCGAGAGCACTCCCACCGGCAGCATGAACATCAGGGCACGGCGCAGCAGGCGCGTCCGCGCCGTCACCAGCTGCACTGCAGCAGCCAGAGACGCGAACACGACGAGCTCGTATCTCGTGAAGATGGCGACAGCGAGCACGAGCCACGCACAGGGGCGTCCGTCGATCAGCAGGAGAGAGGCCCATCCCAGCAGCAGCACAGCAAGAGGGGTCTCCATGAGACCAGCGGACGAAGGAAGCAGGATGCCTACATACACCAGACCGAAGAGCCACCGACATGCTCCGGGGATACGCCTCCCGACTACCCGCTGAAGCACGCTCGACCACAGCACCGCGCCAAGCACGCTCAGGACAGAGTTGAGGAGAGCGACGAGGGTCGGCAGGGAGACAGGCAGCAGGGCAAGAGGGGCGAGCGCGCAGGTCCACACAGGAGAGGATGTTGCCAGCACGGGTTCCGCCGTATTGAAGTAGGGAACACCGTGCGTGGCGAGGTTCTCGGCAATACGAAAGTGAATGTATGCGTCGTCGAACGCGAAGGGCAGAAGCCTGATCGCCACGACAGCCACAGCAAGAACCGCGGCAGTCGCGCGAAAGGCCGGCAGGTATCCTACCTTCATTCTGCTCGTGGCGACTGTGAATGTGCGGCCAGACTCTCACGTGCAGCAGGCGGCGGACATGGTCAGCCTGCACTGCGGCCACTGCCGGCTGCACGAGAGCGCAGAGGCGAGGGCGTTGCCCAGCTCGGGCCTCAGTTCAGCCCGAGGACGCGCAGCGCAGCAGCCTCCGGTCCCGAGTAGCTTCCCGGCTGCATGTGCACCTTGCGCATGTAGTCCAGGGCGCCGGACACGTGCTCGAAATCGTGCGCCAGATCGCGGAACAGGGCCGCTCCCGAGGCGTATACCATGCCCAGGCGGTCGGCCACGGTACGATAGGAACGCTGCCCCTCGGCCAGGTAGTAGCCCAGCAAGGCGTCGCGTTCGACGCGGGCCCGGAACAACCCGCTCATGAACAGGGCGAAGTCGCCGCAGTGCCGGCGCAGGTCGATCTCGCGGTCGTACTGGTAATCCCGGCCCGGGCCCCACAGGCGCGCCAGTTCCAGCAGCATGTCGGCCACCGTCTCCAGCGGCCGGCCCTGCCCATCCCGGACCCGGTAGAGCTGCTCCGTCCGGGCGAAGCGCGCCAGCAGGTCGGTGACATAGTCGGCGACCGGGCCGGTGTCCAGCCCGAGCGCCGCGAACGACGGTCGCACGAGGCGCGCGAAGAACCGACGAAGACCCTCCGCCGGCAGGCGCGCCGTGTCGGGTTGGCGTGGATCTGCCATGGGCATCTCCGGGACTTCACCGCAGGACGAGCCGTCGCCGGCCGTCTCTCCGGATCACGACTGGACCTGGGGCGCAATATACTCGATACTGCTCCGCCGCTGCCACCCGGCGGGGGGCCCCGCCGGCGGTGCGCCGTGCCGCCGCCATGGTCGCTGGCCGTTCCCTGACCGGCGCGCTGGCGGTCGGCGGCGCCATCGCGAAGGCGCGGAGACGGACATGCTGACCTATGACGAGACCCGTGGCCACCTCGTTTTCGCCGCCGAGCACGGCGCGATCGGCGCCTGGCGACTGGCGGTGGAGGCCGGCGGGCGACGCCTGGAGATCCCCGACGCCCGCGTCGAGGTGCGCCGGCGAGACCCCCTGGCACTGTGTCTGACCTTTGCCGAGCCGGCCCTGGCGTGGGAGCTGCACGTCAGCCACCAGGGCGACAGCATCGCCATCGAGTCCACGCTGCACAATGCCGGGCCCGCGTCCTTCCCGCTGGGAAAGGTGTACCTGCTCGATGCCGCCGGCCCCATCCGGCCCGGGCAGGGCGCTGGCACGGTCTGTCTGCCGCTTTCGGGCGAACTGGGCCCCCGGCTGGTGCACCGGCTGGCCGCGCCGGACTGCCCGCGCGCGAGCAAGATCAAGCTCCAGCTCTTCGATCCCGCTGCCGGCCAGGCGCTGCAGGTCGGCTTCCTGACGTTCCAGCGGGCCAACACCGAGGTCGAGCACGCCGTCGACGATCAGGGCCGCCTCCGCTCGCTGCGCGCGTGGTGCGACTTCGCCGGCTGGGAGCTGGATCCCGGCCAGCGCACGCCCGTGGAGACCTTCGTGCTCGCCGCAGGGACCGACCCGTACCGCCAACTGGAGGCGTGGGCCGAAGCGGCCGCCGCGCGCTGCCAGCCGCGGCGCTGGGAGGACGCGCCCATCGGCTGGGTCGGCTGGGCGTGGGTGGATCCGCTCACGGTGGAGCGGTACGAGGACGTGGTGCTGCGCAACTGCCGCGCCATCCGTCACCGGCTGGCCGGCTTCGGCGTGGGCTACGTGTGGGTCAGCATCGGCAACCTGGAGGACGGCCGGCCCGGAGACTGGCTGGCATGGAACTGGGAGCTGTTTCCCAGTGGGCCGGAACGCTTCGGGCAGAGTCTGCGCGAGCTGGGCTTTCGCTGGGGCCTGTGGTGCGCGCCGTTCTGGGTGTGCTCGTCGTGCGAACGAGCGCTGGCGGAGCTGGGCGAGGCCCTGCTCAGAGACGACCACGGCCAACCCATGGTCGTGCGCGGCGAGTGGCAGTTCGGCAGCGCGGGCCGGCTGCCGCGCGCGCAGCGGCCGTGCGTGTACGCCCTGGATCCCAGCCACCCGCGGACGCTGGCCGCGCTGCGCCGCACCTTCGCCGCATACCGCGCCTGGGGCGTCCGCTACTACATGCTGGACTTCCTGCACGCAGGGGCGGGCAGTATCTCCAGCTTCCCGTACCGCGAGCACCACGATCGGCGCCTGGTGGCCGGCCCCGAGGCATACCATCACGCCCTCCGTGTCGTGCGCCAGGCAGCCGGAGACGACACCTATTTCCTGTCGAGCTCGGGACCGAGCGTGCACAACGCCGGCCGCGTCGATGCCATCCGCACCGGCAGCGACTTCGGCGAGGGTCGACCCCTCTACCCGGACTCCTACTTCTACCCGGCGACCTACGTGCTCGGCACCGCGTACTGGACCGGCCCGCGCCGCGCGCTGGAGAACCAGGCGGCGGCCTACTACACGCACCGGCGCCTGTACCTCAACGACTCGGGCAACGTGTTGACCGTGGACAAGCCCATCCCGCTGGAGGCGGCCCGCATGCACGCCACCGTGCACGCGCTCAGCGGCGGGCCGAGCATGCTGGGCGACGACATCGAGCGCATCGAGGCGGAACGCCTGGCCCTGATCAAGAAGACGTTGCCCAGACCGCGGGACGTGGCCTTCCCGGTGGACCTGTTCGCCGCTCCGGCACCGGACTACCCGAAGCTCTTCCATCGCCGCATCGAGCGGCCGTGGGGGCGCTTCGACGTGCTGGCGGTCTACAACTTCGACGACACGCTGCTGCGCCGGGAAGTGCCGCTGGCCGACCTCGGTCTGGACCCGGCGGGGCATTACGTGGTGTGGGAATTCTGGAACGAGGAATACCGCGGCCGCGTGGTGGGCGGCAGCCTGGTGGCGGAGGTGCCACCGGGCAGCGTGCGCGTGTACCGGCTGGCGGCCGCGGCCGGCGCGCCGGTCCTGCTGGGCACGGACATGCACCTGACCATGGGCGAGATGGAGATCGACCGCTGCGCCTGGGAGCCGGCCACCTTGACCTTGCGCGGCACGGCGCGCCGGCCGGAAGGCGAACAGGGCAGCATCTTCGTGTGGGCCCCCAAGGGCCTGTGCGTCGCCGCGCCCCAGGGCCTGTGGATCGCCAAGGACGCCCGCGACGAGGCCCTGCTGATCCGCATCTGCCTCCGCTTCGGCACCGGGCCGGCCGACTGGGAGGTGCGCTTCGCACCGCTGGCCGGCGGCCGCCGGCTGGCCGAGCAGAATCCGGCCTGAGAAAGGACGAACCATGCAGCAGGTGGTGCTTCTCGGTGACTCGATCCGGCTGGCGTACCAGGCGCGCGTCGCCGGCGCGCTGGCCGGCCAGGCCGCGGTGTCCGGCCCCGAAGACAACTGCCGCTTCTCGGCGTACACGCTGTTCTACCTGGCGCAGTGGCTGCCCGCAGACGGCTGTGACGCCATCCACTGGAACAACGGCCAGTGGGACACCTGCTACATGCCGGACGGCAGGATCCACACGCCGCTGGCGACCTACCTGGAGCTGCAGGAGCGCATCGCCGCCATCGTGCTGAGGAAGGCGCGCCGCGCGATCTTCGCCACCACGACGCCGGTGTGGCCCGAGCAGTTCGCCAGCGGCGGTCCCCATCCGCGCCGCAACGAGGACATCCAGGCGTACAACGCCGCCGCCGCCGAACGGCTGGGCCGCCTGGGCGTGGAGATCGACGATCTGTACACGCCGCTGGCGGCGGACATCAAACGCTACGTCTCGGCGGACATGGTGCACCTGACCGACGCCGGCAACGAGCTGTGCGCCGACCGCATCGCGCGGCTGCTGGCGGCTCGTGGCACCTGACAGCGGCGCCGGTGGCGCGGCTCACCCACAGGCGAGGCAGTCCATGAAGCACATGCTGGCAGCAGTGCTGCACGGGGTCGACGATCTGCGGCTGGCGGAAGTCCCCGTCCCGGAGCCCGGTGCGGACGAGGTCGTGGTCCGCGTGGTCAGTTGCGGCTTCTGCGCCACCGACTACAAGGCCATCCGCGGCATCCGCCGCAACGTGTCCTTCCCCTTCATCCCCGGGCACGAGCCGGCCGGGGTCGTGGCGGCGGTGGGCAGCGCCGTGCGCAGCTTCCGGGAAGGCGACGAGGTCATCTGTCAGCCATCGGGGTACTGCGGTGTCTGCCGCGCCTGCCGCGAAGGCAACACGCATTACTGCGAACGCGCCTTCACCACCGGCGGCGACGGTCCGCCCGACGTGTGGCCCGGAGCCTTCGCCGAGTACATGCGCACCCGCGAGACCTGCCTGTTCCGCCGGCCGGCGGCCGTGAGCTTCGATGCCGCAGCCCTGGCGGAACCGCTGTCCGGTGCCTGGAAGGGCGTCATCCAGTACAGCGGCATGCAGGTCGGCGACGACGTGGCCGTCATCGGCACGGGCGGTATCGGCCTGCTGTGCGTCATGGTGGCGCGCGCGGCCGGCGCCGGCCGCCTGGTGGCGATCGATCCGAGCCCCTACGCCCGCGCCAACGCCCTGCGGCTCGGGGCCACCCACGCGCTGGACAGCGCCGGCGCGCAGACCCGCCAGCAGGTGTACGAGATCCTGCCCGAGGGTCCGGACCTGGTGGTCGAGGCGGCCGGCCCGATCCAGGCGGTGCGGCTCATGGTGGAACTCCTGCGCCGCGGCACGCGCTGGAACGTGTTCGGCATCACCACCCCCGAGCGCTTCGAGCTGGAGGGCGGGCTCACCCACTTCCTGGAAGCGCGCATGGACGCCAGCTTCGGCACCACGCCGCGGGCCATGCAGCGCGCGATCCGCCTGATGGAGAGCGGCCTGGTGGACCCCGGGCGGATCATCTCGCACCGCTTCCCGCTGCGCGAGATCCACCAGGCCGTGGCGGTGATGGGACAGGCCGAGCGCAACAAGGTGATGATCAACCCGTAGCGCGCCCTGGCCCGCCACGCGGCCTCGCCGGCGGCGCGCTCCGGCAAGCCAGGCGGGCGCCGCCGCCCCGTGGCGGGCCTGCTGCGGACCCGACTCAGACGCAGCCGACGGCGGCCAGCCGCGCCTCCAGGTCGCGGCCGGGCCGCGCGCGCCGCGGGCGCGCCGTGCGCGCGGCGTGCCGCAGCAGGCCTGCCAGCAACTGGTCGGCAGCCGGATGCCGGCCCACGTTCGCCAGGATGCGGAAGGTGTTCACCCAGAACCTGCCGGCGCCGAAGCGGTACTCGCCCAGGACGATGCCGGAGACATAGCCGCCGGGACAGGGGTAGCCCACCGCGAACGCCGCGGCTGCCACCTCGTCGGGGGCCTGCTGCCCCGTGAACATCCGCCCCGGCAGCACGGGGCCGTAGTAGTCCCAGTCGAGGATGCCGCGCGCCGGCATGCCGGCGAACACCGGGTGCGGCCGGGCCACGAACTCCCGGTGGTACAGCCAGTCCCAGAAGTCGTTGCACTGCCCCTTGGGCGACAGCGGCAGCCAGCCCACCCGGTCCTTCTCGCGCGTGGGCTGGTCGCTGTCCACCAGCAGGGCGCCCTGGGAGTCGTACAGGCGGAACAGGCTGACCGTGGCCAGGTTCTTGCGCGAGGTCAGCTGCACCCGGACCTGCCCCTCGGCCGGCCGCGCGGGGAAGCGCTGGCGCCAGGCGCGGTACCGCCCGCCCGCGGCGCGGTACACGTCCACCGCCGCCAGCACCTGCTGGCCGTTCACCGCCACGTCGAACAGCCGCGCCTCGGGCTCCGCCAGGCTCAGCTCGCAGAAGCCCAGTTCCACCGTGTAGTCGCCGTCGGGGAGCTCGCTCACGCAGAGGCTGACGTCGCCCTGGACCTCGCTGCGGAAGGCCGCCTGGGCCTCGGCGGGCACGTTGGCGATCGGCACATCCACGGCGTTGGTGGACATGATCCCCTCGATCGCCAGCACCCCCGCCTTCTCGCGGCGCCGCGCGAAGGCCTCCGGTGCGAGGAACAACGCCACGGCACCGCGGTCCACGCGCGCCATCACCTCGCGCCAGCCAGCCAGGTCCCCGCCCAGCGCGGCGCTGTCGCCGACCAGGATCACCTGGCGGCCGGCCGGGGGTTCGCCGGCCAGGGGGGCGCCGGCCACCCCGTGCTCGCCCAGCCATGCCGTCACCGACTCGGGCACGCCCCAGAGCGTCACCGTGGCGCCCAGGCGCAGCCGCGGCACGGGCGCCGAGCGGTACAGGCGGAGGCGGCCCCCCGCCGCCGCCGCCCCCTCGATGGAGGCGGCCAGCTCGTACTCGCCGGGCGGTTCGGCGGCCGCCACCTCCTCCGCCAGCACCGGCACTGCCAGCGGCGGCCGGCCGCCCGGCGGCGCTCCTGGGAGCGCCAGGTCCAGCCGGCGCTCCCAGGCCAGGCCGTGCGGGCCCACCAGGCGCAGGCACACGGGGTAGGCGCGCGGCGCCAGCACATCCTCGTTGGCCAGGACCGCCCGCACCGCCAGCGGCTGTCCTGCGTAGCCGTGCATGGGCTGGGCGAACAGGCACCAGCGCACCGGAGCCCAGCCGTCGGTGAGAGCCTCCACGGCTCCCGGCTTCCACTCGCGCCAGAAGGTCCACAGCCCCTCGCCGGTCATGCCGTGATCGAGCATGCCGGTGACGTTGTAGCCGCAGAGGGCGGGGTTGGCGCGAATCAGGTCGAACGTGACCAGCCGATGGCGGGCGTGGCGGCGCTGGCTGTCCCGCAGCATGTCCTCGGCGAAGGGATAGACCCCCTCGAACCCGTATCGCTCCCAGTCGGCCTGCAGGCTGGCGGCCATCTGGCGCATGAGCGCGGCGTCCTCGGCCTGCGGATCGGCGCCGGCCTGTTCGTAGTGCCGCAGCTCGCCGACGGCGTTCAGCAGGCTGCCGATGCCGTACTCCGACACGAACACCGGCCTGGTGCCGGCGCCCAGGGTGCGGATGAAGTCCTGCACCTCCGGCGTCTGCGGCACGGACGGGTAGAGATGCGCATCGCCGGCACCGGGCTTGTAGGCCGGAATCTGCGTGCCCTCGCTGGCACAGGGCGCTGCCGCTGGCGCCTCGGCTCCCCAGGCGTGCTCCCAGTCGGTCCGATCCGGATTGCACACCGAACCGGTGGCCCACTGGCCGTCCCAGCGGCCGCTGGACAGCAGCACCAGGCGCGAGTCGTCCAGGGAGCGGACCAGCGACAGGCTGGCCCGCGCATGGCGGAACACCGGCGTGTCCTGGGTCTCGTTGAGCAGGCCCCACACCACCACGCTGGGATGGTTGCGGTCGCGCAGGATCATCTCGGCCACCGACGAGTCGAAGCGCGCCGCCATCCGGGGCGAGTCCACCAGGCACCAGCCGGCCAGCGACTCCTCGTACACCAGCAGACCGATCTCGTCGGCCAGATCCAGTTGCTCGGGATGGGCGATCCCCGCGATGAAGCGGACCATGTTGTAGCCGGCGGCCTTGGCGTACAGCAGGTCGCGCCGCAAAAGATCCGGCGCCGCCGGCGGCGCCAGCACCTGGCCCAGCGGGCTGTGGTTGCCCGTGTGCGTGCTGCGCACGAACAGACGCCGCCCGTTGAGATGGAAATAGCCGTCGACCACGCGGAAATCGCGAAACCCGCACCGCACGGACAGCTCGTCGGCAGCGGCGCCCGCGTCGACCAGCAGGCGGGCGGTGACGCGGTAGAGGAACGGCGCCGTCAGCTCCCAGGGATGTGGATCCGTCAAGTGCAGCCGCACCTCTGTCCCGCCTTCCCCCGGCGCCCAGCGCCCGGCCTGCTCCGCTTCCTGCAGGCAGCGGCCCGCAGCGGCGGGGGCGACACCGACCAGCAGGCGACCGGCCGCGGCGCTGTCCCGCGCATTGTGCACCGTGGCGCGCACGCGCAGATCGCCGGTGGCCAGATCGGCGCGCACGAACAGCGCGTCGAGCCGCACGGCAGGGGCCAGCCGCAGCTCGACCGAGCCGAGGATCCCGCCGTAGGCGAAGCTGCCGCCGATGCGATACGGGATCACCTTGTTGCGGTGCGGCGTCTCGGCCAGGCTGATCCCGTCGATCGGCTCGTTGGTCGGGTTGAGCACGCGCACGGCCAGCCACTGCTCGCGACCCGGCTGCACGGCCGCGGTGATGTCGAGCGCGAAGGGCGTCTCGCCGCCTTCGTGACCTCCCACGTGGACGCCACCGACCCAGACATCGGCCAGGTAGTCCACCGCACCGAAGCGCAGCAGGTACCGACCGCCGCTGTCCGGATGCGGCGGCACGACCAGCGCCCGCCAGTACCAGGCCACGCCGTGGTAGCCGGGGAACGGGCCCTGGATGATCCAGGGAACCCGCGTCGGCCGCGCCCCCGCCGCCGGCTGCCGCCACCACTGCTCCTGCCTTCCCACATTGCCGGGGTCGACCGCCACCAGCCAGTCGCCGTCCAGCGAGATGACCCGCTCCATCGTCCGGCTCTCCTCTCCGTCCTGGTTGCCACCGCAGCGCCCGCCGCCCGGCCGCAGGCCGCGTGCTGCTAAGCTCAGGGCGCCGGTGGGTCGGGGCAAGCAGCGGCCCGTCTGGCGCATGGCACCCGATTGCCGTTGTTTGGGGGCGTCGTCGTCCGCTGCGGAGGTAGTCGCCATGGAGGACGGAGCAGGCACCGAGGCGATGCTCTGGGAGCCGCTGGCCGACGGCCGCGTGCGCTGCGGCCTGTGCGCGCATCGCTGCACGCTGGCTCCCGGCAGGCGCGGCATCTGCCAGGTGCGCGAGAATCGGGACGGCCGGCTGTACACGCTGGTCTACGGCCGCGTCATCGCTCGCCACGTGGACCCGATCGAGAAGAAGCCGCTGTACCACTTCCATCCCGGCAGCACCGCCTATTCGATCGCCACGCCCGGCTGCAACTTCCGCTGCCAGTGGTGCCAGAACTGGGAGATCTCCCAGCAGGTCGGGACCCACCACCTGGTCGCGGGCGAGGCGGCCACGCCGGAGCAGCTGGTCGCCGCGGCGCGCCAGGCCGGCACCCGGAGCATCGCCTACACCTACACCGAGCCGACGATCTACTGCGAGTATGCCCTGGCAACCGCCCGCCTGGCCCGCCCGGCCGGCCTCGCCAACGTCTTCGTCACGAACGGCTACATGACCGAACAGATGCTGGCGCTCGTGGCTCCGTACCTCGATGCGGCGAACGTGGACCTGAAGGCATTCCGCGACGAGACCTACCGCACGTACGCCGGAGCGCGCCTGGCCCCGGTGCTGGCCAGCCTCAGGCAGATGCGGCGGCTCGGCATCTGGGTCGAGGTGACCACGCTGGTCATCCCCGGCATCAACGACGACGAGGCCGAGCTGCACGAGGCCGCCCGCTTCATCGCCGAGGAGCTGGGCGCCGACACGCCGTGGCACATCAGCCGCTTCTTCCCGAACTACGAGCTGCGCGGTGTGCCGCCCACTCCGCCAGAGACACTGCAGCGAGCCCAGGCGGCCGGCCGCGCCGCGGGCCTGCATCACGTGTACCTCGGCAACGTCCGCACCGAGGCCAACACCGTCTGCCATGCCTGCGCGGCGCTGCTGATCCGGCGCCTGGGCTTCGGGGTGGTGGAGAACCGCGTCACGGCTGGCGGCGACTGCCCGCAGTGCGGCGCGCCGGTGGCAGGCGTGGGCATGGGCGGCCCGCAGCCCGGCCAGCGGCCGGGCCGTGCAGGTTGAGGAGAGGAGGGCTATCCCCGTCGTGAAACCCAGGCGCTGGTTGGCGGTGTGGCTGGCATGCTTCGCCCTGGCGGTGCCGCGGCCGGACCTCGCCGCCGCGTCCGCGCCAGCCGACCCCGCGGACGGCTGGGCCGTCGCCGTCGTGCCCTCCGACGACCCGTCGCTGGCGGTGCCGGTGCCGCGCGATCAGCCGCTGGAGCTCGCGCAGGTGATCGACATGGTGCGGCGCGCCGTGGACCTGGTCGGCGGCATGGCCGCGGTGGTGCCCGACACGGCCCGGCTGGTGGTCATCAAGCCCAACATCGTCATGGCCGCGGCACCCGGCTCGGGCATCATCACCGACGCCCGCGTGGTGCACGCCGTGGCGCTGCTGGTGCACGAGGCCGCACCGTTCGCGCGCATCGTGATCGGCGAGGCGGCCGGCGGCTGGATCGACGCCGAGAAGGGCGCGGCCGCCGGTTTCCGGCTGCCGTTCTGGGTGCGCTGGCTGTTCGACGTGGCGCGCAACGGGTTCGAGACCGGCGGGTATGCGGCGGTGGCTGCCGAGCTGCGCCGCGGCGGCCTGCAGATCGAGTGTGTCGACCTCAACTTCGATCGGTCCGTCACCCGCGCCGTCCCGGGCGGCGGCCTGGCCATGCCCGACTACGATCTGGCCGCCACCATCGTCGAGGCAGACGCCTGGATCAACTGCCCGGTCATGAAGACCCACGGCACGAAGATCACCTGCGCGCTGAAGAACCACATCGGCCTGCTGCCCGGAAACGTGTACGGCTTCTCCAAGGATCGCGGCACGCCGCACCACCCGGGTATCATCCACCACGCGGCGCTGATCGACGAGCTGCTGGTCGACCTGTGGACCGTGGGGGGCGTGGACCTCAACGTGGTGGACGGCATCGTCGGCCTGGAGGGCGGCGCCCTGGGATCGGGCGTGCCCGTCCGCTGCAACCTGGTGCTGGCCGGGAGGGACGCCGTCGCCACCGATCTGGTCGCGGCGCGGCTGATGGGCTTCGATCCGGCCGACATGGAGTTCGCCGAACTGGCGCGGCGGCGCGGCGCGGGCCCGGGAACGTACGAGCGCGTCCAGGTGCGCGGCAGCGAGGTGGAGCCGCTGGTCCGGCGCTTCCGCAAGGCCGGCCGCGCGTACGGGCGCGGCGACGGCGGCGGCTGGCGCGAGTACGCCAACTACGGCATGGGGCCGCGCTACTGGACCCTGCTGGGTCCGCTGGAGGCGGCGCACCAGTTCAGCCCTGCCGAACTGGCCGCCCTCGACCCGGTGCCGGGACGCGAGGGCTGGTCCGAGGCGGTGTTCTTCCACCACGACCGCATCGACCTGGTCCCGCACCTGGAGCAGGGCGCGGGGGGCGCGGCAGGCGCCGTGTACGCCTTCACGCGCTTCACCATGGCCCGGACCGACTCGGTGCGCCTGTGGGTCGGGTCGGCGGGCGATCTGGTGGTGTGGATCGACGGTCGCGAGGCCTACCGGTTCGCGGGCCGGCGGCCGCACCGCCTGGGCAGCGAGCGCCTGCCAGGCTACCTGGCGGCAGGCGAGCATCGCCTGCTCGTGCGCGCGCCGAGCGGCTCCGGTCCTTGCGAGTTCTCGGTGAACATCTGCGAGCCCATCGACGCGGAGGACTACGCCGGGAATCGCTACCCGGGTGTTCGGTACTACCAGCGCGACTACCAGCGCGCCGCCGAGGAACGCACCGCGTCACCGGCAGCGCCTGCCCCACGGCGGTCCCGCTAGGGCGGCGCCGGCGCCAGGCGGCCGGTGCGGCAGCGGCCGCCGCAACGCCTGTTGCCGCGCACGGTCTCTCCGGCACGCAGAGACGGGAGCTCAGGAGCACGACGCATGGACTTGGAGAGGCACAGCGGGCCGCCAGCCCGCCTGCACTGCCTGGACAACCTGCGGTACCTGCTCGTGCTGGCGGTGGTCGCCTTCCATTCCACCTCCGCGTACGTCGGGGCCACGTACTTCGTCATGGATCCGCATCCGCACGGCCTGACGCGCGCGCTGAATCACTTCCTCAGCTCCTTCGCGATGGTCGTGTTGTTCTTCGTCGCGGGGTACTTCACCTTGCCGTCCCTGCGGTCGAAGGGCGTGGCCGGATTCCTCGCCGGCAGATTCACCCGCCTGGGCGTCCCGCTGGTGCTCGGCGTCCTCTTCCTCGCCCCCATCAGCACCTACATCGCGTACGCGGCGCAGGGGTTCCAGGGCCTGGAGTCGCCCGGCTACTGGCGCTTCTGGCTGGCCTACATGCGCACGATCCCGGCCTTCCCCACCGCCCGCCTGGGCGGCGATGCGTTCTGCGCCAGCACCCAGTTCCACTACCACCATTTCTGGTTCCTGGCCCTGCTGCTGGGGCTGTCGGTCGGCTTCGCGCTCGTCTGGGGCCTGTACCGGCGCCTGCGCCCGACGCGCGCTGCCTGTGGGCCATCGCCCGCGGCAGGCAACCCGCAGGCGGCCAACGCGCAGGCGGCGCTGGCCGTGGTGATCTGCGGGGGCCTGTCGGCGCTGTCCGGCAGCGTGGGCCAGATGCTCGCCGCCATCCCGGGCATGCGCCCCCTGCTGAACATCCTGGGAACCAGCCCGTGGCAGTTGCCCAGCATGGCGCTGTACTTCGGCCTGGGGATCCATGCCTACCGGCAGCGCTGGTTCGTCGACGGCACGCACCCGGGCTCGCTGGCCGGCTGGGTCGCGGCCTGGCTGCTCCTGCAGCTGGCCGAACCGCTCGGGCTGCGGCTGTCGTGGGAGTTCATGCAGGACGCGGTGTACATCGGGCTGCTCGCGAGCCTGAGCGCCCGGTTCCTCGACCGCACCTCGCGGATCCATGCGGCGCTGGCGGCCAGCTCGTACCCGATATACGTCGTCCACTTCCCGATCGTGGTCCTGGTCCAGTTCCTGCTGTTGGGCACCGGCCTGCCCACTCCGGCGAAGTTCCTGGTCACCGCGGTCTCCGGCGGCCTGCTCAGCTTCCTGATCAGCCACTATCTGATCCGGCCGTTCCCGCGGGGCGCGGCCGCGGCGCTGCTGGTCCTGTTCGCGGCGATGTCGCTGGGCCTGCATCCGCAGCCGTCAGCCGCTGTGGCCAGCCCCGCACCCGCGCCAGCCGAGCCCAGATGGAGGCCCCGCGACCACGCCGAGGTGGCCCGCATGCGGCTGCGCTGGTACGACGAACAGCTCGGCCTCTCCGAGGCCCAGGAGGCGGCCCTGCGCCCGCTGATCGAGGCCCAGGTGCGCGCGCAGATGGCGGCCGAACAGCAGCTGCGCGACACCCTGGAGAGCCTGCTGGACGCCGGCCAGCGCGCCCGGCTGCGCCAGACGCAGCGATGGTGAGAGACGCCCGCGCGCCGCGCGTTGCGTCGTGCTGCGGCGTCCCATCCAGGCAGGAGCGAAGACGATGACCAGCCCCGACACCCGGCTGGGCCTGCGTCCGGCACCCACGCACTGGTGCTGCCGGCAGTGCGACGCCATCGAGGCGGGGCCGGCGGTGCCGCACCGCTGCGCGCGCTGCGGCGCGACGCAGTGGGTGGAGGTCCGCCAGGCGGTCGAGGAGCTGATCGCCGGCGCCGGCGCCTGGATCATGGGCATGGCGGTCCCGGGCCGGCCCTTCGGCCGCTTTCGGTACTCGGCCCGTTGCCGCTTCCCCTGGCTGCTGTCCGCGTCCGCGGCGGCCTGGCGCCTGCTGCACTGGCTGGACATCTGGAACCAGCAGCTCAGCGAGCGACAGCGCGACGAGTGGGTGGTGTACTGGCTGAGCCTGTGGGATCCGTCGCTCGGCATGTTCGTCGATCCCATCCGCGTCGCCGACGATCCGCAGCGCGGCCTGGCGGACAGCCGCTGGTGGTCCAACACCACCCTCATCCCCGAGCTGCGCGCCCTGGGCCATGCGGAGCTGCGCCTGCCGCCCGAGCGCGTGGAGGATCCTGTGCCGACCGTGGCTGCGCTCGAACGCCACCTGGAGAGCCTGGACTGGGAGCGCGATCCGTACAGCGCCGGCAGCCAGGCGCGCGCCATCGTGCAGCACCAGCGGGCGCGCCAGGCTGCCGGGCTGGATCCCGACGACGAGGTGGTCGAGTTCGGCCATCGCTGGCTGGACGACCACCAGCGAGCCGACACGGGAATGTGGTACAGGGGCGAAGGGTACTCGTCGGCGGCCACTGCCGGCGCGTACAAGACCATCCGCTGGGTGTACGCGCCCAACGACTGGCCCGTACACCACCCGGAGGCGATCCTCCGCTATGCGGTCGCGGTGCAGGGCGAAGACGGCTGCTTCCAGGTGGACGATCCCTGCCACAACTTCGATGCCCTGTACCTGATTCGCGAGATGCTCCCGCGCGTCGCCGTCCCGCCCGCCGAGGCGTATGCCGCCGCCGCCCGGGCGCTGGCGGAGCTGCGCCGCCACCGCAAGGAGGACGGGGGCTTCTCCTGGTTCCGCCACGCGGCCATCGGCGCCCTCCCCGAGCGCGGCTTGCTGCCGGCAGGAACGGACGAGTCAGAGATGACCGGCACGCAGTACTGGCTCGAGCACGCCTCCTACATCCTCGATATCCTCGAAGGCCGCTCGGAGACCGCAGGCTTCCGCGTCCCCGCCGACAAGACGGGCAGCGCTGGCGGGAGCTGAGCCGGCCGCCCGTGCCGGCCCGCCCGCCTGGCGGCGCGGCGCGCGGGGCGCCCCCGCGGCCGGCGCGCTGCCCCGCCGCACCGCCGGCCGCTCCTCTACGAACGCGCCGCCAGGCGCAGCACGACGGCGCTGTCGGCCGGCACCTCCAGCACCATGTCCTCCGCGGGCTGCGCGGCGCCCGGGGCGCCGACCGGCCGGGCCGTCCACGCCGCACCCGGCAGCGCCGCCGCCTGCGGCTGCAGGGCGGCGCGCACCCGCTGCGGCGCGCCGGTGAGGTTGCCGACGACGATCAGCCCGCCATCGCGGCCCGTGTACGCCGCCGCGGCGACCCCCGGCTGGTCCAGGCGCACGGGCGCGGTCCGCCAGTCGTGGAACCGCCACTGGCTGAGGTCGAACTCCTGCAGTGGCCGGAACATCTCCAGGTCCAGATCCTGCGCCGGCCAGGGCGCGGTGCCGGTGAGCAGGCAGCGCAGGGTCATCTGCCGGTGCACGGCCGGCGGCGCATCCGGCTCCAGGCACCCGTAGCCGATCACGCCGCGGGGCCGCGCGCCCAGGAAGGACCACTCCAGCGGCAGCGCGGCCAGCTCCGGAGCCCCGCTCGACAGCCGCCCATAGCCCCACTCCATGGCCACCACGCAGTCCGCCAGGTTCTCGGTGGCGGCGCAGGGCACCATCGTGTTGTGCACGATGACCAGCCCGTCACGGCCCACGCGCTGCCGGGTCCACTCCATCAGCGCGATCAGCTCGTCCACGTCCCAGTGACCCGCCGGCGAGAAGGCGTGCGTGCCGCAGCCGGCAGCGGGCGCGCTGCCCGCGGCGCCTGGCGCCGGCGCGTGCGCCAGGTTGTGGCAGTACAGGGCGACGTTCCAGTCGTAGTACACCCCGTCGAGCGGGTGATGAGCCAGCACCGTGTCTATGTTGTCCTGGAGCTGCTGCAGCCAGCCCGAGCGCAGGCACATCTGGGCTCCGTACTCGTCGCCCGAGTAGTAGTTGTGGAGCTGCTCGCCGCGGTCGCCCGGCAGGCGGGCCCACGCGGCGCCGTGCGCCTGGTAGGCCGGGGTCGTCGGATGCAGCTCCTTGTTCGAGAAATAGGTGGCCACGCGGATGCCGTGCGCCTGGCAGGTGCGGATGACCCGGTCGTACTCGGCCATGTCCTCCGGGCCGAACGGCGGGTAGCTGCCGTCCCGCCAGAACACGCCGTCGCGGAAACTGTCGCCGTCGTGGTGGAAATGCGCGCTGCGGACCCCGCTGGCGGCCCAGCCGCGGATCGTCTCGGCCGTCGGCCACGGCCGGCGCTGGAAGGCCCGGTGAAGGAACGGGCGGTGCGCGCGGCCTGTCGCCGCCGGCCAGCCCAGCCAGGACTCGAACACGTACTCGCCGGCCAGCTCGCAGTCGCCGCGCGGCAGCTCCAGCGGCGCGATGGCCAGGCGCACTGCCGGCGGCCGCGCCTGCGCCCCCAGCCACAGGTGGCCGCACCCCGGCCGTCCGGTCGCCTGGTACTCCCATTGCCCCAACTCGGAGGCCGCGAACCACTCCAGGCCTTCGCGGCCAGGATCGGCGCACACCACGTACCGCGGCACGAAGCGGCTCTCGTACGGGCAGTCGAAGGAGGCGCCGGGCCGCAGTCGGCCCCACTGGCAGACGCCGAACGCAGCCGGGTCGGGCGAGGCCTCGGCCGTGGCTCCGGGGCGCACGCCGAAGGCTCCCAGCTCCGGACGGAGAAGGACCTGAAGAACTGTCAAGCGGCGCACGCGGAGTCCGCCGGACGGGAAGCGCAGCACCTGGCGAACGCGGACAGCGCCCCAGTGGTATGCGTACAGGAAGCGGAAGGAGACCCCGCACTCGTGGCCGGCCGGATCGCACAGCGCCCCCTCGACCCGGACCACCGGCCCGCGCGCGCCGTCCCGCGCGCCCTCCTCGGCATCGATGCTGGCTGCCGCCTGATGCGCGGTCGAGAACGGCTGGCCAACGCCGGCCAGGGCCACCTCGCACAGCAGCGGCGCGAGCAGCAGGTTCCGGCCGGAGGCGCCCAGACAGCGGATGCTGCGGATGGCCCCGCCGCGGCGCAGGTCGTGCTCGACCTCGTACAGGCTGGTGGCCAACCGCAGGAAACCGGCCTCTTCGGCGCGCGTGAGCGCCCAGGACTCCGGCCAGGTGCCGTACAGCGTGGAACCGGGGAACTCGTGATCAGCCATGGATGCCTCCAGGTTGCTGGACATGGCGGCCGCTGTGCGCCTGCACCCAGACGCGCTGCGGTCGCCGCCTCCCGCCGAGGACCGCGCCGATCCTGCCGCGCCCATCGCCAGCGCCTCTCTAGCGCATCTGCATGGGCGGCGGCAGGTCGGGGCGGCCGTAGAAGTGGTGGTTGAACACCTGCCAGATGTTGGGCCCCTCGTACCGCACCGTGAACGCATCCACGCGCTGGGCACCCGCGCGGATCTCCCGCGGCCAGGGTTCGTCGCGCACGATCTCCATGGTCGTCGGCCGCGGTGCCCGCAGCGGCTCGAGCCGGTCGGCCCTGGCCACTGCCTCCTGAACGGCGCTGCGGATCCGGGCGCACGCCTCCGCGGGACTCAGATGGACGGCGGACTTCAGGCTGTGACCTTCCTTGACCGCCACGGTGACGATGCCGGGCACGAAGCGCTCCGCCTCGCGGCAGGCATGCCCGTCGCCGGACACGAACACCCAGGGGATGCCGAACTCGCCCAGCAGGTACGCGCACAGCTCCATCTCGCCGACGTCCACGCCGTTCACCCGGTACACGTAGCCGCTGCTCATGGTGTGGCACAGGCACGCGCCGGGCGTCCTGGCCATCGCGTGCATCCCGACCTGCACCAGCGCCTGGCAGCCGGGCTCCAGCCCCATGACCCAGCTGCCCCGCTCGGTGCCGCGCGCCAGACACACGGCCGGCGGCAGCCTCTCCGCCAGGATCGTCCGCCCCGCGCCGTGCGCGTCGTTGACGACCAGACGCCGCACCCCCGCTGCCTGCAGTCCCTCGATCGCGGCGCACACCTCCCCGGTCAGCAGCCGCTGCATCTCCTCGCGATCGCGCACGCCCCGGGCAGTGCTGGCGTCGTCGCGGTGCCGCGGATCCCAGTCATCGATTCCGGCCACCCCTTCCAGGTCGGTCATCACGTACACGGAGTCGAGCTTGGCCATGTCTTTCCCCCTCGTGGTCGCTGGCGACTGCGCGCCCGCAGGCGCCCGCGCGCGCCCACCGCAGCCAGCACCGCAGCCCTGTCCGCCGCGGCCCTCTCCGCCGCGGCCGGCGCGCCGGCGCGCCAGCCCGGCGGCTCACGCGAAGCGCACGCCGAACACCTCTGCCCGACGCAAGCGCACGTGCAGGGTGACGGCCTGATCGACGGCGGCGCCGTGGTCGGCAGTGCCGCCCCAGGTGACGGTGCAAAGACCGTCGACGCCGACGATCGGGTCGCAGGCCGCCGCGTCGCGCCCGGCCACCCCGTCGACGCCGACGCGGATGCTGCCGCCCAGCGGCACGCGGCAGTTGAGCAGCACTCGGCGGCCAGCCGGCACCACCGGCTGCGTCCAGAACTCGCCCGTCTCGTCCGCCACCACCCCCGCCAGGCGATCCTCGTCCCAGATGGCCCAGCCCAGCTTCCAGGCATCCCACACCTGCTGGAACCGCGGATACTTGTGCGGGTACGGAGTGCCCGAGTAGGGCGTGGCGATCCGGCCCGGCCCGAACGGCACCAGATCCTTGCCGCTGCCGAGGAACTCGCTGTCCCAGGCCCCGCGCGGCCCCGGCTCGATCACCGGCCCTCCGGGCACCCAGTTCCAGGCGATGCCGTCCGCGCTGGTGCACAGCCGCACGTCGCTGCGCTCGGTGAAGCGGTGGTAGACCATCGGGAACATGACCTGGTACTGCGGCGCCCCCGGGTAGAGGCTGTGGCCGTTGAGGTACAGGTCGCGGTCCGGCGGCTCGTCCAGCGACGGCCACAGCAGCGGCACCACCGGCCCCCAGTCGCCGAAGTCCCGGGCCTCCGCCCGCCCGATCCAGCGCCGGTCCTCGCGGCACAGCCGCGTGAACATGACGTAGCGGGCCAGCGCCGGATCCCACAGCACCGTGGTGTCCGTGTCGCTGGGATGCAGCATGAAGGGGGTATCGCACGAACGCCAGCGCTCGCCGTCGGGCGAGACCATGGCGAACATTCCGTACCGGCGCTCCCAGGACAGCCGGTCGTCGCGCTGATGGGCAGGCCGCGCCAGGTACGCCGCGACGAGCGCGTCGTGCTCGCCCACCGGGAAGTGCGCGCAGTACACCAGCTTGTAGCGCTCGGCGGGCGGCGCGACGGGATCGACGAAGAACGTCACCCCGTCAAAGCCGCGCTGGCTGCCGATCTGCACGCGGCACCGGCTCGTCTCGCGCCAGGCCAGGCCATCGTCCGAACTCACGCCGCACACGTGGACCTGCTCGTACGCGGTGCGATGCGCGGCCGCGCCCGAGCCCAGCTTGGTGTGGCCGTGGATCTCGAAATGCCAGGACCGGTAGCGGCCCTGATCGTGGATCGTCCGGCCCCAGCCCTTCCAGCCGTCGATCGGGCCCGTGGTGGTGGCCCGCTGCGCCTGCAGCCGGATCCCGTGCGGCACGCGCTGCGGCTCCGCGTGGAGGGGGACTGGCGGCTCCGGCGGGTTGCCCACGCCCAGCGCGGTCCCCGTCGCGGTGTACCAGCGCAGGTGCCCGCACTGGATGTGGCGCCAGTCCATGAACAGCAGCTTCTCGGTAGCCATGCCTGACCCCCTCTTGCCCAGCAAGCCGCCCGCACCCGTCCAGCCGGCGCGCGCGGCCCGCTCGTTCCGCTGCCCCTATTGCACTCGGTACGAATACAGCCGCGCATTGTGCAGATGGAACCGCAGGCAGAACGGCTGCCCGCCGAGCGCGCGCAGATCGGCCCGTTCGCGCCACCGCACCGCAGCCGCCACATGGTCCACCGTCACCGGCACGCAGTCCGCGCCCGCGAAGCCGGGCAACGGCGTGCCGGCAGCATCCAGGCACTCCACCAGCACCTGGCCGTAGTCGGCCTTGACGTTGAGCAGGAGCTGCGCCCCCTCGGTGCGCCACGGCGTGGTGGTCAGACAGCCGCCGTCGAAACTGGCGGCGACCGAGGCGAAGCCGTCCAGGCGCACCGTCGCCAGGCCGATGGCCATGGTCCGGGGGTCCTGATCGGCCGCGAGGCGCGGATCGTACTCCCGCGGGACCTTGGCATGGCGGCGGGCAGTGCCTCGGTAGTAGATGTGGAGCCGGTCGCCCACCGGAATGGGAGGAGCACCGGTGAGCAGGATCTGGAAGCGATCCCACGCACCGATGTCGCCCAGGCCGACCACGGGCGGGCCGGGCAGCCGGGACCAGTTCTCGCCGTCCCGGCTGCTCAACAGCCGCAGCGTCTGTGTCTGCGCCAGGGGGTGCTTGTCGAAGTGGGTGAGGAAGCCCAGGTACTGGTCGCCGTACACGAAGCCGGTGTTGTTGTACAGCGCCTCCTCGTCATGCAGGGCGGTCAGGAACGGTCGCGGCGGCGTCCAGTGCACGAAGTCGTCGCTGTGGCTCAACAGACGGCTGGCGCCGCCCCGCAGAAAGGCCGCGTACCGCCGCCGCCGGGTGTCCACCATCATGCTCTGCGCATCGCCCACCGGGCCGAGGTCGCCCGTGCCCGGCCGCGGGTGGAAGCGGAACACCGGCTCGGGCGTGTGGCGCCAGCGCAGGCCGTCCGGCGAGGTGGCCGTGTAGATGCCCGACAGCGGGCCCTCCCAGTCGTAGCTCGACCAGCCGATCGCCTTGTACTGCGCCTCGCCGCCGGCGACCAGCGGGTCGCGCACCATGGTCTCGAAATGGTCCTTGCCCTCGTGGTGCGATACGGGGATGACCACGTTGTTCCGGCGCGACCCCAGCACCTCGTGCAGGCCCAGCTCCGGACGCTCCCAGTGGATGCCGTCCGCCGAGCGGGCCAGGCACTGGACGTGCTCGCACCCGGGTGCGTAGAAACCAGCCATGTACCACGCCTTGAACACACCCTCGGCCTCGTCGTAGATCACCGACGCGGTCATGCCGGGATGGCGCTCCCAGGGGGCTTGCTGGCGCAGCACGGGATGCGGCAGCGGCTTGGTCGCCTGGTGGAACGTGCGGGTGATGTTCCGCTGCGCCTGCACTGCCCGGAAGTCGACGAACAGCTGCGGCGCGGCGGCCAGCAGCGGCACCGGCGCGACATCGGTCATGAGCTGACTCCGCGAGTGCAGGTGCGCCGCGCCGGACCGCGGCGGCAGACCTGGATCAGTGGGCGCGCGCACCCCCGCGCGGGCGTCTGGCCCGTGCGGAGCCGGAGGCACCAGCGCCGGTTCCAGCCGCCGGCAGCGCTGCCAGCACGTCTGCCGGCCCCACCCACACCAGCCGCCATCCCAGCGGCGGCAGTTCGACCACCCCGCCTCCGGCGCGCAACTCCACGGGTGCACGACTGACAGCATCCACGGCGCGCACCGGGCCGCCACCCAGGCCCAGGGCGCCCAGATCGAGCCGCCAGCGCACCACGGCCGGCTTGCGGCCCAGATGCGAGAGGACCGCCAACACGCCGCGTCGCGGGTGCCGGTACACGCTGATACGGCATTCGGTCGGCCTGGCGGTGGCGATCGGGGCGCTGCGCCAGTAGGGCAGCCATTCGGCCTCCGTACGGCCGAACTCGTCCATGACGCGCCAGAGGCCCGCCATCAGCTCCAGATCGTCCACGCTGTTGGGACGCACCGGCACGTCGTGCAGCAGCGCGAAGGACCATGCCTGTTCGTACGTGTAGGCGGCCCCGGCCAGCAGGAACTCCGCGGGCACCCCCCACTGGTGTCCCATGAACTCCGCGCGGAACGCATCCAGCGGCAGCAGCGCCATCGGGTCGGCGCCCGCTGTCACGCCCTGGAACTGCTCGCCATCCCAGTAGCTGGTCGCCCAGCCCAGCGTCGGGATGGTCATGCAGGTCGAATTGTGCACGTTCACCAGGCCGTCCTGGCGGCGCGAACGGACGACCGCGTGGATGCGCCGCATCGCGCTGCGCACCGCGAACAGCGGATAGGTCGGCGCGATGGTGCCGTCGGCCCGCACCCGGCCGCAGCCATGCTCGGTGTTGGTGCACGGAAAGGGGTACTCGGTACCGTCGAGGTAGACCCCGTCCACGCCGTACTCGTCCATGGCCCGGGCGATGCCGTGGACGAGCAGATCCTGGTAGTGGCTGTGCAGGCACACGCGCCAGGCCGACTGCTCCGGCTGGGGCTGGTAGTGGAACACCGGATAGCCGCCCTTGGGCAGCACGAGGCAGTCCTTGCCGATGGCGGCCCATTCGTCGACGCGGTCGGAGATCAGGAAGCTGAAGTAGAGCAGCACCCGCAGGCCGCGCGCGTGGCAGTCGCGGACGATGCGCCGGACCGCCGCCCCGTGCGGGGTCCGCACGTAGCCCTCGGCATCGGCCCAGTGCTCGAACAGCACGACGGTGCGTACGCCGGCGGCCACCAGGCGGTCGAGGAGCGCCGGCGCCACCCGCAGCCGAGGCGCGACGCCCTCCGTGCTCTGCCCGATGCAGAAGATGCGCTGCCCCCAGGCGTCCTCCTGCACCGGCTTGACGGGAGTGGCCTGCAGCCCCATCGAATACTGCAAGCCCGTCGTGACGAGCCCCCCGGGCACGGCAGGCTGCACCCCGGTGCCTGTCTCGGCAGCCGCGGGTTGCGGGCCGGCGGCCGCCGGCAGCAGGCGCACCGGACGGGTGACCAGGTTGAGTCGCAGGCGCGTGGCTTCGCCGCGCGGAACCACCTGGATCGCAGCCTCGCGGTCGGTGACTGCCAGCTCCCACTGGCAGTCGCTCTCGGCGAACCACGACAGACCGCGCTGCTCGTCGCCCAGCCACACGAACGGGTGGAATCCCAGACGCACCCCGCTCGCCGGCAGCGCCCCCACGTTGCGGCTTTCGCCCCACTTGCCGGGGAAATGGTAGAGGTACCGCGCCACCTCCGTGCGCACGGGGATCTCCACCGCCAGAGCATCCAGCCGCACCGGATGCTGGGCGGTCAGCCGCCAGTCGAGACGCAGCATGCCGTCGACATCGATCTGCACGTGCGCCATCAGCTCCAGCCCCACCGAGCCCATGCCGCGACACAGCAGCACCACCCGGTCCGTCTCGCGGGCGAGCACGGCCACAGACAGGCGCGGCCACCGGACCATGGTCCCGTTGGCAACGGCCGCGATCGCCACGGGGGCCGCCAGCAGCGCGGCACCCGTCGCCGCGATGGCGGCCACCAGGCCGTGACCGCCGATGGCGTACTCCCGTCCCCAGCACGCCACGACCGTGGCGCCGCCGCGCCGGCTGACGGTCAGCGGCGTCCAGGGCGCCGGCGCCTGCCCGGCGATGCCCTCGCTGCTGCCCAGCCAGGGCCACTGGCCAAAGCTGCGCTCGTGCAGCGTGTGCGTCTCCCATGCCAGCCCGTGCCGGTCGACGAACTGCGCCCGGAACGCACAGCAACCGAAGGGAATGCGCTTCGTGTCGAAGACGACCTCCTGGGTGCCCCAGCGCCGGATCGTGCGGCGGGCGAAGACCTGCTGGGTGCGCGTGGAGCGCAGCTCGAGGACGATGCGGCCGCCGTGGGCATCGTGCACCTCGCCCAGGACGCAAGCCCGCGCGCGCACGCGCCGCTCCTCGTAGGCGGTGAGCACCTGCACCACGACCGACCGAGGCACCGATACTGGCGGTTGGCTGGCACCAGTCTGTGGCATCGACGCTCCTCGCGTTGGCTGCCGCAATCGCCGCGCGCGCTGCCCGCGCAGCGACCGTCGAGGCCGTGGGCAGCTCTCCCAGGCAGGAAGCTGCGGCAGGCGGCGCGCCGGGTCGAGCCCGACTCGCCCGACGCTGGCCCGCGCAGGCGGGCGTGCGGCGGCGCAATATGGCGTTCGCCGGTCCGCCCGCGCAAGGCGCCGCCGCGGCCCGCGCGCCGGTGCGTGCGTCCCGCGGCCCGGCGCGGGAGCCGGAGCTGGCGGGCCGGTCGCGGCCGCGGCCGCGGCGACGGCGCGGCCCCTGGACCCCGTGCCACGGCAGTGCGCGCAGCCCCGCGAGCCTCTACCTTTGCAGTCGGGCTGGGCGCGTCTGTGCCGCGCCGGGCAGCGCCCGGTTGACCGGACGGCCGCTGGCCACCGCCGCGGCCGTCGAGCGGAGTCCGGCCGTGCTTGCCATGTCGAGCTGCCGGTGCGTCATCGTCGCCAACCCTGCGGCGCGGCGGCTGCAGCGGTCGCAGCCGCGGCGCCGTCTGGAGCGCCTGGCCGGCGATCTGGGCTGCCCGCTGCTGGGGCTGGACTGCGGCTCGCCTGCCGATTTCCGCCAGTGCGTGGCGGCGGTATCGAAGACGGCCGAGGTGGTGCTCGTCGCCGGCGGCGACGGCACCTTCGCCGACGCGCTGAACGCGCTGTGCGGCGACCCGATCCTGGGCTTCGTGCCGTGCGGCTCGGGCAACGCCCTCCGGTGGGCCCTGCGCCAGGCTGGCGCGGCGCCGGTCACCGCGGCCACGGTCGCGCGGCGGCGCAGCCGGCGCATCGGCGTGATGCTGTGCGACGGGACCCGCAAGGCGCTGCTGGCAGGCGTCGGACTGGACGCGCTGGTCTGCCGCCACTACCAGGCCGCCGCCAGCCCCGCGGCGGCGCTCGCGCCGACGCGGGCGGGTGGCGCGGCGGGAGCCATCGGGGGCCGGCGCGGCGGCTTCGCCCGGTACGCCCTGGCCGTGGCGCGGGCAGCGGGCGAGTACCGGCGGCCGCAGATGTGGATGGGCGACGGGGCAGGCAGGACCAGTCTGGGCCGCTGCCTCGGCGTGATCGTCGGCAAGCAGCCGTACTACGGCTACGGCCTGCGGGTCAACCGCGGCGGTCTGGCGGAGCCGAGCCTGTGGTTGCGCGCGGTGCGCTGGCCCGCGCCGATGCTGCCCGTGCTGCTGGCCATGGCCGCCTGCGGGCGGTGGCCCCGCCCGGATGTGTTCGCCACCGGCGATGTCCTGACGGTCCACAGCAGCGAGCCGGCATGGCTGCAATGCGATGGCGAGGCGGTCTGGCAGAGCCGCCGGTTCGTCTTCGAACTGCTGCCTGCGCACGTGCGGCTGCTGATGTAGCGGCCGGCCGGCAGCCGCCCGCCTCGACGCGGGCGGCCCGTGGCCAGTCCGCGCGAGGAGAGGAGACGCTCATGAAGGAACGTCCGGATCTGTGCAGCGAGCGCAGCCCCCGCGATCTGGAGGTGTACCAGCTCACCACCGAGGAGGGCGTTGCCAGCTCGCACGTGTACATGGAAGCCCAGATCTTCACCCCGGACTCCCGGCGCTTCATCCTGCACCGTTCGGCCCACCCGCACGGCTCCAGGCGGGACGACCCGGAGCACCGCTACCTGGTGTGCGATCTGGACGACCACGGCCGGCTCGCACCCATCACCGAGGAACCGGGCGCCACCGGGCCGGCCGTCGCGCCCGACGGCAGCGCGCTGTACTACTTCGTCGACCAGACCGAGATCGGCGGCGGTCGCCTGCTGCTCAGACGGGTGCGTCTCGACGGCAGCGGCCGGGAGACGCTCCTGGCCATCGACAGCCCCCTGCCGGGCTGCGGCCTGCGGCCCAGTCGTCCCTATCCGCTGTCCACCATCCGCGCGGATGGCAAGCGGCTGGCCACGGCCGTCTTCCTGGGCGACGGCCGCACGCCGGACGCGCCCTGGGGATTGCTGGTCTGCGACCTGGAGCGAGGCAGGGCGACGCTGGCCCTGCAGGGTCCGTCGTGGTGCAACCTCCATCCGCAGTACTGCCGCTCGACGCACCCCGAGCAGATGCGCGACATCATGGTCCAGGAGAACCACGACAACCAGTGCAAGCCGGACGGCACCTGCGTGCGCCTGGTCGGCGGCGACGGGGCGGACATCCACGTGCTGCGCGACGACGGGACCGCGTGGCGCGACCTGCCCTGGGGCCGCGACGGCAACGAGTTCTGCCAGGGGCACCAGTGCTGGATCGGCCGGACGGGGTTGGCCATCACCAGCACCGCCACGCGCCAGCCGCCCAGTGCCCGCCTGATCGCGGGGAAGCCCGTGCCGCACGTCGGGCACCTGGGCGCGCGCACCCCCGGTGCCTGGCGGAACGATCTGAGCCGGAGCGTCCCGGCTCCCGACTTCCATCACTTCGCCACGGACGCTGCCGGCCGTCGCTTCATCAGCGATGCGGGACCCCAGCAAGACGGTGGTGCCATCTGGCTGGCCGAGCTGGACACGGACGAGCAGGCGCCGCTGGCCAACTGGACCTTCCTGCTCAATCCACGCTCATCGTGGACCAAGAACGCGCACATCCATCCGTTCCTGGCGCCGGACGGCTCGGCAGGCTTCTTCAACTCGGACGAGAGCGGCACGCTCCAGGCCTACATGGTCCGCGGGTGGTAGGCGGGCCGGTGGCTGTCGTCGCACCTGTGGCCCGCGCCCGGCGACTCCGGGGCGACGCCCGACCGCAGGCCGCCTCCCTGGAGGGTCCGCGCCGATGAGCTGGGTCGAGCTGATCGCGGTGGCGCTGGCGCTGGCCATGGACGCCTTCGCCGTGGCCATCGTCACCGGGTTGGCGGTCAGACCACTCAGCAGCCGGCATGTCTTCCGGCTGTCCTTCCATTTCGGGCTGTTCCAGGCAGTGATGCCCGTCATCGGCTGGACAGCCGGCGCGGCCCTGCACCGCTACCTGGCCAGCCTCGACCACTGGGTGGCGTTCGCCCTGCTGGCCTTCGTCGGCGGGCGGATGGTCCGGGGCGCCTCCCGACCGGAGGACGGCGGGGCGCCCGACCGTGATCCGACGCGAGGCTGGCAGCTCGTGATGCTGTCCGTGGCCACCAGCATCGATGCGCTGGCCGTGGGCATGTCGCTGGCACTGCTGGGCTGCGCCATCTTCCGACCGGCCGTCGTCATCGGACTCGTGGCCGCAGCGCTGACGCTGGCCGGCATGCTGCTGGGTCGCCGCATCGGCGCTGCCTGGGGCAGTCGCGTGGAGAT
>CAZPXM010000018.1:0-40829 GCA_964591015.1 uncultured Gemmatimonadaceae bacterium
CGATACCCCCAAGACCCCCACCGCCAGCCAGCGGTGGACACGCTCGGCTCGCGTCATCGTCTCGTCGGTCATCGGTCTCTGCGGATCCCTCTGCCGGCTGCCGGTACCGCCGCCGGCGCCTCGCTCGGGCTGGACGCGCCGCGCCCGGCCGCCCGCTTTCTGCGCCTACCCGCGCCCAAGCTAACCACCCGGCCCACCCCGGCAACGCGGCGACTCAGTCGCGCACGAGCTCCAGCGTGCCCCACAGGCTGGGATCGGTGGCCACCGGCAGCTCCGGGCCCGCGCTCCAGGACTGCTTCCCGTGCTGGCAGTCGTGCAGCAGGTAGGTGAACCCGAGCCGGGAGAACTCGTCCGGCTCGAAGCCGTTCAAGCCGGCGCTCGGCAGCCAGATCTCGAGCTGGTAGCTCCTCTTCAGGCGGCGCAGGCCGAGCCGGATGAGCTCCTCGGGACAGGGGGGCGCCTGCTCGCGCGCGTGCTCGATGCTCGCCTGCCGTCCGATGGGCTGGCGGCCGTCGCTGCCGCTGCCGCCCGGCAGGAAGTAGAAGTGGTGGCAGTAGCGGTGCGCCCGATGCACGTCCTTGAGGTCGCGCGTGTCGATCCACAGCTCCAGACAGTCGCCGGCCGCCCAGTTGCGCGGGTCGATGCGGTAGCGCGTCTTGTCGGGGACGCTGACGCCGCAGTACAGGCCCGCCTCGTCCCAGCCGACGCGCAGTTCGGCGAAGCTGTCGCCGCCTTCGATCGCCATCAGGTCGGGCAGGCAGGTGGACACCGGCCACTCGTGCAGGTTTCCGTCGATCGTCGGCCGGCGTGCCAGGTACGGACAGCGCACCGAATAGGAGAAGAACGCGCGCGCCGGCAGTCTCAGGCCCGTCATGGTTCACCTGGCGCCAGGACGCCCCGCAGGAAACGCCCGGTGTGCGACGCAGGAGTCGCGGCGACCTGCTCCGGTCGGCCCTGGGCGACGATATGGCCGCCCGCCTCACCGCCCTCCGGGCCCAGGTCGATCAGATGATCGGCCATCTTGATCACCTCGAGGTTGTGCTCCACCACCACCATGGTGTTGCCGGCGTCCACCAGCCGCTGCATGACCGCCAGCAGCCGGGCGATGTCGGCCGCATGGAGGCCGGTGGTGGGCTCGTCCAGCACGTACAGCGTGTGGCCGCTGGCCGAGCGAGCCAGCTCGGCGGCCAGTTTCAGCCGCTGCGCCTCGCCGCCGGAGAACGTGGTCGACGACTGGCCCAGACGCATGTAGTCCAGGCCGACATCGACCATCGTCTGCAGCAGCCTGCGGAGGCGC
Organism: uncultured Gemmatimonadaceae bacterium; assembly: GCA_964591015.1. Taxonomy (GTDB): domain Bacteria; phylum Latescibacterota; class UBA2968; order UBA8231; family UBA8231; genus SLHA01. Next base: position 1,298 of record CAZPXM010000018.1, read on the forward strand.
GGCAGCTGGCCGAACGCAGCCAGCGCGTCGCGCACCGGCAGGGCGAGCACGTCCGCGATCGAGTGGCCCTTGAAGCGCACGTCCAGCACATCCTGGTGATAGCGCCTGCCGTGGCACACGTCGCACTCGATCCACACGTCCGGCAGGAAGTGCATCTCGATGCGGCGCCATCCCAGTCCCTCGCAGGCCTCGCAGCGGCCGCCGGGGCGATTGAAGCTGAACGCGCCTGCGGCGAAGCCGCGGACCTTGGCCGCGGGGAGCTGGGCGTACACCTCGCGAATCAGATCGAAGACGCCCATGATCGTGGCGGGCGTGCTGCGGGGCGAGTGGCCGATGGGACTCTGATCGATGACGATGAGCTGGTCGACATGGCCGCCGCCCTCGATGCCGGCGCACAGGCCGGGCGGCGGCGGCGCGCCGGCCAGGTGCGCCTGCAGGACGCGGCACAGCACATCCTGCACCAGGGACGACTTGCCCGAGCCGGACACGCCGGTCACGCAGACGAGCTGCCCGAGAGGAAAGCGGACGTCGATGCGCTTGAGGTTGTTGGCGGCGGCGCCGCGCACGATCAGCGCGCGGCCGGTGTCCGGGCGGCGGGCCAGGGGTAGCGGCAGCTGGAGGCGGCCGGCCAGATACGCGCCGGTGGCCGAGTCCGCGGCGCGGCGCAGCTGCTCCGGCGGACCGGCGGCGACCACGCGGCCTCCGTCCGTGCCGGCTCCCGGTCCCATGTCGACGATGTGATCGGCAGCCTCCAGGGTCTCGCGGTCGTGCTCGACCAGGATGAGCGTGTTGCCCAGGTCGCGCAGGTCGCGCAGCGCCGCCAGCAGCCGCTGGTTGTCGCGGGGATGCAAGCCGATCGTCGGCTCGTCGAGCAGGTAGAGGACGCCGGTCAGCCCCGAGCCGATCTGGCTGGCCAGGCGGATCCGCTGCGCCTCCCCTCCCGACAGCGTGGCCGTGCGTCGCTCCAGCGTGATGTAGTCCAGGCCCACGCGCGCCAGAAAGCGCAGGCGCGTGCGGATCTCCGTCAGGATCTCGCCGGCCACGGCTGCCTCCGCCGGCGTCAGCTCCAGGCCGGCGAAGAACCGCTCGCTCTGCCCGATCGGCATGCGCACCACGCGCACCAGGCTGTGCCCGCGCAGCAGCACCGCGCGGCTCTCGGGCCGCAGGCGGCTGCCCTCGCAGGCCGAACAGGTGACCGTCTGCAGCAGGCGCCGGTGGCGGCTGCTCTGCCGGGCCGCCGCGTCCAGCGGCGGCAGCACGCCGAGATAGCGCCAGCGCAGCCCGTCGGCGCGCTGCAGCAGCCGCTCCGGGGCGCCGTAGAGCAGGGCGTGGAGCGCGGGCGGCGGCAGCTCCGCCAGGGGGGTGTCCAGGTCGAAACCCAGCTCGCGCCCGGCGATCTCCAGCAGTTCGGCCAGCGCCGGGTCGGCGAGCGGGCCCCACGCGCTCACGGCGCCGCCGCGGACGGTGGCCTGCGGATCGGCGATGGCCACGCTGCGATCCAGACCCAGGCTCTCGCCCAGGCCCTCGCACTGGGGGCACATGCCCTCGCGGTGGTTGAAGGAGAAGCTCTGCGGCACCAGGGGGTCGAACGTGCGCCCGCACTGCGGGCAGGAGAGGTGCCGGCTGTACCGGGTCGACTCGCCCTCGTCCGGCGCCAGGGCGATCACCAGGCCGCCGGACAGCTCCAGGGCGCGCTCGATGCCTTCGCGCAGGCGGGCGCGCTGGCCGGCGCGCAGCACCAGGCGATCGATCACCAGCTCGATGCGGTGGCGGTAGCGGCGCTCGAGCGACAGCGGCTCGCGCAGATCGACCAGCTCGCCGTCGATCCGCGCCCGCAGGATCCCGTCGCGGCGCGCCCGGGACAGCAGCGCCTCGTAGCCCTCGCTGCCGCGCGGCTCGACCGGCGCCAGCAGGACGAGCCGCCGCCCCTCGGGGCCTGCGAGGATGCGGTCCACCATCTGGTCGGGTGTCTGGCCGCCCACCGGCACGCCGCACACGTGGCAGTGCTGCTGGCCGATGGCGGCGTACAGGGCCCGCAGGTAGTCGTACACCTCGGTGACCGTACCCACCGTGGAGCGCGGATTGCGGCTCGGCGCCTTCTGTTCGATGGCGATCGCCGGCGACAGGCCGGTGATCCGCTCCACCTTCGGCTTCTCCATCTGCTCGAGGAACTGCCGCGCGTACGCCGACAGCGATTCGACGTACCGGCGCTGTCCCTCGGCATAGATCGTGTCGAAGGCCAGCGAGGACTTGCCTGAGCCGGAGACGCCGGAGACCACCGTCATCGCCTCGCGGGGGATGCGCACGTCCACGTTCTGCAGGTTGTGCATGCGCGCCCCCGTGACCTCGATGAAGCGAACGCGGTCGGCGGCGTCCGCGGGCTGGGCGAGCGCGGGCGCGGACGCGGGCGCGGCAGCGCTGGCCGCCGGCACGGGCGCAGGGGCGGGGAGCGGGCCGGGGCCGGAGCCAAGACGCCCGGCCGGCGCTCCCGGCAGGCGCAGGACTCCCCGCAGGGCCTGCCCGGTGAAGGACGCCGGCACGCCGGCCAGTTCCTCGGGTGTGCCGCAGGCGATCACCCGGCCTCCCGCGGCGCCGCCCTCGGGGCCCATGTCGATGATGTGGTCGGCGGTCTTGATGACCTCCATGTTGTGCTCGATGACGACCACGGTGTTGCCCGCGTCGGTGAGCGCGTGGAGGATCTGCAGGAGCTTGTCGACGTCGGCGAAGTGCAGCCCCGTGGTGGGCTCGTCGAGGATGTACAGCGTCCGTCCCGTGCTGCGACGGCACAGCTCGCGCGCCAGCTTCACGCGCTGGGCCTCGCCGCCGCTGAGAGTCGTGGCTGGCTGGCCGAGGCGGATGTAGCCGAGGCCCACCTGCTGGAGGGTCGCGAGGATCCGCCGCACCGCGGGCAGGTTGGCGAAGAATGCCAGCGCCTCGTCGACCTCCATGTCCAGCACCTGGGCGATGGACTTGCCGCGGTACTTGACGGCCAGCGTCTCGCGGTTGAAGCGGCTGCCCTGGCACACCTCGCAGCGCACCCAGACATCGGCCAGGAACTCCATCTCCACCAGGCGCGCGCCGTTGCCGGCGCAGGCCTCGCAGCGCCCGCCCTTGACGTTGAACGAGAAGCGCCCCTGCCGGTACCCGCGCACGCGCGCTTCCGGCACCTGGGCGAAGAGCTGGCGGATGGGCGTGAACACGTCGGTATAGGTGGCGGGATTGGAGCGGGGGGTGCGACCGATGGGGCGCTGGTCGATGCGGATGACCTTGTCGAGCCGCTCGCTGCCCTCGATGCCGTCGTGAGCGCCGGGCTCCGCCAGGGCCCGGTGCAGCCGCCGGTCGAGCGCCCGGAAGAGGATGTCGTTGATCAGCGAGGACTTGCCGGATCCCGAGACGCCGGTCACGCAGGTGAACACGCCCAGCGGGATGGCGACGTCGATCCCCTGCAGGTTGTGATGCCTGGCATTGCGAATGCGCAGGCAGTGGCCGCTGCCGCGCCGGCGCCGGGCGGGAACCGGGATGGCGCGCAGCCCCGCCAGGTACTGCCCCGTCTGCGACGCCGGCACGCGCGCCACCAGCGCCGGCGGGCCGCAGGCCACGATCTGGCCGCCGCGGTCGCCGGCGCCCGGGCCGAAATCGACCACGGTGTCCGCCTGCCGGATGGTGTCCTCGTCGTGCTCGACGACGATGACCGTGTTGCCCAGATCGCGCAGGCGCTTCAGGGTGTCCAGCAGCCGCTGGTTGTCGCGGTGATGCAGCCCGATGGAGGGCTCGTCCAGCACGTACACGACGCCCACCAGCCCCGAGCCGATCTGGCTGGCCAGGCGGATCCGCTGTGCCTCGCCGCCGGCCAGGGTGTCGGCGCTGCGGTCCAGCGTCAGGTAGTCCAGGCCGATGTCCAGCAGCAGCTGGAGGCGCCCGCGGATCTCCTTCAGTGCCTCGGCGGCGATCGTCCGGCGGCTGGCGTCCAGCTCCAGCTCGGCGAAGAAGCGGGCCGCCTCGCCGATGGTCATCGCGGCGATCTGCGGCAGGTTGCGCCCGGCGATGGTCACGGCGAGGGCCTCGGGCCGCAGGCGGCCGCCGCCACAGGCCGCGCAGGTCTGGTGCCGCATGTAGCGCGCCAGCTCGCGGCGCGCCCGCTCGGTGCCGTGGAGGTAGCGCTCCTCTAGCATGCGGATCACGCCGGGGTAGTGGTCGTCGTGCGACCAGGTGTGCCCGTGGCGGTTGGTGTAGGTGAAGACGACCTTGGCGTCGCCCAGACCGTGCAGGAACCCGTGCCGCTGGCTGTCCGTCAGGGCGGACCACGGCGTGTCCAGCCGGAAGCCGAGGTGGGCCGCGGCGCCGGCCAGCAGGTGGCGGCGCCACTTGTTGGCGGCGATGTCGCCCAGGGGCTCGATGGCGCCATCGGCCACCGAGCGGGAGGGGTCGGGGACGAGGAGCTGGTCGCTCATGACCAGTTGCGCACCCAGACCGTGGCACTCCGGACACATGCCCTGGGGGTTGTTGAACGAGAACATCTGGGGGGTGAGTTCCAGGGGGCGGCGGCCGCCGGCGCTGCCGGAGCCGCTCATCAAGGTCTCGGTGCCGTCCTCGTGGAGCACGGCGACGGCGCCGTCGGCCAGCCCCATGGCCGCGTCCACCGCCTCGCCGACGCGGGCGAACTGGTCGGGGCGCACGGCCAGGCGATCGACGACCACGTCGATGCTGTGGCGGCGGTAGCGGTCGAGCTCCGGCAGCTCGTCCAGCGCGAAGATCTCGCCGTCCACGCGCACGCGCAGGAAGCCGCGCCGCTGCAGATCGGCGAACAGGTCGCGGTACTGGCCGCGGCGCTCGCGGACCAGCGGCGCCAGCACCTGGAGGCGCGACCCGGCCGGCAGCGCCATGAGCTGCTGGACGATCTGGTCGCGAGTCTGGACGAGCAGCTCGGCGCCGGTGGCCGGATCGTGGGGGATGCCGACGCGCGCGAACAGCACGCGCAGGTAGTCGAGGATCTCGGTGATGGTGCCGACGGTCGAGCGGGGGTTGTGGCTGACCGCCTTCTGCGCGATGGAGATCGTGGGCGCCAGCCCGGTGATCTGATCGACGTCCGGCTTGTCGAGCTGCCCCATGAACTGCCGCGCGTACGCCGACAGGGAGGCGATGTAGCGGCGCTGGCCCTCCGCGTAGATCGTGTCGAAGGCGAGCGAGGACTTGCCCGAGCCGGAAACGCCGGTGAAACAGATCAGTCGGTCCTTGGGCAGCTCCAGATGGACGTTCTTGAGGTTGTGGACGCGGGCGCCGCGGACGATGAGCTGCTGGGTCTCCATCGATCCCCTGGGCGAGAGCGTGACGCGGCCATGGCTGGCCGCGGGAATCTACCCGTGCGCCATGGCCGCAGCAAGGACCGCGCCAGCCACCCGGCCCGCTTGACGCGGGCAGCGTCGCCGGCTATTATGCGCCCGCCGCGCTGGAGGGCACCTGCGAACCGGAGACTCGACATGATCAAGTTGGGAGCGAATTCCGTTCTGTTCGTCGGCTTCGAGCTGGAGACGGCCATGCAGCGGCTCGCCTGGGCCGGGTACGACGGGATCGAACTGTCGGCCATTCAGGGCATGTGCGAGCACCTGCGCCTGGACGACTGGCGGGCGCAGGCCAACCAGATCAAGGAGCTGGCCGAGAAGTACCACCTGGGCCTGCATGCCATGGAGGAAGCCGCCCTCGACGAGCGCCGGCTCATGCTGGCGTTCGAGGCTGGCGCCGAGATCGGCATCCCGGTCATCAACATCGGCCCCGGCGGCAAGGCCGGCGTCGAGGCCGATTTCGAGCGGCAGACCGACCTGATGCAGAAGATGGCCGAGCGGGCCGCCGAACACGGCGTCGTCCTGTGCTGCAAGGCGCACGTGGGCGCCAGCATCCACGACACGCCGACGACGCTGCGCGCCATGGCGAAGATCGCCTCGCCCGGCTTCGGTGTGGACATGGACCCCAGCCACATCTTCCGCGCGGGCGAGAACCCGGTGGAGGCCCTGCGCAGCGTGATCGGCCGCGTCAGGCACGTGCACATCCGCGACTGCCCCTCGCCGCGGCAGCAGGGCCCCGGCAGGCCCGAGGAGCAGGCCTGCGGCCGCGGGCGGATCGACCTGTTCGGCTACATCCGCGTCTTGCACGAGGCGGGGCTGGACGTGGCCGTGGACCTGGAGGTGATCGGCGCGCGCGGCTACGAGCTGGGCAGGATGACCACGATCGCGGCCGAGACGCGCGGGTATCTGCACGCGTGCCTGCGGGCCTGCGGGGCGCGCTGAGGCCGGCGGGCTGTCGGCCGGCTGCCACCGCGGCCGCCCGGCCGCGTGGCGCGTGCGGCCGCGCCGCCGCGCCGCCGCGCCGCGCCATGCGGGACGAGGGGTCAGCGGCCCGCCAGCCCGAGCGGCGGCGAGCGGGAGGCTCCGTGCGAGCGCTGCGCACCTTCATCGCGGTGCCGGTTCCCGCGGCGGTGAGCCGCCGGCTGGAGGAGTGCTCCCGGACGCTGGCCGGGCGGTGGCCGCCGGGGGCGGTGCGCTGGGTCAGCCCCGAGAACGTGCACCTGACCTTGCGCTTTCTCGGGGACACGGACCCGGACCAGGTGGCCGGCCTGGCGGCCGCCCTGCGCCAGGTGGCGAGCGCCCATCGCGGGTTCGTCGTCGCCCTGGACGGGGTCGGCTGCTTCCCCAACGCGCGGCGCCCCCGCGTGATCTGGGCAGGGCTCAGCGATCCGGAGCTGCGGCTGGACAGGCTGCAGCGCGATGTGGAGCGGGCCGTGCGCGCCTGCGGCTGGCCGCGCGAAGGGCGCGCATTCGCGCCGCATCTCACGCTGGGCCGGGTGCGCGAGGGCGCGCCGGCGCCGGCTGGCGAGTGGCTGCCGAGCATCGAGCCGGCGCCGCTGCCGGTGCGCGAACTGCGCCTCGTCGAGAGCCAGCTGGCGCCCGCCGGGGCGATCTACCGGACGCTGGCGGCCGCGTCGCTGGCCGAGGCCGACGCGCCCGGGCCGGCCGGGGCCGCCAGCAGCGCGGCCGGCGATCCCGGGCCGCCGGCTCCCTGAGGAGCGGGCCGCCCGGCTGCAGCGCGGCGCCGCTCGCTGCGGTCTGGCCGCGATCGAGGCGAGGAGACCACATGACAGGCAGACCGTTCATCCTGGCCGAGACCACCTGGAGCGTCACCCGCGACACCGATTACCAGGTGGCCGTCTTGCCCTGGGGCGCGACCGAGGCGCACAACCTGCACCTGCCCTACGGGACCGACGTCATCGAGACCGAGGCGCTGGCGGCGGCTGCCGCGGCGGCGGCGTGGGCCAGAGGGGCGCGGGTGATCGTCTTGCCGGCGGTGCCCTTCGGGGTGAACACGGGGCAGCGCGACGTCAAGCTGGACATCAACCTGAACCCGAGCACGCAGCTGGCGATCCTGCGCGACGTGCTCGATGTGCTGGACCACCAGGGCATCCCGCGCCTGGTGATCTTCAACGGGCATGGCGGCAACGACTTCCGGCAGATGGTGCGCGAGCTGTGGCCGCGCTACCGGGTCTTCCTCTGCACGCTGAACTGGTACGCCGCCGGCGAGGACGACCTGTTCGTCAACCGCGGCGACCACGCCGACGAGATGGAGACCAGCCTCATGCTGCACATCAAGCCGGAGTGGGTGCTGCCGCTGGCGCAGGCGGGCCCGGGGCGGGCGCGGTCCTTCCGGGTGCGGGCGTTCCGCGAAGGCTGGGCGTGGACGCAGCGGGACTGGCTCCAGGTGACCGCCGACACCGGCGTCGGCGACCCCTCGCTGGCCACGGCGGAGAAGGGCCGGCAGTATTTCGCGCGGCTGGCCGCCAAGATCGGAGCCTTCCTGGCGGAGCTGGCCGCGACCGACCCGCACGACCTGTACGAGTGAGCCCACAGCCGCGACAGCGCGCGCGTCCGGCGGCTCGCTACTACTGCCAGACGCTGCCCGGACTGGAAGGGATCGCCGCCGAGGAGATCGCGGCAGCGCTGCCCGGAGCGCGGCTCGAGGACAGCCGGCCCGGCGCGGTCTACTTCGCCTGGCGCGGCCACCCGGCGGCGCTGCTGCGGCTGGGGACCGCCGAAGACGTGTTCGCGCTGGTCGCGCGCGGCGACGTCGAGCTGGGGCGCGGCGGTCTGGCCCAGGCCGAGGCGCTGGTGAGCGCCGCGCCAGGCCTGATCGACGGCGTCAATGCCTTGCGGCTGGTGCGCCCGCACAAGGTTCGCCAGGTGACCTTCCGCGTGGTCGTGCAGCGGCTGGCCGGCAGACACGAGTACGTGCGCCAGGAGCTGGGGCGGCGGGTGGGACAGGCGGTGGCGCGGCGTTGCTCGCGCTGGAAGCGGGTCGAGGAGGACGCGACCCTCGAGCTGTGGGTCCTGCAGCGCGGCGCGGACACGACGATCGGCGTGCGCCTGTCGGATCGGACCATGCGCCACCGCACCTACCGGCGGGCGAACCTGCCGGGGGCGCTGCGACCCGTGCTGGCCAGGGCCATGGTGCTGCGCTCGCAGCCGGCGGCCGACGACGTCTTCCTGGATCCGATGTGCGGCACCGGGACGATCCTGATCGAGCGCGGCGAGCACAGCCGCTACCACTACCTGCTGGGCGGCGACGTGAGCCCCCAGGCGCTGACGGCCGCCCGCGCCAACATCGGCCGCCGGTACCGGCCCATCGGCCTGCAGCGCTGGGATGCGACCCGGCTGCCGCTGGGCGCTGGCAGCGTCAGCCGGATCGTGTGCAACCTGCCCTTCGGGCGCCGGTTCGGCGCGGTCGAGTCGTTGCCCGAGTTCCATCGCCGGTTCCTGGGGGAGGCCCGGCGCGTGCTGCGGGCGGGCGGTCTCCTGGTGCTGCTGTCCGGCCAGGTCCACTCGCTGCCCCGGCTGCTGGAGGGCCAGGAGGGGCTGGTGCTGCGGCGGGTGGAGCCCGTGCTTGTTCTGGGGCAGCGGGCCGCTATATTAACGGCCGCTGCTGCCGCCTGAGCCGGGGAACGGCCGGGCCGGCGGCGGGCGGCGCGTCGTGGGATCGCCACGGACAAGGGAGAATCGGCGATGATATTCGGCATCCATTCCATGCTGTTCCGCGAGACGTTCGTCGAGCGTGATCTGCCGGTCCTGGAGAAGTGCCGCAAGATGGGCTTCGAGGCCGTGGAGATCATCCCGTTCGACGTGGACAACTTCCCGGCGGCCAAGGTGCGCCGCGCCGCCGCGGATCTGGGGCTGACGATCAACACCGGCTTCGGCATGCCGGTGGAGTACAACACCATCTCGCCGGACCCGGCCGTGCGCCGCAAGGGCGTGGAGCTGTCCAAACGCCTGGTGGACCTCAGCAACGAAGCCGGCGCCGTGGTGTTCGCGGGCGCCATCTACTGCGGCTGGGGCTACCTGTCCGGCCGGATGCGCACCGAGGACGAGTGGAAGTGGGGGGTGGATTCGACGCGCCAGGTGGCCGAGTACGCCGCCTCGACTTCCGGTCTGATCATCGGCATCGAGCCCCTGAATCGCTTCGAGTCGCACTTCATCAACGTGGCGCGGGACGCGGTCCGGTTCATCCGCGACGTGGGCATGCCCAACGTGAAGGTGCACCTGGACACCTTCCACATGATCCGCGAAGAGGACAACGTGGCGCAGGCGGTGCGGGAGACCGGCGAGCTGGTCGGCTACGTGCACGCGTGCGAGAACCAGCGCGGCATCCCGGGCACCGGCATGGTGCCGTGGGTCGACTTCTTCACCGCGCTGCGCGACATCGGCTACGACTACTGCATCACGATCGAGTCGTTCGATCCGGACATGGAGAAGGTGGCGCGGCAGTGCGCCATCTGGCGGAAGCTGGCAGACTCGCCGGAGCAGCTGGCGACGGAGGGACTGCGCTTCCTCAAGGAGGTGTACCGCCAGACGCACGGGAAGAACTGACGTGAAGCGCTCCGAGATCAACGCCCGCATGCGGGCCGCGGTGGCCTTCTTCGACGCGCACTGCTTCCGGCTGCCGCCCTACGCCTACTGGAGCCCGGCGGAATGGCGCGCCAAGGGCCACGAGGCCGACGAGATCCGCCGCTGCGGCATGGGCTGGGACCTGACGGACTTCGGCTCCGGGGACTTCGAGCGTGTCGGGCTGCTGCTGTTCACGCTGCGCAACGGCGTGCCGGGCGAGGAGCGGAGCACGCGGCCCTACGCGGAGAAGGTCATGATCGTGGGCGTCGGGCAGGTGACTCCCTGGCACTACCACGCCAGCAAGCAGGAGGACATCATCAACCGCGGCGGCGGCGACCTGGTCATCGATCTGAGCCATGCCGACGCGGGGCGGCGGTTGCTGGATACGCCGGTGTCCGTCTCCGTGGACGGCACGCGGCGCATCGTGCCGGCCCGCGGGCGCGTGGTGCTGAGACCGGGCGAGAGCATCACCCTGTACCAGGGCCTGGCGCACACGTTCCAGGCGGCGCATGCCCCGGCGTTGGTCGGCGAGGTCTCCTCGGTGAACGACGACCGCACCGACAACTACTTCATCGAGCCGGTGGGCCGCTTCCCCGCCATCGAGCCCGACGCGGAGCCGCTCTACCTGCTGTGCAACGAGTATCCGGAGGCGGCGGCCGGCGCCGCCGCCGCGCCGGCCGCCGGCGCCGCCGCGAACGAGACGGGCCCGGGGCGTCCTCCCGGATAGGCGGACCGCCGGCGCCGGACCCGCGGCGGCAGTCAGCCAGTCGCCTCGCGCCGCAGCGCCGCCAGGTCACCCTTGCCTTCGCGCAGGATCTCGACCCGGTCGTCGAGCAGCGAGACCACCGACGACGGCATCAGCGGCAGCTTGCCGCACTCCAGCATGAGATCCACGCCGGCTCCCAGCGTGCCCCGCAGCTCGTCCGGATCGCTGAGCACTTCCTCGCTGCTGAGATTGGCGCTGGTGCTGAGGATCGGGTTGCCCAGCTCCCGCACCAGGCGGATCGGCACGGGATGGTCCGGCACGCGCAGGCCGACGGTCTTCTGGCGCGTCTGCAGCATGCGCGGGGTCAGCCGGGTGGCGGGCAGCACGAAGGTGTAGGGGCCGGGCAGATAGCGCTTGAGGATGCGGTAGGCATGGTTGGAGACGTGGGCATACTGGCTGACGTGTTCCAGGTCCGCGCAGACGAAGGACATCGGCTTGCGGCGCGAGCGGCCCTTCAGGGCCAGGATGCGTTCGATGGCTTCCTTGTTGGTGATGTCGCAGCCCAGCCCGTAGATGGTATCGGTCGGGTAGATGATCACGCCACCGGCGCGCAGCACCTCGACGGCGCGGCTGATGTGGCGTCCCTTGAGGTGGGCGGGGTCTATGCGCAGCACTTCGACCATGGCCATCCTCCGTGTCCGTAATCGTCGCTGAGGCAGGCACCCGCGGCCCGGCGCCGGCGGGCCGACCGCGGGCGCCGGTTCAGCCCGAGCGCAGCGCGTCGAGGCGCGCGACCCACGCGTCGACGACGGCATCGACCATGCGCTGGCCGTGGGCGGCGGTGGCCGTCCAGGCGTTCCGCTCCTCGTGCTGGCGGCAGTACCAGGGCGCCGTATCGTCCAGGCGTGCCTGTTCGACCAGGTCCGGCCGCGTGGCCAACAGGAACGAGGTCTCGTTGTAGCCGGCATGGTCGCCGCCGGCCGGCGGCGAGGCGGCCGGCAGGATGAGCGGCTGGACGTCGATCCGGCTGAAGACCTGGTCGCCGACCTGGGCGCGGAGCTGGGCGTCGCCCCACCAGCCGCGCGGGAAGCCTCGTTCGAGCACGCTCTCGAAGGCCAGCTCGGCGGCAGCCTTGCGGAATGCCAGGGCCAGGGGGCCATCCATGCCCTGGTGCATGACGATGACGTGGATGCGGGCGAAGCCCATCTCCATGAAGTTGTGGAGCACGCTCTTCACGTAGGCCCCGAACGCGGCGTAGTCGGGGTCGATCGTGCCGTCCGCGGGACCGCCCAGCGCATAGCCCGTGGGGCCGTAGTCGAACGGCGGCGCGACGACCACCGAGGCGCGCCGGGCGATGCGCGCGCAGATCTCCTCGACGATGATCGTGTCGTGCCCCAGCGCCATGTGGGGCCCGTGGGTCTCCACACAGCCGGCAGGCACCAGCAGAGGGTCCCCGCGGTCCACGGCCGCGCGCAGCTGGTAGGGCCGCATCTCCTTGAGCAGCATGGCAGTCGTCCTGTCGGCGAGGGGACGAGGCGCGGCGGTGCCGGCGAGCCGCCTGGCAGCCGGCCGACACCGCCCGCCCCGGCGCGGTGCTGCCTACAGCGGCCGGTACCAGATGTTGCGATAGCGCACCAGATCGCCGTGGTCCTGCAGCTCCAGCGGCCGCTCCGGCGCATGCGCCTTGTAGGGATACACGTCGCGGTGGCCGGTGGGCCCCATGAGCTCCACATGGTTGTGCGCGAGCACGCCGTTGTGGAGGAGGGTCAGGTAGGCGGGGCTGACCAGCTGGACGCCGCTGAAGCGCGGCGCGGTCCAGATGATGTCGTACGTCTGCCACTCGCCCGGCTGGCGGCAGGCGCTAACCAGCGGCGGGTACTGGCCGTACACCGCGGCGGTGGTGCCGTCGGCGTACGTGGGGTTCTCGTAGCCGTCGAGAACCTGGATCTCGTACAGCCCCATCAGGAACACGCCGCTGTTGCCGCGGCCCTGGCTCTCGCCCTTCACGACCGCGGGGCAGGCGAACTCCAGGTGCATCTGGCAGTCCCCGATGCGGGCCTTCGAGCTGAGCGTGCCGGTGCCCGGCACCACCTCCATGTAGCCGTTCTCGACCTTCCACTTCGGTTCGCCGTCGCGTCCCGTCCAGTTGCTCAGATCCTTGCCGTCGAACAGGACGATGGCGTCGGAGGGGGGCTGTCCGGGCTCTGCGCCGGGGACGACCACCGGGGGCAGCGGCCGCCGGAAGTCGTGCACGTGCCACTGCTGGCCGGGGAGCAGCGGGGTGTCGTCGTAACCGAGTCTGGCCATCTTCGTTCCTTCCTGGTGAAGGGGTGCGGCCCCGATGTCGGTGAGCATTCTACGAAAAACGCGCGCCGCCGCCAATGGGGATGGACGCCGCGGCGCGGGCGGCGGCGCCGCGGGTCCGGACGCCCTGCCGCCGGCCGCCGATGGCGCCGCCGCGGGTCGTGCCTATCTTCTCACCGCCGGCGCGCCGGCGGCAGCGGATCCGCTGCCGTCCCCCCTGGGGTCGCTGTCGCGCGCGCCGGCAGAGACGTCCACGCGAAAGCTTTGGCTTCCCGCCACAAGAGCCTGGCGGCGCGCCTCGTGCACAGGAGGAAGTCGAGCGGTGAGTACCCCAGCAGTCGACACCGAGACCACGGACGTGTACACGGTCGCGGCGCGCATCGCGGCGCTGCGGGCGACCAAGGAGGCCCAGACGCGGGAGAAGCAGCAGGTCATCGGCGCCATGGACTACGATGACTGGGCGTTCATCCTCCCACCCGTCGATCGCCGCGAGCTGATCCAGACCATCAGCGGCTCCGGCGTGCCCATCAACGACGTGCGCCTGACCGGCGTCGAGATAGCCAGCAACGATCCCAGCGGGGGGTTCTTCGGTCCCGAGTACTGCGGCCGCAACTTCCGGACGCTGCTGGAGGCCCATCCGCCCTACGTGGATCCGAACAGTTCCCTGGCCGGCGGGTACATGGCCAACTTCTTCTCCTACCGCAAGGTGGGCTGGAAGCCGGAGCTCGAGGTGCCCGCGGCGCTGCGCGAGCTGCACCAGCGCTACCAGCTCGGCGCGGGCATCGGGGCCACGCAGCACTTCTGCCAGGATCTGGAGATCGGCCTGCAGCTGGGCTGGCGCGGCATCCTGGAGCGGATCGAGCGGTACCGGCGCGTCAACAGCGAGCGCGAGCCGTTCTATCGCGGGCTCGAGCATGTGGTGCGCGGCATCCAGGCCTGGATCCGCACGAACGCCGCGGAGGCCTGGCGGCTGGCGGCGGCCAGCCAGGAGGCGGCGCAGCGGCAGAACCTCGAGCAGATCGGCGCGATGAACGACCGGCTGGTGGACGCGCCGCCCCAGACCTTCCGCGACGCCTGCCAGTGGATCCTCTGGTTCGACATGGCCGCGCGCATGTACAACGGCAGCGGTTCGCTGGGCCGGCTGGACGTGCTGTTGCAGCCCTTCTTCGACCGCGACACGGCCGCCGGCATCCTGGACGACGAGGAGGCCATCCTGCACCTGGCCTCGATGCTGGTGCGCGACACGGCCTACTTCCAGCTCGGCGGGCCCGATCCGTCCGGGCGCGACGTCACCAGCCGGCTGTCGTTCCTGATCCTGGAGGCGGCGCGCCGCCTGCGGGTGCCGGTCAACGCGGGAGTGTGCGTGGGCGCCAGCACGGATCCGGAGCTGCTGGAGGCCGGGGTCCAGGTCATGCTGCAGAACCGGCAGGGCGTGCCGAAGTTCCTCGGCATCGACAACACGGTGCGCGGCTTCGCGCGCAACCGGGTGCCCATCGAGGTGGCGCGGACGCGCGCCTACTCGGGCTGCCACTGGTCGGCCATCCCCGGGCGCGAGTACACGCTGAACGACTGCGTCAAGATCAACTTCGGTCACGTCTTCGACGTGGCGCTGCGCGAGATGCTGGCCGCGGACGCGGCGCCGTCCACCGAGGCGCTGTGGCGCCGGTTCGCCGCGCATCTGGACGTGGCGGTGGCGGCCACCAAGGAGAGCCTGGATTTCCATCTGCGGCACATGCACGAGGTCTTCCCCGAGCTGGTGCTGGACCTGCTGTGCCACGGACCCATCGAGAAGGGCGTGGACGCCTCCGACGGCTTCCACGGGGGCGTGGAGTACTACAACCTGTGCATCGACGGCAGCGCGCTGGCCACGGTGGCCGACTCCTTCGCCGCCGTCGAGCAGCGCGTGGAACGGGAGGGGCGCCTCACCTGGAGCGAGCTGCGCCACTGGCTGGACGCGAACTGGGCCGGCGAGGAGGGCGAGCGCGTCCGGCTCATGCTGCGCAGCGTGCCGCGCTACGGCAGCGGCGGCACGCGGGCGGACGAGTACGCGTGCCGCATCAGCCGGCTGTTCGCGGCGCTGGTGGCCGACACGCCCACGCCCGGGGGATTCCGCTGCGTGCCGGGCATCTTCTCGTGGGCGGCCACCATCGCCATGGGGCGCAACCTCGGCGCCACGCCCAACGGCCGGCGCGCCGGCGCGCCGATCTCGCACGGCGCCAATCCGGACCCGGGGTTCCGCCAGGACGGCGCCCCGTCCGCCATGGCCGTGGCCATCGCCAGCGTGCAGTGCGGCTACGGCAACGCGGTCCCGATGCAGATCGAGATGGATCCCGGCGCCGCCGGCGGGCCCGAGGACGCCCGGCGCATCGTCGAGCTCATCCGCACGCACTTCGAGCTGGGCGGCACGCAGATCAACATGAACATCATGGACCGCGAGAAGGTGCTGGAGGCTCACGCCGATCCGTCGAAGTACCCCGATCTGGTGGTGCGCGTCACGGGCTTCAGCGCGTACTTCGCCAGCCTGTCCCCCGAGTTCCGGCAGCTGGTGGTCGACCGCATCGTCGCGGCGAACTGAGGGGAAGCGGCACAGCGTGGCGCCCGAGTACGACCCCACCGTCCAGGGCCGCGTCTTCGACCTGCAGCGGTACTCCACGCACGACGGGCCAGGGATTCGCAGCACGCTGTTCCTCAAGGGCTGCCCGCTGCGCTGTCGCTGGTGTCACAATCCCGAGTCCATCCGGCCGGAGCCGCAGCTCCTCTACGAGCCGGACAGGTGCCTGCTCGATCTGGCCTGCACCGAAGCCTGTCCCCGCGGGGCCCTGCGCTTCGTCGACACGGCTGGCCGGCCGCTGCGCCGCCAGGAGCGGCGCGACGGCGGGGAGCGGCCCGCGGCGGTCCGGCGCGAGTACGATCTGGCTGCCTGCCAGCGGTGCGGCGCGTGCGTCGACGTCTGCTATGCGCGCGCGCTGGAGCTGGTGGGCCGCCCGTTGACGGTCGCCGAGGCCCTGGCCGAGTTGCAGCGCGATGCGCCGTTCTACGCCAACTCCGGCGGCGGCGTCACGGTCTCCGGCGGCGAACCGATGCTGCAGCACCGGTTCGTCGAGCAACTGCTGGCGGCCTGCCGGACGGCCGGTCTGCACACCGCGCTGGATACCTCGGCCTACTGCCGCTGGCCGCGGCTCGAGGCGGTGCTGGCGCACACCGACCTGGTGCTGCTCGATCTCAAGCACCTGGACCCGGTGCAGCACCGGCGCTACACCGGCGTGGACAACGCGTTGATTCTGCGCAACGCGGCCAGGCTGGGCGCGCTGCTGGCGGCGCGCGCGCCCATGGCCGGCGCCGCGCGTTCGCTCGCCGCCGAGCGCCATGGCGTGTGGGTGCGCGTGCCGGTGATCCCTGGAGTCAACGACGATGCCGCGAACATGCGGGCCACGGCCCGGTTCGTCGGCGAGCGGATGAGCGGCGCGGTCCGCGCCGTCGAGCTGCTGGGCTATCACCAGTTGGGGCGGGGCAAGCACCGGCGGCTGGGCACCGAGCCGCCCGCCGAGCCGTGGCAGCCGCCCGGCCGGGAACGGCTGGCCGAACTGGTCGGACTCTGGCAGGAGGAGCTGGGGCCTGCCGGTCCGCCGGTGCGCGCGCGCTGACGGCCCGGGCCCGCGGCGGCGGCGCCGGGCGCACAGGGTGGGCGGCGCGCGGCGCGGCGAGCGGGTCGCCGCGCGGGGGCCGCCCCTGGTCGAGCAAGGAGGGAGTCATGTCCAGTTCGCGTCGGGCGTTCATGCGTGCCGCGGCGGCGACCGTGGCCGGCATCGGTCTGCTGCGGCGCCGGGTATGGGCGGTGGCCGCGGCCGCGGTGGGGGCTGGCCCGGACGGCGCGGCGGGCGCGGCCGCGCCCCTGCCGGTGGTCGTCTCCACGTGGCCGTTCGCCATGCCGGGCAACGAGGTCGCGCTGGCGGCGCTGGCCGGCGGCGCCAGCGCCCTGGATGCCGTCGAGCAGGGCATCCGGCTGGTGGAGGGGTTCGCCGACGAGCACTCGGTCGGTCTGGGGGGCACGCCCAACGCCGAGGGGGTGGTGCAGCTCGATGCCTGCATCATGGGACCGGAGTACCGCGCGGGCAGCGTGGCTGCCCTGGAGGGCATCCTCCACCCCATCTCGGTCGCCCGCCGCGTGCTGGAGGCGACGCCGCACGTGATGCTGGTGGGCGAAGGCGCCCGGCGGTTCGCCGCCGCGCAGGGGTGCGAGCAGGGCGAGCTGCTGACGGAGGAGCGCCGGCGGGCGTGGGAGGAGTGGCGCGCGCGCCACCCGGCTGCCGCGGACACCACGCACGATACCGTGACGATGCTGGCGGTCGACGCGGCGGGCCACGTCGCGGGCGGCTGCTCGACGAGTGGGTGGGGGTACAAGCTGCCGGGACGGGTCGGCGACTCGCCGATCATCGGCGCCGGCCTGTACGTCGACTCCACCGTCGGGGCGGCGGGCGCCACCGGCCTCGGCGAGATCATCATGCGGCATTGCGGCTCCTTCGCGGTGGTCGAGGGCCTGCGCCGCGGCCTGGAGCCCGAGGCCGCCTGCGCCGAGGTCGTGCGGCAGATCGTCCAGCGGGAGCCCGCGGCGGCAGAGCAGGCCATCAGCTTCGTGGCCGTCGATCGGCTGGGGCGCTTCGGCGCCGCGGGCACGGCCCGGGGCTTCGAGTTCAACGTCACCTGCCCCGCGTGGGGCCGCACGCTGCCCGGACGGCTGCTGTAGAGCCTCGCCTTGCCGCCGCCCGGCACCGCCCCGTTGCGGGAGACCGCGCCCGCGACGATATTCTCGGCCACCAAACTGACTGGTCAGTTCAATTCACGACAGGGGTATCGGGCTATGGGGAAGCCTGGCGGGGCGGCGCCGCGCCGGCGCAGCGGGCGGGGCACAGCCGGGAAGCCGTGGCTGCGGCGAGCGGGTGCGGTGGTGGCCGGGCTGCTGCTGTGCCTGCCGGCGGGCTGTGGCGGCAAGGGCGAAGGCGGCGGCGCGACGGGGGCGCCCGCGGCCGCCGCGGCAGCGCGCGCGCAGGGGCGCGGCGAGCCGCGGCAACTGGCGATTCCGGTGCACGCCGAGCCGGTGCGCGTGGGCGAGATGGTGGCCTCGGTGCAGACGCACGCGCGGCTGGAGGCCGAGCGCTGGGTCACGGTGCTGGCGCGCACCACGGGCCTGCTGCAGGAGCTGCTGGTGGAGGAGGGGGACCGCGTGCGCGCCGGGCAGGTGCTGGCGCGGCTGCAGAAGGACGAGCTCCGCCTGCAGCACCAGCAGGCCGAGGTGGCGCTCAGTCAGGTGCGGGCCTCGTACGAGCGGGTGGCAGCCCTGCACCGCGACCGCATGGTCAGCGAGGCGGAGTTCGAGGCGGCGCGGCTGCAGCTGGAGAACGCGCAGCTCCGGCTCGAGGAGGCCCGGCTCAACCTGGACTACGCCGACATCACGGCTCCCATCGACGGGGTCATCATGCGCCGGCTGGTGAACGTGGGCCACCTGGTGCGGGCCAACCAGGAGCTGTTCGAGCTGGCGGATCTCGAGCCGCTGCTGGCGCGCGTGTACGTGCCGGAGAAGCGCATGCACCAGATCGGCGTCGGCCAGGAGGTGCGGCTGCAGATCGAGTCGCTCCCCGATGTCGAGATCAGCGGGCGCATCCAGATGCTCAGCCCCGGCGTGGATCCGCAGAGCGGCACGGTGAAGGTGACGGTGGCGGTCCCGGACCCCGGCCACCGGCTCCGACCCGGCATGTTCGCGTCGGTGCGCATCATCACCGACCGCCACCCGCGCGCGCTGATCATCCCCAAGAAGGCGCTGGTCATCGAGACCGACGACGACGACGTGTACGTCGTGCGCGACGGCGTGGCCCGGCGCGTCTTCATCCAGCCCGGGTTCGTCGAAGGCGATGCAGTGGAGGTGCTCTCGGGGCTGGCCGCCGGCGAGCTGGTCATCACGGTGGGCGCCGAGGGCCTGAAGGACGGCACCCCGGTGCGCGTGGTCGGCGCCGCCGGGGCGGCGCTGGCAGCGGACGAGGCGCGGCCAGCCGGCGGCGCGGAACGACCGGCGGATGCCGCGCCGGAGCGCCCGGCCGCGAGCGCGCCGGCCAGGCCGCCGGCGGCGCGGGCGGGCGAGTGACCGATGGCACTGGTCGAGTTCTCCACCTCGCGGCGGGTGACGGTCGCCATGGTGATGGTGGCCGTCGTGGCCTTCGGGGCCGTGGGCTTCTCGCGGCTGACCGTCAACCTGCTGCCGGACATCACCTACCCGACCATCACCATCCGCACCGAGTACCCCGGCGTCGCGCCGGCGGAGATGGAGCGGCTGATCGCGGAGCCCATCGAGTCCGCGGTGGGGGTGGTGAACAACGTCGTGCGGGTGAGCTCGGTGTCGCGCTCGGGGCTGTCCGACGTGATCATCGAGTTCGCCTGGGGCAGCGACATGGACTTCGCCTCGCTCGACGTGCGCGAGAAGCTCGATCTGGTCAACCTGCCGCGCGACGCCCACAAGCCGATCCTGCTGCGCTTCGATCCGTCCCTGGATCCCATCCTGCGCATCGCGCTGCACGGCAAGGCGAACCTCATGGAGCTGCGGCGGCTGGCGGAGGAACGCCTCCGGGTGGAGCTGGAGAGCCTGGAGGGGGTGGCGGCCGTGCGGGTCGAGGGCGGCCTGCTGGAGGAGATCCAGGTCGAGGTCGAGACGGCACGGCTGGCGCAACTGGGCCTCTCCATCGACGCCGTCACCCAGCGCCTGGCCGCCGAGAACGTGGATCTGACCGGCGGCCTGCTGCGCGACGGCGAGGCCGAGTTCCTCGTGCGCACCCTGAACGAGTTCCGCAGCCTCGACGAGATCGGCCAGATCGTCGTCGCGCAGGTCAACGACGCGCCGGTGCGGCTGAACGACGTGGGCTGGGTGCGGCGCGGGCACAGCGAGCGCGACGTGATCACCCGCATCGACGGCCGCGAGGGCGTCGAGATCGCCATCTTCAAGGAGGGCGACGCCAACACGGTGCAGGTGAGCGCGGCCGTGCGCCAGCGGCTGCAGCGCTTTCTGGCCGACAACCCCGAGCTGCTGGGCGACAGCCAGGCCGAGGTGGTCTTCGACCAGGCGCGCTTCATCCAGCAGGCAGTCGACGAGGTGCTGCACACGGCCGTGCTCGGCGGGTTGCTGGCGATCCTCGTCCTGTTTCTCTTCCTGCGCGACCTGAAGAGCACCTCGATCATCGGCCTGTCCATCCCGATCTCGGTGGTCGCGACGTTCTTCCTGATGTACTTCGCCCACGTCAGCCTGAACATCATGTCGCTGGGCGGCCTGGCGCTGGGGATCGGCATGCTGGTCGACAACTCCATCGTGGTCCTCGAGAGCATCCAGCGCTACCGGGAGCGCGGCCTGTCGGCCCTGGAGGCGGCGCGGCGCGGCACCAGCGAGGTCATGCACGCGGTCATCGCGGCCACCATGACCACGATCTGCGTGTTCCTGCCCATCGTCTTCGTGGAAGGCGTGGCCGGCCAGCTCTTTCGCGATCAGGCCCTCACCGTGACCTTCTCGCTGCTGGCCTCGCTGCTGGTGGCGCTGATGCTGATACCCATGCTGGCGTCGCTGAGCATGGAGGCCGCGCTCGGCGACGCGGACGGCGCCCCGGCGCTCTGGACGGTGCGCGCTCCGGCGGCGGTCGTGCGCGGGCTCCGCGCCCTGCTGCGGCGCCTCGGGCGGGTCGCCTCCTGGCTGCTGCAGCCGCTCTACCTGGCCTTCGATCTGGCCTACCGCCTGCTGCAGCGTCTCTATCCGCGCGCGCTGCGGTGGAGCCTGCTGCACCCGCTGCTGACCCTGGCGCTGTCCCTGGCCGTGGCCGGAGCAGTCCTGGAGCGGGCCCGGCATCTGGGCGTCGAGCTGATCCCGGAGATGAGCCAGGGCGAGTTCCTGGTGGACCTGGAGTGGCCGGCGGGCACGCCGCTGGAGGGCACCGCAGCCCACGTGGCGGCGCTCGACGGCCGGGTGGCCGAGCTGGAGGGCGTGGCTTCGGTCTTCGCCATGGTGGGCGCCAGCGGCCAGTCCGGAGGCTCGGCCGGCGAGAAGAAGCAGAATCTGGCGCAGCTCCACGTGCGCCTGGCGCCGGGCAGCGGCCGGGCCGAGGAGGACGCCGCCATGGAGCGCGTCCGCGACCTGCTGGCCGGCATCCCGGCTCTGGAGTGCAAGTTCTCGCGGCCGTCGTACTTCTCGTTCCGCACGCCCATCGAGGTCGAGATCAAGGGGTACAGCCTGGAGACGCTGCGGGAGCTGGCGGGAGACGTGGCGGCGCGCCTGCGGCAGATCCCCGGGCTGGTGGATGTGCGCTCCACCGCGGCCGGCGGCCAGCCGGAGATCCAGGTGGTCTTCGATCGGCAGCGGGTGGCCGAGATCGGCACGAGCATCCAGCGGATCGGCGAGCTGCTGCGCAACAAGCTGCAGGGCGACGTGGCGACGGGGTTCACGCAGCAGGACCGGCGCATCGACGTGCGCGTGCGGGCCGTGGCGGCCGAGCGCCGGCAGCTGGCGGACCTGCGGCGCCTGGTGGTGAGCCCGCCGTCCTATCCGGTTCCCGTGCCGCTGGAGGCCGTCGCCGACGTCCAGGCAGTGGAGGGCCCGGCGGAGATCCGCCGGCTCGATCAGGAGCGGGTGGCGGTGGTGTCGGCCAACCTGGAGGGGCGCGACCTGGGCAGCGTCGTGGCCGACATCGAGCGGGCCGTGGCGGACGTGCCGCTGGCCGAGGGTTTCGCCATCGCGATCGGCGGCCAGAACGAGGAGATGGTGCGTTCCTTCCAGAGCATGAGGTTCGCCCTCGCCCTGGCAGTCTTCCTCGTGTATCTGGTGATGGCGTCCCAGTTCGAGTCGCTGCTCCATCCCTTCGTGATCATGTTCACCATCCCGCTGGGACTGGTGGGCAGCGGCCTGGCGCTGCTGGTGACCGGGACGACGATCAGCGTCGTCGTGCTCATCGGGCTGATCATGCTGGCGGGCATCGTCGTCAACAACGCCATCGTGCTGGTCGACTATGTCAACCACCTGCGCCGCTCCGAAGGCATGGGCAAGGTAGAGGCGCTCATCGAGGCGGGGCGGGTGCGCTTCCGCCCGATCATGATGACGACCTCGACCACGGTGCTGGGGCTGCTGCCCATGGCGCTGGGCATGGGCGAGGGCGCCGAGGTCCGCGCCCCCATGGCCATCACCGTGATCGGCGGGCTGCTGGTGTCCACCATGCTGACCCTGGTCGTGGTGCCGGTGGTGTACATGCTGCTGGATCGGCAGCGCTGACCGGGCCGCCCGCGCCGCAGCGCCGGCGGCGGCGCCGGCCGCCCGCGCGCCAGAGCGCCGGGCCCGAGCGCTGCCCCTGGTGCGGGCGCGCGGCGCCCCTGCAGAGGACTCGGCTGCCATGAAGCTGTCGGATTTCGCGCTGCAGCGGCCGGTGACGACGGCGATGGTCGCGCTGTCGCTGGTGGTGCTCGGGCTGGTGTCCCTGCAGCGCCTGCCGCTCGAGCACATGCCCACGACCTCCTCGTCGGGCATCAGCGTCGGCGTCAGCTACCAGGCGTCATCGCCGGAGGAGGTGCAGCGGCGCGTCGTCCTGCCGCTGGAGGAGGCCCTGGGCACGCTGAACAACGTCGAGTCGATCTCGGCCTCGGCCTCCCGGGGCAGCGCCTCCGTGCGGGTCAACTTCAGGGCAGGCACCGACATGGACCTGGCCAGCATGGAGGTGCGCGAGCGCGTGGATCTGGCGCGCGCCCGCATGCCGGCCGACGTGGACCGCATCCGCCTGTACCGCTGGCAGAGCGACCAGAGACCGATCGTCGACGCCAGCATCGCCTGGCGCGGCACGGGCGAGCGCCTGGCCGACATCGCCCGCAAGGTCATCGAGCCGCGGCTGCTGCGCCTGGACGGCGTGGCCAACGTCACCATCGACGGGCTGCAGCAGAAGCAGCTCACCGTCGAGCTGGACCAGGAGCGGCTGCAGGCCCACGGCGTGCCGCTGCGCGCCGTGGCGGACGCGGTGCGCAGCAACAACGTCAACGTCTCGCTGGGGCCCGTCAGCGAGGGCGGCCGCCGGTACCTGGCCCGCGCGGTGGGCGAGTTCACCGATCCGGCGCAGATCGGCCGGCTGGCCATCCCCGGCAGCGGACTGCTGCTGCAGGAACTGGGCAGCGTGGTGTACGACTACCCGGAGAAGCGACAGTTCGAGCGCCTGAACGGCGTCGACGCCGTCGGGATCGAGGTGTACAAGGAGTCCACGGCGAACGTGGTGGCGGTCGGCCGGGCCGTGGTGGCCGAACTCGAGCGCATCCGGGCGGAGTACGGCGGCGAGCTGGACCTGCGCGTCGTGCGCGACCGGTCGGCGGGCGTGCTGCTGGAACTGGGCAACCTGGTGCGCTCCGCCTTCCTGGGCGCGCTGCTGGCGATCGCCATCATCTACGCCTTCCTGCGCAGCGTCCGCAGCACGCTGGCGGTGGCGCTGACCATCCCCACGGCGGCGCTGTGCGTGTTCACGGGCATGTACCTGGCGCGCCAGCTGCTGGGCTCGACGATCACGCTCAACATGGTCTCGATGATGGGGCTGGTGCTGGCGGTCGGCATGCTGGTGGATCCGGCTGTGGTCACGCTGGAAAGCATCTTCCGGCGGCGGCACGAGGAAGGCGAGGAGCCGCTGCAGGCGGCGGCGCGCGGCAGCCGCGAGATCGGCATGGCGGTGCTGGCGTCGTCGCTGACCACCATCTGCGTGTTCGTGCCCTTCTTCTTCCTGTCCACCAGCCGCGCGGCCGCCTGGATGCGCGACGCCGGCCTGGCGATCTGCCTGGCCATTGTGGTGTCGATGATCACGGCGCTGACGCTGGTCCCGCTGGCCGCCTCGCGCCTGTTCCGCGAGGGGTACGAGCGGTACGACCGGTGGGCGGGTGCGGGGGTGGCTGCCGGCATCCTGCTCGGCGCCGGCTGGCTGGTCCGCCGGGCAGGCCCGGCCGCCACGGCGAAGGCCGCGCGCCAGTGGGCGGGGCTGCTGTGGAACTCGGCGCGCCAGGCGAGCTGGACGACCGGCGCCGGCGCGGGCGCGGCGATCCTGCTGGCGGCGCTGGCCGGCCGCTACGTGGCGCGCCGCGGCCTGCGGGCCAGCTATCGCCGGCTGCTGGGGTGGACGCTGGACCATCGTGCGGTCACGCTGGCGGTCACCGTGGCCATGCTGGGGCTGGGCGTGTTCCTCTACACCCGCATCGAGCAGCGCGGCATGCCCTTCACGCCGGAGCGCCGGGTGGAGGTCAGCGTGGAGATGGACCGCAGCCTGACGCTGGCGGAGGTGAACGAGCTGTTCGCGCAGATCGAGCGGACCCTGCTGGCGCGGAAGGACTCGCTGGACATCGAGTCGCTGTCGACGCGCTTCGGGCAGCGCCGCGGCCGGATCCGCGCCTATCTGGTCGAAGCGGACCGGGGGCGGCTGAGCACGCAGCAGGCCGGCAACGCCCTGATGGCGCTGCTGCCGCAGCGCGTCGGGGTCACCTACATCCAGGGCCGCCGCCGCAGCTGGTCCGGTCCCGAACTGGGGGTCGAGGTGCGGCTGCGGGGGCGCAACGCCGAGATCCTGGCGCTGCTCGTCGAGGACGTGCGCCAGCGCCTGGAGAAGCTGCCGGGGGTGCAGGACGTGGACACCAGCCTGGAAGACGGCGCGGAGGAGGTCCGCGTCAGCCTGGATCGCGAGCAGGCGCTGAGCTACGGACTGTCGCCGCAGCAGGTCGCCGCCACGATCGCGCAGGCGCTGGGCACGCGCCGCACGGGCACCTTCAAGAGCATGGATCGCGAGATCGACATCGTGCTCCAGCTGGAGGAGCAGGACCGCGCCAACATCGAGCAGCTCCGCAACACGCGCTTCGAGGGACGCGACGGCACGCCCATCCAGCTGGCGGCGGTGGCCGACTTCCGGCTGCAGCGCGGTCCGCGCGGACTGCGGCGCGAGAATCGCGAGCTGAACGTGACGGTGTTCGCCAACACCGCGGCGCGCGAGCAGGCGGTGGCGCTCGCGCCGCAGATCGAGGCCATGATGCAGGAGGTGCCGCTGCCGCCGGGCTACGGCTGGGACCTGTCGCAGGCGGTGCGCTGGGCCCGCGAGGACGCCAGCGACAACAACTTCACGGTGCTCTTCGCGGTGCTGCTGATCTACCTGATCATGGCCTCGCTGTTCGAGTCGCTCACGCACCCGTTCACGATCATGCTGTCGATTCCGTTCTCCTTCATCGGCGTGTCGCTGGGCCTGTGGGCGCTGGACACCCCGTTCGACAACAACGCGGTGATGGGGCTCCTGATCCTCTGCGGCATCGTCGTGAACAACGGCATCGTGCTCATCGACCACATCAACCACTACCGCCGCGAGGGCGTGAGCCGCCGCGAGGCGATCCTGCGCGGCGGCCAGAATCGGCTGCGGCCCATCGCCATGACGGCGCTGACGACCATGCTCAACCTGGTGCCGCTGGTGCTGCCGATGGTCTACGGCACCGCCGAGGGCTTCTCGCGGCGCTGGGGGCCCGTCGGCCTGGTGGTGCTGTCCGGACTGGCCAGCTCGACGCTGCTCACGCTGCTTCTGGCCCCCACGCTGTACTCGCTCATGGACGATCTGGGCGTCTGGGTGCGGCGGGTGGCGCGGGCGGTGTAGGGCGGCGCGGCGGGCCGCGGGCCGCGGGGCCGCGGGCGCCGCCCTGCTTCGCTCAGTCCTGTTCGCCGAGGGCCTGCAGCGCCGCCTGGACGGCGGCCACCGCTTCCCGGTCCGCTGCCAGCGCCCGGCGCACGAGCTGGGCATCGGCCGCCGGATCCGCGGCGGGAGCGCCCGCGCGCGCGCCGCCCGGCCCGGCCTGGCCTCTGCCGCGCCGGTAGGGGTAGCGGGCCGCGAGTTGCTCGAGCACCGCTGTCTCCGCGCGGTAGTGCTGCGCGGCCGCGCGCAGGCGCTCGGCGGCAGGCGCGGGGAAGTCGGCCGCGATGGACTCCAGGTAGGCGCCGGCGCTGGTCCGCGCCGCCAGCAGCACGCCCGCCGCCAGCGCGGGGCCGCGCCGGTCGGCGACCTGACCGCTCTCCAGCGCCGCGGCCCAGCGCTCGTAGGCCCGGAAGCCGAACGAACGCTTGCCGGCCAGGTCGTCCTCCCGGTGCGCCTCCGCCACCGCGGTCCGCAGCGAGGCGAGCCGGGCGGCGCGCGCGTCGACGGGCGCCGGGCCGCCGAGCACGAGCACTGCGAACCCGCCGCCGCGCCCGCCCAGCTGGTCCAGCTCGATGGGCTCCGGCTCGTCGCCGCGCCAGCTCTCCGCCAGGTACAGCTCGCGGCGCGGGTCGCAGCCCACGATGAGGCGGTAGGACCAGCCCAGGTGCGCGATCGCCGGGGTGCCCGCCTCGATGCTCCGGCTGATCAGGTCCCAGGCGCGGAGCTGCACATCGACCAGGTCGGGGGCCTCCGCCGGCGCGCAGATCGCCGTGACCTGGTACCCCAGCCGCTCGTACGGGGCCGGCCCCTCGGGCAGGTCGGGCTGGCGCGCGTAGTCCCGCTCCAGCGAGTCGCCGACGCACAGGCGGAAGGCGTGGCCGGTCAGGCCCGCCAGGGCCACCGTGTCCACGCGTTCGCCGCGGTGCTCCAGGCAGGCGCGCAGGCCGGACAGCAGGGGATCGAAGCTGTCGCGGCTGGTGCGCACGGGCAGGATGACGGCTCGATCGGACAGCGCCGAGGTCTGGGCCGCCACCGCGCGCGCCCCCAGCGTGGTGGCCGGGGCCTGGCCGGCGGCGGCGGGCACGAAGAACGTCAGGCCCTGCACCCGGTTGCCGTCGTAGCGCGGGTCCGGCTCCACCTCGCAGACATTCAGCGAGAAGTCGAAGCGGCTGCGGCTCTGTTCGGCCCGCACGACGACGCGATGGCGGCCGGCTTCCAGGCGGATGGGGACCCGGTCGTTGGGGAGCTGGTGGCGGCGGCGCCCCGCATGCTCGTACACCAGGCCGCCGTCGATCCATACGCGCAGTCCCTCGTCGGAGCCCACCCACAGCTCGGCCGCCTCGCTGCGCGGCGCATCCAGCTCGGTATAGGCGTACACGACGCAGTCGCTGGGATCGTCGAAGTACTTATCCAGGTCGATCTTGTCGTCGTGGAAGTAGACCGGGTCGCTCCAGCCGTTCTGCCCCGGCGCCGCGCCGGGCTGCGCCACGTCGATGAACTCCGCGCCGGGCTGCTCCTGCCGCCGGTCGAAGGGGCCGGCCAGCAGCCAGGTCCGGCAGCCCTGGCCGTAGTGCCCGTGCTCTCCGTACCAGGCGAACCGGGCCGGGTACTTCTCGAAGCGCGTGCGCACCTTCTCCAGGGGACTGCCCTTGATCTTGATGTGCGCCGGGTCGTCCTGCCCCAGACCGCGGTAGGCCGCCAGCGACAGGTACTCGAGGTCGGCGGGGTTGAAGCCGATGAGCAGGGCCGAGACGGCGTCGGCGGCGACGATGTCGGCGCTCGCGAGCACGGTGTTCAGACGCCGGGCGATGCCCTCGCCGTTCTCGTCCGTCTTGCCGCGCTCCATGCCCACGATGGCATCCACCACGGCGTAGTCGGCTTCGGCCAGGCAGGTCAGATCGACGATGACCTCGTCGAGGATCTCCGGCATGTGCGGCAGGCCGGGATGGCCGGGCGTGCCCCGCATCTTCGGCCAGCCGTAGATCGCGCCGGGCGCGATGCCGACGAAGTTCTTCAGCGCATTGGTCATGCCCACGGCGCCGATGACCTTGAGCACCGGCACCGTGATCAGGAAGTCGCACTCGAGGATGGTCGTGGGGATGTAATAGGTCTGGAAGACGTAGCCGCCGCCCGGCACCTGCACCGGCTGCGCCTCGTCGAGGTTGAGATCGACGATGTCCAGGTCGATCCCCGCCAGCTCGGGGTCGGCGAGCAGGGCCCGGTATCCGGCGATCGCGAAGCCGTCGCCCGCGCCGTCAGGGTTCTCCAGCATGTCGCCGAACTCGGCGGCCCGCTCCGCCGGGATCCAGGCGCCGCCCTCGGCGATGGTGATGCGAGCGTCGGGCGCGGTCTCGTGGACGATCCGGATCAGGGCGCGCACGACGCGCCAGTCCGTGACCACCCCGGAGCCCGGCTCCTTGAGCTCGACGATGTTGGGCTTGATGACCACCCAGTCGGCGTCCGGCGGCAGGCTCTGGTGCAGGCCGCCGGCCAGCAGCACGGCCTGGCGCACCATGTCCTCGACCTGAGCCACGGTCAGGGGCTGGTCGCGGCCGACGGGCGCGCTCAGCCGCTCGTAGTCGGAGGCCACCAGGCCCACCGTCGACATGCTGCTGGGAGTGGCCGCCGACAGCGCGTCCACCACCGCGAAACCCCGCGACGGCGGCCGCAGCGGCTGCTGCGCCACATCGACAGCCACCAGTGCCGCCAGCGCCGCTGCCACTCCTGACGCAACTACCCATCGCCTCGCCTGTGACATCGCGCGTCGCTCCTGTCGTGCCTGCTTGCCGCGCTGAAAGGGAGACCCGAGCGCACGCGCCCGCGGCCTGTCGGCCGGCCGATTCCCGGCGCGCGCCGCCGGACGCGCAGGCGAACGGTCGACAAGATCACGGCCGCGCTGAACCTTGGCAAGGCGCCCGCCGGGTCGCTGCGGCTGGCCCGCGCCGCGCGCTGCTTGACCGTCGCCGGGGCTGTCAGTAAGCTCCGCTGCGCCCGGGCGGCGGGCCCCGAACCGCCCCACCAGCGCGGCCGGCGCGCCCGGCCGGGGCGCGGGGTACGGATGGGTCGCCGGCGGGCGGGTCACGCACGAGGCGAGAGCACAGAGGCGATGGCACCTAGCCGCAGGCAGCAGGTGGCGCTGCTGGTCTATGCCGTCGTGGCGTGGCTGGCCGGCTGGCTGATCCTCGGGTTCCGGATCGAGCTGCTGTACGATACCTCGGCCTCGTACTTCCTGTGGACGTGGTCGTTTCTGCGTCCCTGGCTCGACCGGCCCGGCGGGGTGCTGCTCTACGCGGGCGCGTTCCTGCACCAGTTCTACCACTGGACCTGGCTGGGCGCCCTGGTCGGCGCGGCGGTGACCGGGCTGTGCGGCTGGGCGCTGGCCGGCGCGCGCCGGCGGCTGCGCCGCGGCGAGGACCTGTTCCACGTGCTGGCGCCGGCCGTGCTGCTGCTGTCGCTGCACGCGCTGGGCACGGTGACGCTGGGGTACGCGGCGGCGATCGCCTGCCTGGCGGCCTACGCCGCCCTGCCTGCCGGGCGCGCCCGCGGCCCGTTCGGCGCGGCCGCGGCCGGCGCGCTCTACGTTGCCGTCGGCGTGCACGTCTGGTGGTTCGTCGCCTGGGTCGCCGGCGCCGCGGCCGCGGATCGCCGGGGCGACTGGCGGCCGCGGGCCGCCTGGGCGGCGGCGGCCGCGGGCGTGGCCATCGCCATGCCGCTGGTGGCCCACCGGCTGCTCTTCTCGGTGCCCCTGCGGGCTGCCTTCACGGCGCCGTGGCGCTGGCCGGACTCGCTGCTCGAGCGAGCCTCGCTGGTCTACCTGGCCGCGGCGCCGCTGTGTCCGCCGCTGGCGGCGGTGGGGGCCCTGCAGCGCCGGGTGCCGGCTGACTGGCGTTGGCGGGCCGAAGCGGGGCTGGCGGCGGCGCTGGCGTTGCTGCTGGTGGCGCGCGCGTTCGACGCGGATCGGCGGCGGCTGGTCGCGTACCAGCGTCTCCATCGCGCGCAGGACTGGGCGGGGATCGTGGCCAGAGCCGAACGGGAGACCGACACCGCCGCGCTCGGCGCGGCGCCCGAGAACGTGCACCAGGCCGTCCAGCAGTTCATCGTCGACCATGCGCTGGCGCG
This sequence comes from uncultured Gemmatimonadaceae bacterium, assembly GCA_964591015.1. GTDB lineage: Bacteria > Latescibacterota > UBA2968 > UBA8231 > UBA8231 > SLHA01. The sequence continues at coordinate 31,048 of CAZPXM010000018.1, forward strand.
TCAGGGCAGGCTGCTGGAGTCCCTGTTCGGCCTGCCGCAGCCGTGGGGCACGCGCGGCCTCGTGCTGAACCTGCCCACCGCCGGCGACGACGCGCGGTGGGCGCTGTACACCAGCGAGCTGTGGCTGGAGCTCGGGCACATCAACGCGGCCTATCGCTGGGCCTACAACCAGAGCACCGTGTCGGGGCCGACGTACGGGAACGCCTACCAGGTCGGCGTCTGCGCCCTGGCCGGGGGCAACGAGGCGATCGCGGCCAAGCACGCCGCCTTGCTCGGGCGCACCCTCTTCCACCGGCGCGAGGCGGCGGAGCTGCGCCGGCTGGTCGCCGACCCGGAGGCAGCGGCGGCGCGCTACGGGCGCAGCCGCGCTCTCCGGCCCACCGTGGAGATCGACGTGGCCCTGGGCGAGGTGGGCGCGCTGCTGGCCCTGGTGGAGAGCGAGCCGGACAATCGCCTGGCCCTCGACTACCTGGTGGCCTGGTGCCTGCTGGACAAGGAGGCCCTGCCGCTGGCCATGGACCAGCTCGCCCGCCACCTGGGCCGGCACTCGCGGCGGCTGCCGCGGCATTGCCAGGAGGCCCTGCTGCTGTGGGCCGGGGACGAGGCGGAGGCGACCTTCGCGCGCATCGAGAGCCGGTGCGATCCGCCGGTGCGCCAGCAGTACGACGCCTTCTTGCGCCTGGCCGCGGGGCCGGCGGTCGGCGCCGCGACGGCGCCGCCGGTTCCCGCCGAGCTGGCGCGGACCTACTGGTGGTACTACGCGTTCCGGCCGGCGCTGACGGCCGGCGTGCCCGCGCATTCGTGGGAGCGGCTGGGTGCGGAGTTCGCGCTGGCGGGAGCGCCGCGGTTGGCCCAGCTCCTGACTGCGCAGGCTGCGGTGCGGGCGCCCGCGCCAGGGCCGGCGCCGGCGCCGGGACTGCCGCAGGTCCGCGCCGCAGGTGGCGGCGGGCCGGTCATGCCGGAGGCAGGGCGATGAGCGGACGAGGGCGCCGGGCCAGCGGGCGCGCCGGGCGATTCGCGCGCCGGTCAGTCGTGGCCGCGGCCTGCGCGGCGCTGCTGGCGTCGGGCTGCGGCGCGCCGTGGCCCGAAGAAGCCACCGCGCGGCCTGTCGCGCGCCAGCCGGCCCTGGCCCCGGATCCAGCCGAGGCGACCGTGCCCCCCAACCTGGCGCCGCTGAACTTCCGGGTGCGGGAGCCGGGCGCCCGCTTCGCCGTCGCGGTCCGCGGCGCGCGCGGCGGCGAGTGCCGGCTGCGCTGCCGCGGGAGCGACTGCCGCTGGGACCCACGGACCTGGCGCCGTCTGCTGGAGACCAACCGGGGAGCGAGTCTGCAGCTCGAGGTATTCGTTCGCGACCAGGGCGGCACGTGGTCGGCCTTCCGGCCCGTGCGCCTGCACGTGGCCGAGGAGCCGGTGGACGCCTGCCTGGTCTACCGGCTGCTGGTCCCCAACACGCAGAAGGCGGTGATCCACGGCATCTTCGAGCGGTCGCTGGAGAGCTTCGCCACCCGGCGCCTGCTCGCCCCGCTGGAAGGGGCGGCGCAGTGCTTCAACTGCCACACCTTCCACGCGCACGACCCCCGCCGCTCGTTCTTCCACGTGCGCGGGCGGCAGGGCGGCACCGTGCTCCTGATGGACGGACAGGTGCGCAAGGTGGACACGCAGTGCCAGCCCCTGTACCGGCCGCTGACCTACGCCTGCTGGCATCCCGACGGCCGGCACATCGTCGGCTCGATCAACGAGTTCGCCGGCATCTTCACCGCCGTCGAGGCGGGCTACTACTCGCACACCGTGGACGTGCGCGGCGACCTGCTCCTGTTCGACACCGCCACCGACGAGCTGTCGAGCAGCCCTGCCGTGTACGGGCCCGAGTACGTCGAGACCCATCCGTGCTTCGCACCGGACGGCCGCTGGCTCTACTACGCCCGCGCCCGCAGCCAGCCGCTGCGGACCCAGCACGACCTGCAGCAGTTCCGCGCCGATCTGCTGCGCGTCGCCTGCGACGTGAACAGCGGGCGCTGGGGCGAGCCCGAGCTGGTGCTGGCCTGCGCCGCCCACGGGCGTTCGGCGGCCTTCCCGCAGGTGTCGCCCTGCGGGCGGTACGTGCTGCACGTGCAGTCGGAGCGCGGCACGTACCCGATCACCGAACCCACAGCCGACCTGTACCTGCTGGATCTGCACACTGGCGCGAGCCGGCCGCTCGAGCGGCTGAACAGCCCGCGGTCGGAGAGCAACCCGCGCTGGTCGGCCAACGGCCGCTGGATCGTCTTCCTCAGCAACCGCGGCGATGGCCGCAGCGCCTTGCCCTACCTGGCCTACTTCGCGGCCGACGGCCAGACGGGCGCTCCCATCGTGCTGCCGCAGGAAGACCCGGCCTTCTACGACACGTTCACGGACACGTACAACGCGGTCGAGCTGGTCTCGGGGCCGGTGCCGCTCTCCGCCTACCGGCTGGGCCGGGCGCTGCAGGCGCCGGCGAGCCAGGCGCGGCTGGCCGCAGGCGTGGCGCTGGATGCGGTCTCCCGCGCCACCGTCGCGCTGCAGCACCCGCAAGGCGCCTATCGCTCGCACTGATCGCGGCGCGCCTCAGGGAGCTGGCGGCCGGGGCGCAACCGGGGCGCGGTGGTACGCGAAGACGTAGGTGGGCGGCTCCTCGTTGGCCCACACCAGCGTGAACCGCTCGGCGTTGGCGGTGATCGCGGGCGCCAGGTAGCGCGCCGTCTGCGGGTAGCCGAGGCTCTCGACGACCACGTGGGTCACCTGGTTGCGGTCCATGGCCGCCATGACGGCCGCTGGTTCGGCGAACGGGTAGCACAGGCAGCGCCGCCCGCAGACCACGTGCAGCCAGAACTCCTTGCGGCACATGATCACGGCATCGGGCGCCGCGTGGGCGCGCAGCCACTCGCCGGCCCGCTGGAACTGGGTCCAGCCCGCCAGGTCGGCCGGGTAGGGGCCGCGGGAGAAGCGCCGCAGGGCAGCGAAGTCGTCGCCGCTGGCCCCCAGCCAGAGCACGCAGAACCCGGCCAGCGCGGCGCGCGCTGCGGTGCCGTGGCCGCGCGCCGCGGCCCAGGCTGTCGCGTCCGCTGCCATGCGGACGGCGTAGTAGCCCAGCAGGGGGACGATGGGCACCAGGAAACGGTCGCCGGGCCAGGGCCACAGGATCACGGTGCCCAGGTACAGCACGGTGTAGATTCCCAGCAGCCCGTCGCGGCGGTGCCGCAGGCTGGCGAACGCCGTGTACGCGACCAGGGCGTACTGCGCCAGCGCCACCGGACCCCACCACGAATGGTCCTCGATCTGCCAGGGGCACAGGGCGTAGGGCACGAACCCCGTGACATAGAGCCCCAGGTTGCTGCGGATTCTGTCCAGCAGGCCCGGCAGGTCCAGCAGACCCTTCTCCGGCAGGTACGGGTCCACCATGACCAGTTGCCGCAGGTAGGTGGCGCCGCCGCCGACCAGCCAGTTGCGCACGGACCAGGGCAGCCAGCACACGCCGGCCGCGGCCAGCCAGACGATCGCTCGGCGCCAGTCGCGGCGCGCCAGCAGGTACACGAACACCGCCGCCAGCAGCACCAGCCCCACCGTGCGGAGGTAGTAGGCCCACATGGCGCTGGCGAAGCCGAGCTGGAGCGCGCGGTTGCGGCGCACGCCCGGCTGCTGCAGGCCCCGCTCCACCAGCCACAGCGCGAGCACCGAGAAGGTCAGATACGGGATCTCCGACATGATCTGGTGCGCGAAGTCCAGCAGCAGCGGCGGGCCGCTGGCCGTGCTGTTGCCCCACAGCATGCACAGCACGACCGTCGTCGCGGCCGTGGTCCAGCCCAGCCGCGGCCGCAGAAGGGCATACAGCGCGGGCATGCCCGCGGCGAACAGCACCAGCACCAGCACCTTCATGCCCACCCAGCCGTCGGGGTCCAGCCAGGCCAGGGGCGCGAGCATGAGCGGGAAGGCGAAGGGGAACTTGGTGGCCGGCTGGGGCGCTGGCGAGCTGATGTAGGTCAGCCCCCGGCCCTGGGCCAGCGAGCGGGCGAGCACGATGTACTCGGCGTTGTCCCCGCTCAGCGAGAGCTTGGTGTCGAAGGTCCAGGCGCCCAGCGCCAGTGCCAGCACGGCCAGGGCCACCGGCACGGCCACCCTCCCGCGCGAGCCGCCGCCATCCGGCCCGCTGCCCGCGCCGCCGCCCGGCGCAGGCGACGGCGCCGATGCAGCCGGTGTCGCGCCTGCCGGCGAGCCGGCCGGCCGACCTGGCGGAGAGGGTCGCGACGCGGATGTGCCGGGCCGAGGACGGGAACGAGCCAACGCAGCCTCCTGGCGGACGAGCGAGCAGCGGACCGACGGGCCGGGGCCGACCGCGGGCCCCGCTGGTAACGTCGACACAGCAGCGGCAAGCCGTCAACCGAGGCGCGGGCACGGCGCGCGGGCACGGTTGCGGCCGCACCCGCCGCGGCGGCGAGTTGACCCGGCTGCGGCGCGTGTCCTTCGTAGTCGCGGCGAGCGGCGGCCGCAGCCGCGGCGCCCGGGGCCTTTCCAGGGGGCGCGGCGGCGGCCAGCCTGCACCGACGGCAAGGAGGGATCGCCATGTGGCATGTGTACGTGTCGAACGCGCGCAGCGCCTGGTTCTCCCATTTCCTGCTCGACAGCGACAGGGGCGCCCTGCTGCCCATGCCGGACATCCCGCTGGCCGGCAGCCCCGGCGCGGTGGCCACCAGCGCCGACGGCCGCCGCCTGTTCGTCTGCCTGCGCTCGCTGCAGCGCTTCGCCAGCTACGCGGTGGACGGCGCCAGCGGCGCGCTGGCCCCGATCGACAGCGTGAGCCTGGCCGACGGCGCGCCCTACCTGGCCACCGACCGCTCCGATCGCTTCCTGCTGGCGGCCTACTACGGCTCGGGCCACGTGTCCGTGCACGGCATCGGGGCGGACGGGATGCTGTCGGCCGAGCCGCTGCAGTGGCTCGCCACGGCGCCGCACGCGCACAGCATCCAGACGGATCGGACCAACCGCTTCGCCTTCGTGCCCCACACCCTGCCGACCAACGCCATCTACCAGTTCCGCTTCGACGCGCGTACGGGCGCGCTCCAGCCCAACGACCCGCCTCTGTTCCGGCCGGCCACCCCCGAAGGCCCGCGCCACTTCGTCTTCCACCCGCACGCGGACCTGCTGTACTCGGTGAACGAGGACAACAGCACCGTGACCGCGCATCGCCTCGATGCGGAGCGGGGCACGCTGGCCGCCGTGCAGACGATCTCCACGCTGCCGGCCGGGGAGTGGCCCGGCAACACCACCGCGGAGATCGCCATCAGTCCGGACGGCCGCTTCCTGTACGCGTCCAACCGCGGCCACGACTCGCTGGCCGTGTTCGCGGTCGCCGCGGACGGCACGCTCAGCCCGCGCGGCCACGCGCCCACCGAGCCCACGCCCCGCTTCTTCGCGCTGGATCCCACGGCCAACTTCCTGCTGTCGGCAGGGCAGCAGTCGGGGCGGGTGGCCCTGTACCGCCGCGATGCCGCCAGCGGGGCCCTGGCGCTGCTCGGCACCTACCCGGTGGGCGCCAGCCCGCTGTGGATCGCGTTCGTGGCGCAGCGCTGAGGCAGCGCTGCGGCGGGGGACCGGCGGCAGGCGCAGCGGGCGCGCCGGCCGCACCGCGCGGCCCGGCGGCCCGGCGGTGCGCGGGGCGGTTCAGGACGCCGCCGTGGCGGCGGCCGGGCAGCCGCGGCGCAGGTACGTGCGCGCGGCGATGGCGATCACCCCCGCGGCGAGCAAGAGCAGCACCACGTCGGCGCCCAGCAGCAGCCAGCTGCCCGACGCCAGGTACTTGCGGAAGAGCAGCACCAGCGAGACCAGCGTGGTCGCCATCATGAAGATGGCGGGAACGAGGGTGAACCACGGCACGACGCCCTGGCGGTTGAGCAGCCAGGTGCTGACCACCAGCAGCGCCAGGGCCGCCAGCAGCTGGTTGCTCGAGCCGAAGACCGGCCAGATCGCGTCGGCGGCGCCCGACTGCGCCATCACCCACATCAGCAGCACGGCCAGCCCCGCGTTGAACCAGTACTTGCGCATGAGCGCCGGCGGCCGGCGCAGGGCCAGGCTCCACAGCTCCTCGAACAGATAGCGGTTCAGCCGCACGGCCGAGTCCAGCGTGGTCACCAGGAAGCCCTCGAGCATGAGGATGCCGAAGACCGTGCCGAGAGCCATGGGGATGAAGGGCAGGCCGCGGTGCACCAGGTGGCCGGCCGCCAGCGAGAAGCCGAGGACCGCGTTCTTGTCCTGCCACACCACTGTGCGGTAGTCCGGCACGGCCAGCGAACTGCCGATGGCCAGCAGCACGAACAGGGCGAGGACGCACTCCAGGATCATGCCGTCGTAGCCGATGCGCTTGGCGTCGCGCTCCGCGGCGCACTGCTTGGCGGACGTGCCCGAACTCACCAGGGAGTGGAAGCCGGAGATGGCCCCGCAGGCGATGGTCACGAACATCATCGGCCAGACCAGGCCGAGCCTGGCCATGCCCTCGCTCAGGTTGAACGCAGGGAACTGCACGCTCAGGCCGCCCGCGCCGCCCAGCAGCAGGCTCACGCCCAGCACCGCCATGCCGGCGTACAGCACCATCGAATTGACGAAGTCGCGTGGCTGCAGGATGATCCAGACCGGCGCGCCCGCGGCGAAGAAGACGTACACCGACAGGATGAGCGACCAGGTGGTGGGCGAGACGGCGACGGGGTGGGCCAGCCCGGTCATGATGGAGACGGCGCACAGCAGGACGCCCAGCGCGTAGGCCCAGCGGATGGCGATGCCACGGCGGTAGATCAGGTACCCCAGCACGGGCGCGAAGCAGGTGATGACGATGACCGAGGTGGAGGCGATGCCGCCGATGCGCCCCATCGGCACCCCGTCCCTGATCTCGGTCTTCAGCAGGCCCGTGCCAGCCTCCAGGCCCAGCTTGGCCAGCGGCCACAGCGAGGTGAGGGCGGTGGCGGTCAGCTTGAGGAAGACGGCGGTGACGAGCACCAGCATGACGATCGTGAAGGAGATGAACAGGACGAAGCCGACCCGCCCCATGCACTTGTGCGCGATCTCGGCCATCGAGTGCCCGCCTTCGCGCAGGCTGGCGAACAGCACCGAGAAGTCGTGCACGGCGCCCAGGAAGATGCCGCCCAGCACCACCCAGAGGACGGCGGGCACGAAGCCGTAGATCACGGCCATCGTGGGGCCGACGATGGGACCGGCCCCGGCGATCGTGGCGAAATGGTGGGCGAAGAGAACCGGCAGGCGCGTGGGCACGTAGTCGCGCCCGTCGTTGATGACCTGCGCCGGCGTGGGGCGGTCGGGCTCCACGCCCAGCCGCCGGGCCACGCGCCGGCCGTACACCCGGCTGCCCACACCCAGGGCGCCCAGCCCCGCCGCCATGATCACCAGGACATTCATCGTCTACACCTCCTGACGTGCGCCGTGAGGCTCGTTCGAGCCGGGGAATATAAGTGGGTCGCGCTACACGCGCCTGACGAGCTGCGCCAGTTCCGGGAACAGGCGGCGCTGGAACTCGCGCCGGATCGCCCGGCCGCAGAGGTGCCGGTCCGCGAAGTCCAGCAAGGCCTCGTAGTCCGCCGGTGCGTGCGCGTGCCCGCCCTCGCGCACCGCCCAGCCGATGCGGTCCGGCGCGCCGAGCAGCGCGTACGCCGCCCGCGCCGCCTGGCAGGCGGCATAGGACCCGGGCGGATTGGCTCCCGGGTCCTCGTACGCCTCGTTGACCAGCAGCAGCCGGGGGGCCACCAGGGCATGCATGAAGTGCTGATCGTAGGGTAGTTCGCCGTCGCGGCCACGGAACTCGCTCCAGCCCTTGCCGAACCAGAAGATGCTGCCCGCGCGCCAGAAGTCGTCCACGACCTCGGCGCCGGCGCATTTCCACCGGTTCAGGCCCGAGCCGCCGATGCCCGAGTCGTTGGGGTTGACCAGGGCGATGCGCTCGTCCGTGGCGCCCGCCAGCAGCACGGTCTTGCCGCCGCGCGAGTGCCCGGTGATCGCGATCTGGTCGCTGCGCACGCAGGCGAGCTGCCCCAGCGCGTCCACGCAGCGGTGATACCCCCAGGCCCACGCCGCCAGCCCGCCGAACGCCGCGCCGGGGAAGAGGCGGTACAGGCCGGTGCTCCGGTAGGTGTGCGGGTTGTCGGCGGCCATGGCCGTGCGGTTGAACGAGGCCGCGATGTACCCGCGCGCCACCACCATGGCCACCACGTCGTCGTCGAAGTACCGCCAGCAGCCGTCGCCGTCGAGGATCAAGGGGAACGGGCCGTCGCCGGGCGGCACCCACAGATTGAGCAGGAAGGCGTGCTCGCGGTCGTCGGCGAAGGTCGTGCGCACCTCGCAGGTCAGGTAGCGCCCGCCGCCCTGTGCGCGCACGGCGTGGTCGTTGAGCACCACGGCTGCCGTGCGCACGCCCGGGGGCGGCAGCCCGCCGTACTCGTGCGGGATGATGGCCTGGTACAGCTCCTGGCGGCGGCGCGGCCACGAGGCGGCCGTGACGGGCGCGCCGTCCTCGTGCCGCAGCAGGTCGGGCTGGACGTCGATCATGGAGGCCTCCGCGAACGCTCTGCGCTGCGGCAAAACTAGGCCTTCGGCCGGCAACAGGCCAGTTCCGGCGCGGCCGCTTGCCGGCCGGCATGGCTGCCGCCAGTTTTCCAGCGCGCGGCCGGCACGCGGCCGACACGCAGCCAGCGCGCAACCCGCGCGCGGCCGCCGGGCGGACGAAGGAGAGCGGAACAGGGATGATGCTGGTAGCCCGTACGGGAGTCGAACCCGTGTTACCGGCGTGAGAGGCCGGCGTCCTAGGCCACTAGACGAACGGGCCAGTCCGGTGGGGCGCGGGAAACGAGGCCCCGAAAATAGCCGCCTCCTCCGGGGCTGTCAAGCTGACCGCAAGGACGGTGCCGGCCGGTGCCGGCCGACCCGGACGCGCCGCGGCGCCGGGCAGTAGCGCCCCGGTTTCCCAGGGAGCATCGCCGATGGTCATCGAATGGAACGCGCACCTGTTCAGCGCCGATACCGCCCGCTATCCCTTCCATCCGCGCGCCGCCTACCGGCCACCTGCCGCCGCCCTGGCCGCCGACCCGCTGGCCGCGTACCGGCAGCGCCTGCAGGCCGAGGGCATCGACCGGGCGGTGATCGTCCAGCCCGAGCCGTACGGCGACGACCATCGCCTGGTTCTGGACTGCCTGGAGCGCGAGCCTGCCCGGCTGTGGGGCACGAGCCTGTTCTACCCGCGCGACGCGGACGCCCCGCGCCGGCTGGCGGACCTGGTGGCGCGCCAGCCGCGCATCGTGGCCACGCGCTTCCACGCGCACCGCGGCAAGCAGACCTACCTGGACAGCTTCGCGGACCCGGGGGTGCGCGCGCTGTGGCAGCGGGCCGCCGAGCTGGGGCTGGTCGTGGAGCTGCACATCGGGCCCGACTACGCTCGCCAGGTCGCCGCGGCGCTGCGCGACCTGCCCCCGACGCCCGTGCTGATCGACCATCTGGCCGAGCCGCACACGGGCACCGCCGTCGAGTACGCGGACGTGCTCGAGCTGGCCAGCTTCCCGCAGGTCTACATGAAGCTGTCCGGGCTGAACCACTTCGCCGAGGACGCGCCGCTGTACCTGAGCGCGCGGCCGTTCACGCGGCGCGTGATCGAGGCGTTCGGGCCCGCGCGCCTGGTGTGGGGCAGCGGCACCCCGGCGATCGTCGACGCGCATCTGGCGGAGTACGGCGACGACGACCGCCAGCGGGTCAAGGGCGGCAATCTGGCGCGGTTGCTG
>CAZPXM010000019.1:0-27864 GCA_964591015.1 uncultured Gemmatimonadaceae bacterium
GCAGGGATCAGTTGGCGGCCGTGGCGCGCGACCTGCCCGCGGTGCGCGCCCAGCGACGCCACGCCAGCGAGCAACTGGCGCGCTCCCTGCGCGAGATCGGCCCCGGGTGGACGCAGGAGCGCCTCGGCGGCTTCGATGCGTCGATCGCGGCCCAGGAGCGCATCCAGCAGTTCGAGCAGCGTCTGGAGGCAGCGCGCCAGCGCTGCGCCTCGCTGCGCGAGCGAGTCGCGGAGGCGGCCCGGCAACAGGCGGAGGCCGCCGGCAGGGTGCGTGTGGCCCAGCAGGAGCTGGACGCACTGCCCCGGCCGCCAGTGGCCGACGCCGAGCTGCTGCGGCGCCAGCGGGCCAGCCTGCGCGAGGTGCGGGGCAAGGTGTTCCAGCGCCTGAACCTGCAGGAGCGCCAGACCCAGCTCGACGAACGCCTGAACGAGCGCCGGGGCGAGCAGCAGCGGCTGGCGCAGCTCGCCCCGGGACCAGGCCCCAGCCCGGCGTTCGCGGCGATCTGGCTGGCGCTGGTGCCGCTGCTGTGGCTGTGGCTGCGGCCCGCGCCTGGCGCGGCGCTGCTGGCGGTGCTGGCTGGCGCGGCCGGCGCCGCGGCGAGCGCCGCGCTGCTGTGGCGCCATCGCCGGCGGGCGTCAGCCCGGCTGGCGGCGCACGCCGGGGAGCAGACCCGCCTGCTGGCCGCCGTCCACGCGCTGGAGGAGCGCGCGCAGAGCCTGCGCCGCGAGGCGGCCGCGCTGGACGAGGCCATCGCCGCCGCGGCGCCGGCCTGCGGGCTGGGTGCCGCGCCCGCGCCGGACGAGGTGGACCGCCAGGAGGCCTGCCTGGAGCAGCGCGAACGAGCGCTGGCGACCTGGGAGCAGCAGCGGGACAGGGTGGCCCAACTGCAGGCCGAGGCCTCGCGTCTGGCCGCCGCCGCCGCCGCGCAGGCGGCGGCCCTGGCTGCCGCGGAAGGCGAGGCCGAGAGCCTGCAGGAGGAGTGGGCGGCGCACCTGTCCCAGGGCGGCCTGCCGGCAGGCATGCTGCCCCGCACGGCGCTGCTGCTGTTCGGCAAGGTGGACGCGCTGCGCGAGCAGGCGCGGGCCCTGGCCGGCCTGGAGGACCGGGTGGCGCAGATGGAGGCCGCCGTCGAGCAGTACGCGGCCACGGCAGGCACCGTGCCGCAGTTGGCGGCGCAGGCGGAGCGCCGCGATCCGACCGAGCTGGTGGCGGCCGTCGACGGGTTCGTGCGGGAATGGCACGAGCAGGAGGAGCGCCGCCGGCAGCGCGCCGCCCTGGAGGAAGCCTGGGCGACATGCCAGCGGCGGCACGAGCAGGCAGCGGCCGACTCGGCGCAGGCCGAGGCGAACCTGGAGTGTTCCCGCCAGCGCCTGGCGCAGGTCGAGCAGGCGTGGCAGGCGTGGTTGGCACAGTCCGGCCTGGACAACGGCCTGGTCCCTTCCACCGCGATCGAGGCCATCGACGCCGTCGAGCGGGGGTTGGCGGCAGCGGCCCGGCGCGACCAGGCGGCGGCGCAGCGGGGCGCGGTGCGCGAGCGTAGCGAGGGCTTCGGCCGGGAGGTGGCGGCGCTGCTGGCCGAACTGGGGCGGGCCGTTCCTCCCGCGGAGCGACTGCCGGCCGTCGTGCGCGCGCTGTACGAGGAGTGCCAGACGGCGCGCGACCGAGCCGGGCGGGCGGAGGAGCTCAGACGCGCGCAGGCGGAGGCCGAGGCCCAGCTCGCCGCCGCGCAGCAGGCGCTGGCGCAGGTGGAGACCGACATCGCGGCCCTGTGCGCCGCCGCGGGCGTGGCCGATGCGGAACAGTTCCGCGAGCGAGCGGCGGCAGTGGAGCGCCGGCAGGAGCTGGCGCGCCAGATCGCCGCCCTGGCGACCAACCTGGGCAGGATCGCCGGCACCGACGACCTGGCGGCCCTGCGCGCCGAGCTGGCCGCCACGTCGCGCGCGGCGCTGGAGCAGGAGGCCGAGGCGCTGCGGCGGCAGGCTGACGAGCAGGAGGCCGAGCGCGTCCGGCTCATCGAGCAGCGGGCCAGGCTGCAGCAGCAGCTCGAGAGTCTGCGCAACTCGGACCAGGCCGCGCGCCTGCGCACCGAGCGCGAGCAGCTCAAGGCCGAGCTGCAGGCCGCGGCCCGGGAGTGGATCACCTGCGCCCTCGCGCGGTGGCTGCTGGACACCGCGCGCGAGCAGTACGAGCGCGAGCAGCAGCCCGAGGTGGTGCGGGAGGCCAGCGCCTTCCTGGCGCGGATCACCGGCGGCCGGTACGTGCGCGTCGTGGCTCCGGTGGGCGAGCAACGCCTCGAGGTGGTGGCCGCCACGGGGGCGCGCCGGCAGCCGGCGGAGCTGAGCCGCGGCACGGCCGAGCTGCTCTACCTGGCCATGCGTTTCGGCTTCATCCGTCACCGGGCCCGCCTGGCCGAGGCCCTGCCCGTGGTGATGGACGATATCCTGGCCAATTTCGATCCGGAGCGATGCCGGCGGGCTGCCGGTGCCATCGCCGAGCTCGCCCGGACCCATCAGGTGCTGTTCTTCACCTGTCACCCGGAAACCGCCGAGCTGTTCGGCCAGGTCCAGCCGGGCGTGGCCGTGTACGAGGTTGACGCCGGCGGCATCCAGGCGCGGCAGTGAGCCCGTCGCGCCGGCCTGGGGTTGCCGCCGGCGCACCGCCAAGCAGCGCCGGAGAAGGAGGCTCGTGGTGGATCGCGAGGCAGTGCGGGCGTCCCTGCACGGACCGATCGCCTCGGTGCGGACGCCGTTTGCGCGGGACGGGAGCATCGACTACGCCGGTCTGCGGCGGCTCATCGACTTCGACATCGCCGCCGGGGCGCGGGCCCTCCTGCTCACCTGGGGCGACAGCCTGTTCGCCCTGCTCACCGACGCGGAGATCGCGGCGCTGACCCGCGCGGTGGCCAGCGCCGCCGGCGGCCGGGCGACGGTGATCGCCTGCACGGGCCGGTGGGCCACCCCCAAGGCGGTGGAGTTCGCCGCTTTCTGCCGCGAGTGCGGCGCCGACATCCTGCAGGTGTTCCCGCCGTTCTGGTATCCGGGCGCCTGCGCGCCCGCTGCGCTGGTGGCGCACCACGCCGCGCTGGCCGCCCACGTGCCGCTCGCGGCCAACAACGCCGAGCTGATGCGCCAGGGCGGGGAGGCAGCCGGCCTGGAACTGGCGCAGTCGCTGCTGGCTCAGGTGGAGGGCGTGTGGGCGATGAAGGCGGACGTGACCGGGGAGTTCGACCGCCGCGTGACCAGCCTCGTCCGCGACCGCTGGGCAGTGTTCGCGGGCGGGCAGAAGTCGTTTCACCTGGAGCTGTGGCCCTACGGCTGCGCGGGCTACCTGTCGACCTTCATCACCTTCCGGCCGGCGGTGGCCCATGCGTACTGGCGGGAGATCGCCAGCGGCAACGTGCGCGCGGCGGCTGCCATCGTCGAGCGGATCGACCGCCCATTCTTCGCCAGGATCGCCGGCCTGGCGGGCGGCTTCGATGCCGCCCTGCACGGCATCGCCGAGATCTGCGGGCTGGCGGGCCGCTGGCGCCGGCCGCCGTTCGCCAGCCTTGGCGACGCCGAGCTGGAGGAGCTGGAGCAGTTCCTCCGCGAGCTGCCCGACCCGGCGGCCGTGGCGCGGTGATCGCGGCGCGGGCGGCCAGACAGGTCAGGACTGGGGCGGCCGGCTGGCGGCAGTCGGCGCCGGGGCCGCATAGCGGGCGAACTGGGGCACTGCCGCGGCGAAGTCGGCGGCGAACCCCAGCAGCTCGTCGTACGAGCGGAGCGCGATGGGCCGTCCGGTCCAGCAGCTGCGCCAGAGCACGCTGGAGATCTGGTAGGTGAGGCGCGCGAACCGCGGGTTCGGGTACACGCCCCGCATCAGCCGCTCGGGGCTCACCCGCTGCCGCCATGCCGCGAGCGTGCGCAGGATGTGCTCGTAGCCGCTGGCGTCCCGCGCGAAGCCCATGTCGCGCCCGTCGATCGCCAGCCGCTTGGCACCCTCCAGGTAATCGGCCTCCACGACGAACGGCCGGCCGCCGGCCCGGCCGGTGATCGTCTTGGTCTTGGCGAAGGGCGCGCCGGCCTTGAAGTCCGTGCGGCCGTCGACCTGCACGTCGCCGAGCTGCAGCCGGTAGGTCACCTGTCCGTCCACCACGTAGGGGTAGGCCTCCGGGTTCGGCGGCGCGTACGGCTGCGCGTGCGCCGTCACCGTCAGCCCCTGGTCGAGCACCGCCCGCAGCCCGCCTCTCAGACTGCCCAGCAGATGGAGCAGGAACGCGATGCAGTGCACCGTCTCCTGGTACTGGATGTGGACCATCTTCTTGTAGTTGCGCGGGCGCCGGGGATCCTCCCGGTCCTTGCCCCGGTAGAGACGCACGGCATCGATCTGCACCGGTCCGGACCGCGACAGGTGCTCGACGATGGCCTGCGTCATGGGGTCGTACAGCTCCAGGAAGTCGAAGAGCATGATGGCCTGGGTCGCCTCGACGGCGGCGACGGTCGCGGCGCACGCCTGCGGCGTCTCCGGCTCGGCCATGGGCTTCTCGTTGAGGATGAGCAGAGGTTCGTGTCGGGCGCGGTCGAGGAGAATGCCGAGGGCCGGCTGCCGGTGCTGCGGGTGCAGCGCCAGGTGATACAGCTCCACGGGCAACCGGTAGAACTCCGCCGGGTCGCTGACCAGCGTGCAGCGGCTCGGATCCACGTCCGCGGGCACGGGTGCCGGGTCGTACGCGTAGACCCGCAGGCCCAGGTGCACGGCTGCATCCAGCAGCTTCCGGCCGATGTATCCCCAGGCCCCCGCAATCGCGATGGAGCGGATCGACTCGCTCATGGGCGTCATCCGCGGCTCGAGGCGGCCCGTGCCGCCCACCGGCGGCGTCCAGCCCACCGCTGCCGCCGGTGGCGGCCGGCACGGGCGTCAGTAGCGGCCATGCTCCTCCACCAGCTCGCGCATGCGGTGAATCCGCGCCTCCTCCGCGCCCGGCGGCACCTGGTCCCCCGCGGCGGCGATCAGCCGCGGGCTGGCGTGGCGCAGGTCCAGCCAGGCACGCACCGCCTGCTCGAAGGCAGCGCGCGGCGTGTGCGGCAGCCAGAGGTCGGGCGACACGCCGCCCGACAGGATGAACCGCGGACCGGCCTCCTGCCGGCAGGCGGGCGGGTCCAGGTCGCCCATCGGCGCCGGCGTGATCGCGTCGCCGCAGTCCGCGCCCGTGGCGGCGATCATGGCGATGCTCTGCCGCAGGCGCCCGTCGATGTGGACGGCCACCCACTTGCCGGCCGCGTGGAGCCGCCGGATCGCCTCGGCGTAGTACCCGGCCGAGTAGCGCGCGAAGAACCAGGGGGGCTGGACGTCGCTGGAGAAGTTGTCGCCCATGATGACGATCTGCGCCGGCGAGCTGCAGAGCAGCTCGATGAGCTCGAGGTTGTTCGCGTTCACCGCCTGCGTGGCGGCCTCCAGCTCGGCGGGGTGGTCGGCCGCCAGGTAGGCGGTCTGCTCGACCCCGGCCCAGTAGTGCAGCAGGTGCCCCATGGCGCTGTAGCCTGCCGAGACGTAGGTCACGCCGATGTCGCCCACGTACTCGTCCCACGCCCGGAACCGCTCCCAGCAGGGAAGGTATTCACGGGCGCACATCGCCTCGGCGAACACGCGCAGGTCGGCGGGCGTGCGGATGCCCCACCGCGTGACCGCCCAGGCATAGGTGCGCGGCTCCCAGGCGCGTGCCCGTTCGATCGCGCCGTGCGGGGTGGCGATCCGCCAGAGGATCTCGGGTGCGCCCAGGCGCTGCCGCTTCGTGACGCTCGCCTGCACCGGCGCGGCGAAGCGGACCTCGTAGAAGGCGGCCAGGTTGGGCAGGTAGAAGCCGGCGCCCACCCGGCGGTGGTAGTCGACCAGCTCGCGTTCGGGCTCGGTGTAGGCCCGGCTCAGATCCCAGGGCTGCTGGTTCTTCCAGTAGTACCAGTGCGACAGGTCCAGCGCGAAGGGGACCACGTCGGGGCGGCGGCCCGCATACACGCTGAGGAGCCGCTCGCGCTGAGTCATCGGGTCGCCCTCCCGCGCTCTACAGGTCGATCTTCCTGAAGGTGGGCAGGTGGCGGCGGTTCTTCGCGAACATCTCCGCCGTCATCTGCTTGATCTCCGCCAGGGAGAGCACGGCGGCGGTGAGCGGGTCGTGGGCGATCGCCTGGTACACCTTGCGGGCATCGCCCTGCAGGCAGCCCTCCACCGCCAGCATCTCGATCTGGGCGCTCAACCCGGTGAGCATGGCGCACTGCGGGGGCAGCGATCCCACGCGGATGGGCTGCAACTGCCGGCGCGAGGCCAGCACCGGCACCTCGACGCAGCAGTTCTGCGGGAGGTTGTCGATGAGCCGGTCGTTGGGCACATTGCCGTTGAAGCGATAGGGCTCGCCGCCGACCCAGGCATTGGCGATGGCGGCCGCGTACTCGTGGCCGCGCTGCAGCGATATGGGTTCCTTCCGGTTCAGCCAGTCGCGGACCTGCTGCTTCCAGGTGGAGTCGCGCTTGCGGTACTCGTCGAGGATGTAGGCATAGTGCCCGGGGTTCCAGCCCGTCCCCGTGGTGCAGTACTTCTCGATGAGATCGGGGCGCTTGCGGAACCACCAGTTGTACTCCGAGTTGTGGCCGGAAGACTCGGTGACGTAGTAGTCCAGGGCCAGGAACATCTCGTTGCGGACCTGCTCGTGGTTGTAGACCTCGGGGTCCGTGGCCACCCGCCGGCGCAGCTTGGGGTAGAGGTCCTCTCCCTTGTGCCTGAATTCCAGGAACCAGGCCATGTGGTTGATGCCGGCGCAGACATAGTCCACCTCTTCCGGCTTCACCCCGGCCCAGTTGGCCAGCATGGCCGCGGTACCCTGCACGCTGTGGCACAGGCCGGTGGACACCACGTCCGTCTCGCGCTGCATGGCGTGGCACAGCATGGCCATGGGGTTGGTGTAGTTCAGCATGATCGCGCCGGGGCACAGCTCGGCCATGTCGCGGGCGATGCTGAGCATGGTGGGGATGGTGCGCAGCGCCCGGAAGATGCCGCTGGGACCGCGCGTGTCGCCCACGTTGGTGTCGACGCCGTATTTCTTGGGAATGAGGATGTCGTGCTGCCACACGTCCGTGCTGCCGCACAGGATGGTCACCATGACGGCGTCGGCGTCCCGGAGCACCTCGCGTCTGTCCGCGCTCCAGGTGAGGCGGGCGGGGTAGCCGCCCTGAGCGATGATCTTCTCGCAGGCCCGCCGGGCGAAGCTGAGGCGCTCCCGGTTGATGTCGACCAGCGCGATCTCGGCGTCGCGCAGCAGCGGAAAGGTGAGCAGATCGCGGACGAGACCGCGCGTGAAGCCGAAGCTGCCGGCGCCGATGAACACGACCTTGGCCATGGGGACGCTCTCTCCTGTTCGGGTTGATGGGGGCCACCCGCGCTCCTACACTTGGGCGGCGGGTCAGCCGCTCCATGCAGCCTGGGGCTGGCCCCCCTGCCAGCGCGCTGCCGGCGGGCTGCTGGCCACCGCCTGACGCGCAGAGCGACGGAGTAGTATGGACGGGCGACACGCCACTGTCAAAGAGATCGAGCGCACCGTGCTGCACGTGCCGTTCCACCCGCGCTGCGCCCGCACGATGCAGGTGTACGGGCCGGGCTGGGGCGTGGTGGAGCTGTGCCGCGTGACCACCGCCGCGGGCGTCGTGGGCATCGGCGAGACGATCCAGGGCTATACCTGGGGCCGCTCCGGTCCGGCGGAGTTCGCCCGCGTCCGGGGCGCCAATCTCTTCGATCTGCTGTGGGACGACTCGCTGGGCGCGGGTCTGCAGATGGCGCTGTTCGATGCCGCCGGCAAGCTGCTCGGCGTGCCCTGCCATCGCCTGCTGGGGCCGCAGCACCGCGATGCCTGCCCGGTGTCCTGGTGGGCGCAGAGCATGACGCCGCAGGAGTGGGCGGCCGAGGCGCAGGCGGCCGTGGCCCACGGCTTCACGAGCATGAAGGTGAAGGCGCGGCCCTGGCACGACCTCGACGCGCAACTGGCGGCAGTGAGCGCGGCCGTGCCGGCGCACTTCCGTCTGGACGCGGACTTCAACGGCCTGCTGCTGGGCGTCGACGCGGCGGCGCCGCTGCTGGGCCGGCTGGAGGCGCGGTACGGCTGCCTGGCCATCGTCGAGTCGCCGATCCCCCAGGACGACGTGGCCGGCAACGCCCTGCTACGCCGCAAGATCCGCAGCCCCATCGCCATGCACATCGGCACGCCGCCGCGCCTGAGCGCGATCCGCGCGGAGGTGTGCGATGGCTTCGTATTGAGCGGCGGCGCGCGCCGCATCCTGGAAGACGGCATCTTCTGCCACCAGGCGCACATGCCCTTCTGGCTGCAGATGGTGGGCACCGGACTCACCACTGCCTTCGCGGCGCACTTCGGCGCGGTGCTGCGCGAGGCTCGCTGGCCGGCGATCACCTGCGTGAACATCTACGCGCATTCCCTGGTGCGCGGCCTTGCCGTGGCGGGCGGGCACCTGGCCGTGCCGGCGGGACCGGGCCTCGGCGTCGAGCTGGATGCGGAGGCGCTGGAGCGCTACCGCGTGGCGGACGACTACCGGGTGCCGGCGGTGCGGCAGATCCACGCGCTGCGCTGGCCGCATGGCCAGACCAGCTTCTTCCCGGATGGCCGCTACCGCAACGATTTCGCCAGCGGCCGGATCACCGGCTTCGTGCCCGGCATCGCCCTCGAGATCCGCGTCGACGACGGCTCGGAGGCGTTCGCCCGCGAGTATCGCGAGCTGTTCCCGGGGCGCTCGGCCGAGACGGGGGGCTAGCCGCATGTCCGCAAAGACCAGCCGCGCCGAGGCAGAGCCGACCCACCGGCTCGACCCCGTCCGGTTCGAGCTCGATCCCGCGCCACTGCTGGCCAAGGTGCGCCTGGAGGGCGATGCCGGGTACCGCGACGAGGTCGCCCGCCTGCTGGCCGAGGCCGGACGGCTCGCCCGGCCCACGGCGCTCTACCGCCTGGCCTACCCCCAGGTGGTGGATGCGGAGCGCGTGATCATCGGCGGCGTAGAGCTACGCAGCCGCGTGCTGCGGGTCAACCTGAGCGCGGCGCAACGCGTCTTCGTGTACGTGGCCACCTGCGGCCCCGAGCTGGACGAGTGGGCGCACGCCAAGGACGATCCGCTCGAGCGGTACCTGGCGGAGGCGATCAAGGAGGCGGCGCTGGGCACGGCCATCCGGGCCTTGAACCGGGACATCCAGCAGCGCTACCGGCCCGGGCCGACCGCAGCGATGGCACCAGGCTCGCTGGCCGACTGGCCCATCCAGCAGCAGCGGCCGCTGTTCGCCATCCTCGGCGACGTGCCCGGCCGGATCGGCGTTCAGCTCTCGCCCAGCTACGTGATGATCCCCAACAAGAGCGTGTCGGGCATACGCTTCCCGCGCCAGGAGAGCTTCGAGAGCTGCATGCTGTGCCCGCGTCCGGACTGCCCCAACCGGCGCGCGCCCTACGATCCTGGGCTGTACGCACGCCGCTACGCCGCGTCCTAGCGGCCCTCTTCCTCCGGGGCGGCGAACTCCACCACGTCAGCGCGGATCGACAGCCGCGGCCGCGTGTAGAGCAGCAGGTTCAGGTTGTCGGCGTCGTACCGGATGTTGACCAGGGCCAGCCGGCGACCGGCGATCGACCCGTGCGCGGCCTCGAAGTTCGCCCACAGGGCCGCCAGCGCCTCGCGGTAGAGCATTCCGGTCCCCTCGATCCGCGCCAGGGCCAGCGTCGTGCTCATCATGCCGCTGGGTATGCTGATGCCCAGCAGGTACCCGGCCTCCGCGCTGCCGGTCACGTTGGTCGCGATGACGCGGTAGTTGGGCTCGCCCAGCTCCACGCTGGTGACCTGGGCGGCGGCGAACATCCCGGTCTGGGCGCAGCCGGTCAGGCCAACGACCGCGGCCAGCAACAGCGCTGCAAACAGAAGTCTGCGCATGAGTTCTGCTCCCGGTATTGGGGTGGACGACTGACCGCCGCCGCCGGCCGACTGGTCCGGCCGCGCCGGCGGTCTGCCGGCGAACGGCACGCACCTAGAACCCTGCCGAGACGACCGGATGTCACCGGCGGGCAGCCGCCGCCTGGCCGAGACGGCTGGAGCCGCGCGGTGGCCGGCCCGGCCGGCCGAGTCTACTTGACCAGCGCCGCGATCTGCTTGAACTCCGGCCCCTCGGCGCGGCCGAGCAGCTCGAACAGCGCCATCTCCACGCTGGTGAGGAGCGCGCCCGCGGCCTCCAACCGCTGCAGGCCCAGCCGGCGGTTGGCCGCGGTGCGCGACGACACGGCATCCGCGACCACCTCCACGCGGTAACCGGCTGCCAGCAGGTCCCGCCCCGTCTGGTACACGCAGACATGGGCCTCGATGCCGGCCAGCAGCACCTGGCGGCGCCCCGTCCGGGCGAGCCGCCGCACGAACTCCGGCAGGCCGCAGGCGCTGAACGAGATCTTGGGCAGCGGCTGCAGGTCCGGCAGCAGGCCGGCGATCTCCGGGATCGTGGGGCCGAGGCCGCGGGGATACTGCTCGAGCCAGAGGATGGGCAGCTCCAGCACGCGGGCGCCCCTGGTCAGGATCTGGAGGTTGGCGAAGAGCTGCTCGCGCTCGTGCATGAGCGTGGCGAGCTTGCCCTGGATGTCGATCAGGACCAGCACGGTGTTGTCGCGGCGAAGCATGATCGTTCCTCGCGGGCTGTCGTCGGGCTAGATGTATCCGGTGGAACCGTCGGGCCGCACCGGGCAGGTGCGCTGCCAGTGGCAGTACTCGTTGTCGCGCAGGGCATCCTCGTCGACCTGCACGCCCCAGCCCGGCCGGTCGGGCCGCAGTTCCAGATAGCCGCCGCGCGGCAGGTAGGGCTCGTCCACCCAGTGCCGCCATTCGTTGTGCAGGGGCAGGATGTACTCGAGGACCGTGAAGCTGGGGGTGGCCGCGGCAAAGTGGACATTCACCGCCGTGGCGATGGGGCTCATCGGGTTGTGCGGCGCCACGGTGACCTGGTGCGCCTCGGCGCTGGCCGCGATCCTGCGCATCTCCAGCAGACCGCCGCACACGCACACGTCGGGCTGGATGATGTCGGCGGCCTGGGCCGCCATCAGGGCGAGGAACTCGTGGCGCCCGTACAGCGACTCGCCCGTCGCCAGCGGCACGGCCATCTGCTGGCGCAGCCGCGACCAGGCGGGGATATGCTCGGGCCGCAGGGGCTCTTCCAGGAACAGGGGATCGTACGGAGCCAGCGCCGCGGCCAGCTGCACGGCCCTGACGGGCTCGAGGATCTTGGCGTGCGCGTCCAGGGCGAACTCGAACTCCGCGGGCGTGCGCCGGCGGACCTGCTCCAGGTACTCGGCCGCCGCGGCGCAGACCCGCCCCCACCGCGCGCTCTCGGGATCCAGCCTGTAGGGGCTGAGCTTGAAGGCGGAGAAGCCCCACTCGGCGTGCAGCCGCAGGGCTTGCTCGCTGGTCTCCGCGGCATCGCGGCCGCCGATGCTGTGGTACACGCGCACGCGCTGGCGCGCCGCGCCACCGAGGAGCATGTACACCGGCAGGCCGGCGGCCTTGCCGGCGATGTCCCACAGTGCCTGGTCCACCGCGGAGATCACCGCCAGGCCCGTGCCTCCGGGCGGGAAACGGAACTGCTGCAGGAGCTTGCACAGGATGTACTCGATCCGGCGCGGGTCCTCGCCGCCGATCATCCGGCCGATGTAGTCGGCGAGCGGCGGCACCGACAGATCCGGCCCGATGGAGTAGGCCTCGCCCCAGCCGTCGATGCCTGCGTCCGTCTCGATCTTGAGCAGTCCACGGCAGCGCTGACCGTGGCGGGCGATGTAGGTCCGGAGGGCGGCGATCTTCATGGGTCGCGTGCCGTGGCTGGGGCGGTGCCCGCCGATGGCGGCTGGGGGCGGCCGCCTGCCGTGCCGGCTTTCAGATGTACCCGGTGGAGCCGTCGGGCCGGACCGGGCAGGTGCGCTGCCAGTGGAGGTAGGCGTCGTGCCGCACGTGCTCCTCGTCCACCTCCACGCCGAACCCGGGCCGCTCCGGGCGCAGCTGGAGGTACCCGTCCTGCGGCAGGTAGGGCGCATCCAGCCAGCGGTTGTCGCCCGGCAGCAGGTACTCCAGGATGCGGAAGTTGGGGGTGGCCGCGGCGAAGTGGACGTTGACCGCCGTGGCCAGCGGCCCCATGGGGTTGTGCGGCGCCACCGTCACGTAGTGCGCCTCGGCGATCGCCGCGATCTTGCGCATCTCCAGCAGGCCGCCGCAGGCGCAGATGTCCGGCTGGACGATATCGGCCCCCTGCGCGGCCAGGAGGCTGAGGAACTCGAAGCGCGAGTAGAGCGATTCGCCCGTGGCCAGGGGCACCTGTAGTTGCTGGCGCAGGCGCGCCCAGGCCGGGATGTGCTCGGGGCGCAGCGGCTCCTCGTAGAACAGCGGGTCGTACGGGGCCAGGGCGTTGGCCAGCTGCACGGCGCGCACCGGCTCGAAGATCTTGGCGTGCGCGTCGAAGGCGATCTCGAAATGGGCGGGGGTGTGGCGGCGGAGCGCCTCGAAGTAGCGGGCGGCCTCGCGGCAGACCTCGCCCCAGCGGCTGGCTTCGGGCGGGATGCGGTAGGGCCCGGTCTTGAAGGCGGTGAATCCCCAGTCGGCGTTGAGCTGCAGCGCCTGCTCGGCCGCCGCCTGGCCGTCCTTGCCGCCGAGGTGGGCGTAGACCTGCACCCGGTCGCGCGCGTGGCCGCCGAGCAGCATGTACACCGGCAGTCCGGCCGCCTTGCCGGAGATGTCCCACAGCGCGTGGTCCACCGCGGAGAACGCCGCCAGGCCCAGCGCCCCGGGCGGGAAGCGGAACTGCTGGTACAGCTTGAGCATGATGTACTCGATCCGCCGCGGATCCTCGCCGCCGATCATCGCGAAGATGTAGTCGACAATCGGCGGGATGGCGCGGTCCGGACCGTGGTTGTAGGCCTCGCCCCAACCGTAGAGGCCCGCGTCCGTCTCCACCTTCACCAGCACGCGCGGGCGCTGGCCGCAGCGCGTCATGTAGCTCTTGATGGCGGTGATCTTCACGGCCTGCCCTCCCGGAGCCGCTTCCGGCCCTGTGCGGTGCCGCTGCCGCCCGCCCTGCGCGCGCCGGCGTTGGCCGGGGCCGCGCGCTGGTCAGCGGAAGAACTGCGGGTATGGACCCTTCTCCGCCTCGCGCTGAATGAGCAGCAGCAGCTCCATGGTATGGTAGTCGCCCCACATCGCCGCCTCGCCGCACGGGATCCGCCGGCCGGCCGGCACATGGTCCCAGCCGTTGGGGCGGTGGTAGACCACGTGCAGGGTCAGACCCTGATGCCGCGGCCGGGTGGCCAGGTACGGCTCGGCCAGCAAGGTCCGCGCGATGGTGAATGCTGCGGCGCGGTACCGGCGGCCGCGGGAGCGGTCGCCGCGGGCTGTCAGGTAGTTGCCCAGGCGCAGATAGCCCTGGCCGCAGATGGCGGCCGCCGAGGCGTCCACCGGCTCCACGTCGTTGGCCGGATCGGAGACCTGCTCGGTGTAGCGGCCGAAGCCGGCCACGCCCGGCGCCCCGGTATCCCAGAACGGGATACCGTCGGCGAAGCTGTGCTCCAGGTAGAACTCCGCGACCGCCACGGCGGCGCGCTCGCACAGGCGCAACAGCTCGCCGCGGTCCGCGAACGGGGCCAGCGCCTCCTCGTCCACCTGGCTCAGGTACTCGAGCTGCTCGGCGTAGCCGGCCAGGATCCAGGCCAGTCCGCGCGTCCACGTCGAGAAGGGCGAGTAGCCTTGCTGGGTGCTGGGACACCGGTACTGCCCGTCCGTGGGATTGAAGATGGACTCGTGCGCCACACGGCCCGGAACGCGATCGTACGCATCGCGTCCCTCGCCGTAGTACACGTTGTACTGGGCCGTGGTGAGGGCGTGATCCACCAGCCGGCCCAGCAGGCTGATGGGCCGGTCGCCCTCGCCCATCAGCACGTGCCCCAGCTCGTGTGCCAGGCCCAGCACGCGCAGCGAGCGGATCGTGTCGGCGAAGAGCGAGTGGGGGCCGTTGAACGAGTGGATGAAGCCGCGCCCGGCGGCCGTCCGCGTCCAGCGCGCCGCCTGCACCGCTCCCGAGACCTTCAGCGCCAGCTCGTACAGCTCCAGCTCGCGGCGGTCGTACGGGATGCGCCCCTCGCGCATGAGCCGGCGCAGGTTCCCGTACGTGGACAGGTTGTTGAAGCCGTGGTCGTGCACGCCGGTGTGCGAGACGTGGGGGGCCATGCGGGCGATGGTGCGCTCGCGGCCCAGCTCCAGGAAGCGCCGCTCGCCGGTCATGTCGTACTGGAGGAGGGCGCACCCGTACTGGAACCCCTGGGTCCATTCGGTCCAGCCGCGGGTCGTGTACCGCCCCTTCACGGTGAAGACGGGCGTGCCGGCCGCCGGGTCCCAGGTCCGGTCGAGGTCGGCGATCTTCGCCGCGGACAGCCCCAGGAAGCGCTGGATGAGCGGGAGCAGCTGCACAGCCGTCAGGCGGGGCGATGGCTTCACGGCGGTGGCTCCGGCGCGGAGAGCGTGGACCGGGGAAGATAGGCGCGCAGCGGCACGGCGGTCAACGGCGAGCGGGACTCGCCGCGGCCCCGGGGTGCGGCTATATTCGGCGCGTCGCTGGCCGGCGCCACGGCGCCGGCGCGACAGCCACACCTTGGCGGGGGGGATCGACATGGACAGACGCGAGTTCATCCGCACGGCGGTGGGAGCAGGGCTGGCGGTCAGCGTCGGCCCGGCCGCTGCCCTGGGCAGCGCGCCACTGCCGCGGCGCCGGCTCGGTCGGACCGGCGAGGAGCTGTCGGTCATCGGGCTGGGCGGCATCGTGCTGATGGGCGCGACCCAGGAGCACGCGAATCGCTGCGTGGCCCGCGCCGTGGAGGAGTGGGGCATCAACTACTTCGACGTGGCGCCCACGTACGGGGACGGCGAGGCGGAAGAGAAGATGGGTCCGGCGCTGGCCCCCTACCGCCAGCGGTCGTTCCTGGCCTGCAAGACCACGCAGCGCGACGCCGCGGCAGCGCGCCGCGAGCTGGAGCGCTCGCTGCGGCGGCTGCAGACCGACTACTTCGACCTGTACCAGTTGCACGCCCTCCACAGCCGCGAGGATGTCGAGCGGGCGTTCGCTCCCGGGGGCGCCATGGAGACGTTCCTCCAGGCGCGCGAGGAGGGCAAGGTCCGCCACGTGGGCTTCTCCGCGCACAGCGTGGAGGCGGCGCTGGCGGCCATGGAGCGGTTCGACTTCGACACGACCCTGTTCCCGATCAACTACGCGCTGTGGACCCGGGAGAACTTCGGGCCCCAGGTGATCGGGCTGGCGCGCGAGCGGGGCATGGGGATCCTCGTGCTCAAGGCCCAGTGCCGCGGCCGCTGGGCGGAGGGCGCCGTGCGCAGTCACGCTCCCTGCTGGTACGAGCCGGTGACCGACGCGACGGAGACCCGACTGGCGCTGAGCTTCGCGCTGTCGCAGGGAGCCACTGCCTGCGTGCCGCCCGGAAACGAGGCGCTGTTCTGGGTGGGTGTCGCGGCCGCTGCCGAGCTGGAGCCGCTCGACCGCGCCGCCGAGCAGCAGCTGCGCCGGCTGCAGGCCGACGCCATCCCGTTGTTCCGCCACGCCTCGGCGGACTGAGGATCGCCGGCGTGACGGCGGTCGCGGCGAGGCGGGGCGCCGGCCGCCGCCCGCCGCTGCCACGCCCTGCCCAGGAGCAGAGGAGCGCACATGCCCATTCCGAAGCGAGTGCTCGGCAGGACCGGAGTCGAAGTGACGGCCCTGGGACTGGGAGGGGTCTGCTGGAACCTGGCGACGGACCAGGCGGCGGCCATCGAGGTGGTCCACCGGGCGATCGATCGCGGCATCACTTACATCGACACGGCTTCCTCGTACAAGGACAGCGAGCGCCTGCTCGGACTGGCGCTGGCCGAGCGGGATCGGCGGAACCTGTTCATCGCCACCAAGTGCGTCAAGCGGCGGGGCGATGAGGCGCGCCGCGAGCTGGACGAGAGCTTTGCCCGCCTGCGGCTGGACGTGATCGACCTGGTCCAGCTCCATGCCCTCGATCAGGAGGAGTCGCTGGCCGACGTGCTGGCTCCCGATGGCATGCTGCGGCTGATCGAGGCCTACCGAGCGGCCGGGCACATACGGTTCGTGGGGCTCACCGGGCACGCGCGTCCGGCGCGCTGCGTGCAGTTCATGCAGGAGTACGCGTTCGACACCATCCTCAACCCGTGCGGGCCGGTGAACGCGGTCTGGAACGACTTCACGCGCTCCAGCCTGCCGGCGGCCCGCGCCCGCGGCATGGGAGTCATCGGCATGAAGGTGATGGCCTACGGCCAGGTCCCCGCGGCGGATCGGGCGGCCTATCTGCGCTATGCCATGAGCCGCGACGTCGACGTGGCGATCGTCGGCATGGACACCGTGGCCCAGGTCGAGGAGAACGTGGCCGTGGCCGAGGCCGGCGTGGCGCCGGGACCCGAGGAGGAGCGCCAGCTCCTGCAGCGGGCGCTGGCCCTGGTGTCGCAGCAGCGCCCGCAGCTCTGGTGGCTGCCGGAGGAGCGGATGCAGCCGTGACCGGGGCCGAGCTGTTCGTCCAGTGCCTGCGGAACCAGGGCGTGGAGTGGGCGAGTGCCCTGTGCGGCAATGGACTCAACGACATCCTGGCGGCCTGCCACGCCGCGGGGATCCGCGTGATCGACACGCGCAACGAGCAGACCGCGGCCTACATGGCGGAGAGCTGGGGGCGCCTCAGCGGCCGCGTCGGGGTGTGTCTGGCCAGCAGCGGCGTAGCCCATGCCAACGCGCTGGCGGGCGTCGTCAACGCCTACTTCGACGGCGCGCCCATGTTGCTGGTGACGGGCGCCGGACCCCGGCGCACGGCCGGCGCGGGGCATTTCCAGGATCTGGACCACGTGTCCCTGGCAGCGCCCGTCTGCAAGTTCGCGCAGGTGATCGACGCCGCCGAACGCATCCCGGAGCTGGTCCATCGAGCGTTCGCCGCCGCCCTGAGCGGCCGTCCGGGGCCGGTGCATCTCACCTTTCCCATGGACGTGCAGCAGCGCGCCACGGCGGCACCGCCCGCGCCGGCGGCAGTCGCGCCAGTGGGGGCGGCTCCGGGCCGGGAGGCGGTGCGGCGCGCCCTGGAGCTGTTCGCGGCGGCCAGGCGGCCCGTGCTGGTGGCCGGCAGCGGCGTGTACTATGCCGGCGCACAGACCGCCCTGCTGGAGTTCGCCGCAGCGTGGGCGCTGCCGATCATGGTGCCCATCTGGGACCGCGGGTGCGTGCCGGCGCCGTGCGCGGAGTTCATGGGCGTGACCGGGGCCGCCAGCGGCGACCCGCGCGTGCTGGCGGACGCCGATCTGCTGGTGCTGGTCGGTGCCGAGCTGGACTACCGGACGGGGTACGGGCGGCCCGGCCCCGGAGGCAAGCTGGTGCGCATCCAGGCCGACCCGGCGCGCCTGGCGCACGGACGAGCCGACCTGGATATCGTGGCCGATCCCGGCGCGGCGCTGCGCGCGCTCGACGAGGCGGCCGCGGCGCACTCGCTGGCGGGGTACGAACCGTGGCTGGCAGAGGCGTGCCAGCGGCGCGACGAGTTCATGGCGGCGGTGCGCGCCAGCGCGCGGCGTGACGGCGAAGCGCTGCACGCTCTCGATCTCATCGACGCGATCGCCGCGGAGCTGCCCGCCGAGGCAGTGCTGATCGTCGACGGCGGCAATATCGGCCAGTGGTTCCACCAGACGCTGGGCCGCCGCCAGTACCCGGGGCACTGGCTGACCTGCGGCGCCAGCGGCGTCGTCGGCTTCGGCGTGGGCGCCGCCATGGCCGCGGGCGCCGGCTTCCCGCGCCGGCCGGTGGTCCTGCTCAGCGGCGATGGCGCGGCCACGTTCACGCTCACGGACCTGGAGCGCGCCGCTGGTCAGCAGCTCCCCTTCGTGATGATCGTGGCCGACGATCAGCGCTGGGGCATCGTCGAGACTGGCCAGCTGGCACGGTACGGAGCGGCACTGAGCAGCCGGTTGGGGGAGATCGACTTCGCCACCCTGGCGGACAGCCTGGGCGCCATCGGCGCCCGCGCGACCACGGCCACGCAGCTGCGCGCGGCCCTGCGGCAGGGGCTGGCGGAGCGCCGGCCCGTGGTGATCCATGCGCCCATCTGCGGCGGGAGCCCCGCGGCCGCGGGCTGAGCCGGCGGCCGGCGCGGCGCGTCTGTCGCGGCGGCGCCGGCGGCGTCCGACGCCGGCCGCCGATCAGGCGGCGCCCTTGTGGCGCGCGTAGTCGGCGATCAGATCCACGGCCTCCTCCGGACTGACGCGGCCCGTGTTGATCGTCAGATCGTACAGCAGCGGATCGTCCCAGTTCGCGTGGTGGTAGTTGCGCAGGTAGTCCTGGCGCCACTGGTCGTGCTGCTCGACCAGCCGGCGGGCGGCGGCGGCATCCAGGCCGCGCGCCTGCTGGACACGCGCGCAGCGCAGTTCGGCGGGCGCCACGATCTTGATGTGGCATGCCCCGGGGTGGTCCTTGAGGATGACCTGGCTGGCACGCCCGACGATGACCGCCTTGCCGGTCTGGCCGAAGTCCTGCACCAGCGTCGTGATCAGCAACTGGTAGGTGCCTCGGTCGAGATAGGTCGGCTGGTTGGCCTCGACGTCGCTGACATAGGCGAACTCCAGCCCCAGCTCCGAGGCGTACGCAGCGGCCGACAGGGGGAACGAGCCTGGACTGATCTCCGGGACGAGGAGGCGGCGGAGGAAGTACTGGACTCGTCCTTCGCCCTTCTCGTCGTACGCCTCGACCTCCTCGGGGGTCGTGGCGGTGATGGCCGCGATCTCCTCCACCAGGCGCTTGTCCACGTACTCGTAGCCGAGCACCTCGGCGAGCCGTTCGGCGATGCGATCGCCCCAGCTGCCGATCTGGCGTGCCACGGTGATGACTGCCATACGCTCGCGCTCCTCTGCTGGCTGCGGCGGCGCGCAGGGCCCCCCTACAGCTCCAGCGCCTCCTCGAGGTTCTGGTTCAGCACGAAGACGATGATCTCCTCGCCCGCGCGCGTGCTCAGGTCGGTGTGCAGGCTCACCAGCCGCAACCCCAGCGGTTCCACCACCAGTTCCGCCAGCGCCTGACGCGAGCTCTCGATGAGCCGCAGGCGCATCTCCTTGATGAGGCGAGCCCCGTCCGGCTGGGCGGCCAGCCGCTTCTCGCCGCGCGTGAGCACGCCGGCCAGGCGCACGAGGATCACATCCTCCAGGACCCGCGTCCGCACGCCCTCGGGCCCCCGCCCGAGTTGCTCCTTGGCGAACTGCACCACGCGCCGGCTGATCTCGGCCTCCAGTTGCCCCCGGGTCATTCCCTTCGTGACCATGCGATCAGCCGCCAGGAAAGAGGCATGGCCGCTGCCGGCGCCTGCCGCCTCGGCGAGCGTCAGGCGCGCAACGGCCCGCCCAGAGAGAAGACGGCCACCAGACTGCCCGTGAGCGCGCTCAGCGTGGTCTGGACGTCGATGACCTCCCGGTTCAGGGCCCGTGCCACCTGCTCGCGAACCGAGGGGGACGAGCCGCCGGCGAAGAGCATGGCGTTGAACCGCTGCAGGACAGCCTGACCGGGCTCGGTGCGCGCCAGGGCTCGCTCCGACGGCGACAGCACGTCCTTCACGTGAACCATCACCAGCTCGTCCTGGACGAGCACCTTGACGTCGGCTGGGCGCACGCCCATCTCCTCCACCTCGAAGCGGGCGATCGTCCGGGCCAGGTTGGCGGCAAGTTCCTCGCTGGTCCACGACATGGGCGAATCTCCCGACACGCAACGGTCGACCGCGACGCCGCAGCGCCCGTCGCGCCGCGCGTGACCGGACCCGAGGCCGCGGCGAAGCGCGTCCCGGGGAGACGCGGCTGCCGCTGTCGCCGGCTGGCAGGGCGAGTCGCCAGGGCCCTCGCCTCCGGGCAGGGGGCAACGACAAGCTGGACAAGGCGACGCACCGGGTAATTAACCCGCGCACGGGCGACTGTCAAACTGCCTGGCCGGGGCGAGCCGGTCGCGGCGGCGGGCGTGGACAGCGGCCGGGTCCGTGCGCACATTGAACGCCGCGCGCTCTGGCGGGCCGGCGCGAGCAGGGGCCCGCTCACCCGCAGCCGACCTGGAGGTGCCGCCGTGCTCGTAGGTATCTCGCCGTTGTTGAGTCCGGAGCTGCTGGCCACGCTGTGCGCGATGGGCCATGGCGACGAGCTGGTGCTGGCCGATGCGCACTTCCCCGGGCATTCCGTGCACAGCAAGGTGATCCGGGCCGACGGGCTGCGGATCGCGCCGCTGCTGGACGCCATCCTGCCGCTTCTGGCTCTGGACGAGTACGTGGCGACGCCCGTCTTCATGATGGCGCCGGTGCCTGGCGACCAGCTCGATCCGGCGGTGGAGCAGGCCTACCGGGCGGCCATCGACCGCCACTGGCCGGGCACGCCGGCGATCGCCCGCGTCGAGCGCTTCGCGTTCTACGAGCAGGCGCGCCGCGCCTTCGCGGTGGTGATGACCGGCGAGACGGCGAAGTACGGGAACATCATCCTGAAGAAGGGGGTGACCCCGGTCTGCCAGCCGGGGGCAGACCCCGGGTGAACGCCGCGCGGGCGCCCGCCGCGCTCGCGCCGCCGTGGCTGACAGGTGCGCCGTGTTCGCGCGTCGCTCGAGCTGGGATCTGCGGGCCAATCGGCTGGCGCTGGCGCTCGGCCAGCGCCAGGGCAGCGGGGCCCCCGTCCTGGATCTGACGGTGTCCAATCCCACGCGCGCCGGCGTGGGGGCGACCGCCGAGATCGGCTGGGCGCTGGCGCGGGTTGTGCCGGCGACCTACCTCCCTGCTCCCCTGGGCTTGCCGGAGGCGCGGGCCGCGGTGGCCGAGTACTACGCGGGGCGCGGCCAGCAGGTGGCTCCCGAGCAGGTCGTGCTCACCGCCAGCACCAGCGAGGCCTACGGGTATCTGTTCAAGCTGCTGGCCGATCCGGGCGACAACGTGCTGGTCCCTCGCCCCAGCTACCCGCTGTTCGACTTCCTGGCTGCTCTCGAAGGCGTGCAGGTCCGCCGGTACCCTCTGCGCGACACAGGGTCGGGCTGGGAGGCCGACGTTGACCGCCTGGCGGCCGCCATCGACGGCCGCACCCGGGCCATCGTTCTGGTCAACCCGAACAACCCGACGGGCTCGTACGTGGGCGCCGGCGACCGGTCCATGATCGAACGGCTGGCTGGCGAGTGCGACCTGGCGCTGATCGTCGACGAGGTCTTCAACGACTACCCGCTGGAACCGCTGGCGACGCCGCCGCCCAGTTTCGGCGCGGGAGAGGCGCCGCTGCTGACCTTCACGCTGAGCGGCCTCTCCAAGGTACTGGCTGCCCCGCAGCTCAAGCTGAGCTGGCTGACGGTCGGCGGCCCGGCGGCGCGACAGGCCGACGCCCTGGCGCGTCTGGAGGTGATCGCCGACACGTATCTGAGCGTGGCCACGCAGGTGCAGCTGGCGCTGCCGGCGCTCATGCACCTGCGCGCCGCCATCCAGGCGAGCGTCCGGCGGCGCCTCGAGGGCAACCTGCAGGTGCTGCGCGCGGCCTGCGGCGCCCATCCGGCTGTCCGCTGCCTGCGGGTCGAGGGCGGGTGGTATGCGGTGCTGCGCGTGGACCAGGGCGACGACGAGGAGCTGGCGCTGCGCGTGCTGGCCGAGACGGGGGTGCTGGTGCACCCCGGGTACTTCTACGACTTCGCGACGAGCGGCTACCTGGTCGTCAGCCTGCTGGCGCCGCAGCTGGCGGCGGGCATCGAACGCCTCCTGAACCTGCTCGGGCCGTAGGGCCCGGTCCCGCGCCGCGGCCGCCTCTACTCGCCGGCGGCGCGCCGGTAGGTCAGCCGGTACACCACATCGTCCTTCAGCTTGGGGCTGCGCACCGTCACGTGCAGGCGCAGCAGGTCGCCGCCCTCCTCCAGGGTGAACGCGTTGACGCGCTGCCCGTCCTCGGCGACGTACTCCTGCACCAGCGCGCCGTCGACGAGGCGCGCGCTGACGTCGAAGACCTCGCCGTCCTCGCGGCGCCAGGGAACGGCGGTGCCGCTGGCAAGCAGGCGCAGCGGCACGCGCTGGTCCATCTGGATGCACAGCGTGTCCCCGTCCAGCCAGAAGCGCAGCTGGCCGTAGGCGTAGTTGGTCTTGCGCAGGCGCGAGCGGGCCACGTGCCGCACGACGAAGTTCGCCTTGGCCACGCCTGCGTCGATCGCGGCATCGATGCTCTCGCTCTGGTCCTCGACGTACGCGAAGGTGCCGACAAAGTCGGCCAACTCCTGGGCTGCGCTCCCCCGGGGGCCGCACCAGGGGGCGACCAGCAGGCACAGCACGACAAGACCGAGCATGGCGACTCCTCCCTGCATCGTGGTGAGCAAGTCGGGGCTGGTGCTGCGCGACAGCAAGGTGCTGCGGGGCGATAAGGTAGGTCACCCGCACCGGATGCCGCCAGGCCGCCGGCCGTGCGGTCTAGATCTGGCTGTCGATCAGCAGCTGGCTGCGGCGGTCCAGGCGGCGGTAGTCGGGGATCTCGTACCGGTTGCCGTCCGCGTCGCGGATCAGGATGCGGCTGCCCAGAACCTGCACGTCCCGGTGGCCGGAGCGGATCTCGAAACGGCGCCGGCCGCGATCGGTGGCCACTTCCCACGTCGGCACGTGGAAGCGTTCCTCGATGCCCAGCACGCGCTCGATGCGCGGGACGAAGTAGAGCCGCTCGAGTTCGGCAGCCGCCAGTTCGCGGCTGCGCCTGTCCAGCTGCGCCAGATCGGCGATGAGGCCCAGCTCCGCGCCCTGCGCGTCGCGCACCGAGATCATGCGCCCGGCGGCCGACTGCGGGAAGGTGCGCACCAGTCGCACGCCTGCCACGCGCCGCCCGTCCGTGACGAGCACCAGGTCGTCGTACAGGTCCCGTTCGAAGCGCACGTGGCCCGGCTCCAGCAGGTTGAGTTCGGCGGCCAGCGGGTACTCCGCGTCCATGCTCGTCTTCCTCGTGCCTCCGTCTCTCTGGACCGCGCGCTAGACCGCGCGGATGCGCGACAGCTCGGTCTGCAGGCGGCACAGGCGGGCGTAGATCCCATCCTGGGCGAGCAGCTCGTCGTGCGTGCCGATCTCCGCCAGCCGCCCCTTGTCGATCACCAGCAGGCGATCGGCGTTCTTGAGCGTGGACAGCCGGTGGGCGATCGCGAAGGTGGTGCGGCCGCGCACCAGGCGTCTCAGCGCCTCCTGGATCTTGGCCTCGGTCTCGGTATCCATGCTGGCCGTGGCCTCGTCGAGAATGAGGAGGCGCGGGTTGCGCAGGATGGCGCGCGCGATCGAGACGCGCTGGCGCTCGCCGCCCGACAGGCGGACGCCGCGTTCGCCGAGCTCGGAGTCGTAGCCTTCGGGCAGGTTCAGGATGAACTCGTGCGCGTTGGCTGCCTTGGCGGCGGCGACGATCTCCTCCAGGCTCGCCGCGGGATTGCCGTAGGCGATGTTCTCCGCCACGCTGCCATTGAACAGGAACGGCTCCTGCAGCACGACGCCGATCTGGTCGCGCAGCGACTTGAGCTGCACGTCGCGCACGTCGTGGCCGTCGATCAGCACCGCCCCCTCGGCGACGTCGTAGAAGCGGCAGAGGATGTTGATGATCGTGCTCTTGCCGGCGCCGCTGTGGCCCACCAGACCGATCATCTCGCCCGGCTCGACGCTGAAACTCACCCCGTGCAGCACCGGCTTGCCGGGCTCGTACGCAAAGCTGACGTTGCGGAACTCCACGCGGCCGGTGAGGCGCGGCACGGGCGGCGCGTGTGGGCGGTCGACGACGTCGGGGGTGGTGTCGAGGACCTCGAAGACGCGCTCCGCGGAAGTCGCCGCGTGCTGGAAGCGGTGGTTCAGCCGGCACAGGCTCTCGACGGGGCCGTAGAACTGCCACATGTACCCGGTGAAGGCCACGAACGACCCCAGCGACAGGTCCGCGGCCAGCACCTTCCGGCCGCCCACCCACCAGATGATCAGCGTCCCCAGGGACGTGAGGAAGGCCATCGCGGGCCCGAAGACGCTGCGCACGCGCGCCGCCTTGAGCTCGCCCTGCAACAGGTCCAGGCTGCGCGTGTCGAACCTGCGGACCTCGCGCTCCTCCTGGGCGAAGGCCTTGACCACGCGCACGCCCGGGATGACGTCGGCCAGCAGGGAGCTGAGCGAGGCCCACCGCCGCCAGAGTCGATGGTAGATCATGTGCAGGCGGTGGCCGAAGCGCAGCGTGACTGCGACGATCAGCGGCGTCGGCACCAGGACGAAGGCGGCCAGACCGGCATGGAGGTAGAACAGGATCGAGACGATGATGGCGATGGTCAGCAGGTCGCGGACGAGCTCCTGCAGCCCGTCGCTGAGGAAGTCCTGCAGGCGACCCACGTCCTGGGTGACGCTGTTCATGATGCGGCCGGTGTCGCGCTCGTTGTAGAAGTTCAGCGACAGCCGGTGCAGATGGTGGTATACCTGCAGTCTGAGGTCGTAGGTGATGAGCTGGCCGAGGCGAGCCAGCAGGTAGGACCGGCAAGCGCCCAGCCCGTTGCGCGAGACATGGACGGCCAGCAGCACCAGCACGAGCGCCAGCAAGGCGCCCGCCGGCGATGTCGGCCCGAGCAGGGGCAGGTGGACGCGAAGTTCGCCGATGGAGGTGGCGGCCGCCGCCGGGGAGGGTGCCGCCTGCGCGATGGTTTCTGCCGGGCGGAACACGTTGTCGATCAGCGTGCGCATGAGCAGCGGCGGCGTCAGGCCGATGAAGGTGTCGGCCAGCAGGATCAGCAGGCTGACGACCACCAGCGGCCAGTAGGGCAGCGAGTACCCCCAGAAGCGGCGCAGCAGCCGGCCCTTGTCCAGGCAATTGGGGCACACACCGAGGTGGTGGGGGATGGGCTGGCCGCAGGTCTCGCAGCGGCGAAGCGGCGCCGGATGCCAGCGGCCGCTGCGGCGGATGAGGTCAGCCGGCGCCCCGGGCCTGGCCTGGCGGACGAGGGCAGCCAGCTCGTCGGGCACGCGGGCGAAGCGATCCACCAGCGACTTGGAAAACAAGGCCACGGTGATGCCGCTGGCGTCGGTGCGGACCTTCAGGGCGTTGCTGCCGAACAGCTCCTGGACCTCGATGGAGGTGATCCCGGGCAGGTCTAGACACGTGACCTTCGGGCAGCCGCCGTCGGGGCTGATCGACAGCAACTGCCGGTCGGTAGCCACCAGATAGGCGGCCCCATATACCCCGTCCGGGCGCATGTCGGTGGCCACTGCCAGGCGCACCTGCTCGTCGGGAGCCAGCAGCGGTGCGACCTCGGCGCGGACCTCCGGCGGCAGCTCCGTGGGCGTCGGGCTGCCCTTCTCGCGGGCGTTCGTCGTCTGCCTCGGCAACGGCATCCCCCTCGCCGTGCTGCGTGTCAAACTGGACTGACCGGTCAGTGCATCCGAATACTACGACATCGCGGCGCGCTGGGCAAGGCGCCGCTCGGCGGGCGCCCGTTGCCGGTGGAAAGCGGGCGGCGGCTCCGCCGGGCGCCGGCGGGCAGCGGCCGCGCCAGCAGGTGCCGCCGGCCCGCCGGCGCGGCACCGGACTGGGCGCCGCGCCAGCGGCTCAGCCCGGCGGCTCAGTACAGCACCTGGTAGAGGCGGCGCTGGTAGGTGCTGACCAGTTCGTTCTCGCGGCCGAGCAGATGGAACACGGCCACCATCGCCTCCTTGGCCGCCCCATCGCGGAAGCCCCGGTCCCGTTCGACGATCGCCAGCCACTCCTGGAGAGCGGTCTGGTAGTCGCCGTCGACGGCAGCGCAGCAGGCCAGGGCGTGGCGAGCGTCGAGGTTCGTCGGATCGGCCTGCACTCGCTGGGCGCAGCCTTTCCGGCCGCCGCCTTCCTTGCACACGGCGGCGAATCCCGCGAAGGCGAGCAGCGCCTGCGCGGCCTGGCGCTCCGGCGTCCCGGCCTCGATGCGCGCCGCCAGCTCGCGGACCGCCGCATGGTTGCCCTGGCGCAGCCGCACCCGGGCCAGCCCCAGCAGGCAGGCGGCATCGTCCGGATGGCTCTCCAGCAACTGCTCGTACAGACGGGCTGCCCTGGCCAGATCGCCGCGTTCGGCGTGGGTGCGGGCCCGCTCGCGCAATTCGTCCTCGGTGGAGGTGACCTTCTCGACCAGCGGTTCCAGCAGGGCGCGCACTCGCTGCTTGGGCTGGGCGCCGGTGAACTCCTGCACGAGCTGCCCGTTCTTCACGACCTTCACGGCGGGGATGCCCTGCACGCCGAACGCCGCGGCGAGCTCCTGGTTCTCGTCGACGTTGACCTTGGCCAGGGCGATGCCAGGACCCAGCTCCGCGACCACCTGCTCGAGCACGGGACCCAGCGTCCGGCATGGACCGCACCACGGAGCCCAGAAATCGACGACGATCACCCGCTCCTGGGAACCCCGCAGCACCACCTCCTCGAAGTTCTCCCGATTCACCTCCAGCACCTGCGCCTTCAGCTCCATCGCCATTCACCTCGCTCGATCCATGATTGCCCTGCCGCAGCCGCCCGGGGCCTGCCGGCCCGGCCTGAGTGCAGCCCGTCGCCCCTGCGGCAGCCCCATCGCCCGCGGCTTGGATGCCCCGGAAGCGCGCCGGGATTCGCCGGCGCCAGCCGCCCGCGCGGCCGGCACGCCGGTCATCGCTCGCTGCCCGCGAACAGGGCCAGGTACTCGCTCGTGGCCCGCTCCCAGGAGTACTCCCGGCGCACGTACGCGCGCGCCTCCTCCTGCTTGGCACGGCGCGCGGCCGGAGGTAGCGCGTAGTACGCGTGAATCCGGGCCGCGAACGCCGCATAGTCGCCCGGCGGCACGAGGTAGCCGCCCTCGCGCACGCTCTCCGGCAGGGCATCGACCGCGAACGCCACCGCGGGCGTGCCGGCATACATGCACTCCAGCTGCGTCTGGCCGAAGCCCTCGACATCGTCCGGCAAGGCGATGTTCGGCATGACGAACAGGTCGACCGACGACCGCAACATGGCCAGCTCGTCGTCGGGCAGCGGACCGGTGACGTGCACACGGCCCGCCAGCTCCGGCCGGGCGGCCAGCTCGCGCAGCCGCGGCAGCTGGGGGCCCTGGCCGCCGATGATCAGGTGGATGTCGGGTGCGAGCAGCGGCATGCCGCGCTCCAGGAACTCGGCCAGGCCCTTGCGCCGGATCTGCCGGCCGAAGTTCAGCAGCACGCGCTGCTCGCCCAGGCGGACGCCGTGCCGGGCGGAGAAACGCTCGCGCAGGCGTGCGGCCGTGGCCTCGTCCAGGACCGGCGGCTCGACGCCGAGGTACACGAGGCGCAGGCGCTCCGCCGGGATTCCCTGACCAAGGGCGATCGTCTGCGTGTTGCGGCTGATGACTGCCACGCAGTCGCAGGCCAGCGCGCCCCGGCGCATCAGCCAGCGCGCCAGCGGCTGGCGGTAGCGCAGTTCGAGCCCGTAGATGGTCGTCACGAACCGCGCCCGGCCGGACAGGCGCCGCAGCAGCGGGGCCAGCGACGCGACGACTCCGTCGCTGAGGTAGACGGCGTCGACGCGCCGGCGTCCCAGCAACCACGAGGCCGCCAGCAGGCTCCACGGCAGGAACCAGAGCAGGTGCGCCAGACGGGCGCGCCGCAGCGCGACCAGCCGGGTGGGCGTGCGCGTCCGCAGGCGCCTGTA
The DNA here is from genome assembly GCA_964591015.1 of uncultured Gemmatimonadaceae bacterium. Classification (GTDB taxonomy): domain Bacteria; phylum Latescibacterota; class UBA2968; order UBA8231; family UBA8231; genus SLHA01. Next base: position 27,702 of record CAZPXM010000019.1, read on the forward strand.
CAGCTCCCAGCAATGGGTCTCGATGCCCCCGATGGTGGGCGGGAACCGGCGGGTCACGAACAGGATCCGGGGCCGCGGCAGCGGCGCAGGCGCGGGCGCGAGCATGGTGGTTGGGGCGAACGGGGCGGTGGCCGACGACCGCATACGCCGCGAAATGATAGCC
>CAZPXM010000019.1:27874-39755 GCA_964591015.1 uncultured Gemmatimonadaceae bacterium
GTCCACGGGCGGCCCGTCCGTCTTGCGGGCCGCTGCCAGCGCCACTAGCTTGAACCCGCGGCTGCCGTGGCCCCTGGAGGAGACGCATGCGCATCGGGTTGGCGGGGTTCCTGCACGAGTCGAACACGTTCGCCAGTCGGCCCACCTCTCTGGAGGACTTCTCGGTCTTCGTGGGCGACGACCTGCTGCACCAGTACGCGGACACCTTCCACGAGCTGGCCGGGTACATCGCCGGCGCCGCGGCGTTCGGCTACGAGGCCGTCCCGCTGCTGGCGGCGGAGGCCACGCCGGCGGGACCGGTGACGGCTGGCGCGTACGAGCAGTTGACCGGTCGGCTCGTCGGGCTGCTGCGGCAGGCGCCGCCCCTCGACGGACTGCTGCTGGCGCTGCACGGCGCGATGGTCTCGGCGGAGCATGCGGAGGCGGACGCCGAGACCGTGCGCCGCGTGCGCGCCGCCGTGGGGCCTGAGTTGCCGATCGTGGTGACGCACGACTACCACGCCAACGTGCCCGAGGCGATGGTGCGGCAGGCCACGGCGCTGCTCGTCTATCAGACCAATCCGCACGTCGACCAGCGCGAGCGCGGCCTGCGGGCCGCCGGGATCCTGGCGGGCGCGATCCGGGGCGAGGTCCGTCCCGTCAGCGCGCTGGTCAAGCCAGAGCTGTTGTTCAACATCTGCTTCCACAACACCTCCCGGCCGCCGATGGCCCCGCTGATGGAGCAGGCCCGCGCCCTGGAGCGCGCTCCCGGCATCCTGGCCTGCAGCATCGCGGCCGGCTACCAGTACGCCGACGTGCCGGCGATGGGCCCCGCCATCGTCGTGGTCGCCGACGGCGATGCGGCACGCGCCGCTGCGGCGGCGCAGCGCCTGGGCGATGCCATGTGGGCGGCCCGCGACCAGCTCATCCCGGACCTGCCGTCTCCGGGTGCCGCCGTGTCCCAGGCGCTGGCGTCCGCCGCTGCCCCGGTGACGCTGCTGGACATGGGGGACAACATCGGCGGCGGCGCTGCCGGCGACGCGACCTTCATCCTGGCGGAGCTGCTCCGGCAGGGAGCGGAGCGCTGGGTAGTGACCTTGTACGATCCTGCCGCGACGGCGGCCTGCGCCCAGGCAGGTGTGGGCGCCCGCGTCGAGCTGAGCGTGGGCGGCCACACCGACTCCCTGCACGGGCCCTCGTTGCCCGTGACCGGACGGGTGCGCACCTTGCACGATGGCACGTACGAGGAGACCGAGCGGCGGCATGGCGGCGGTCGCCACTTCGATCAGGGCCTCACCGCCGTGGTCGCAGTGGAAGCCGCGGCGCCGGGGCGCGGCGGCGGCCTGCTGGTGCTCACGTCGCGGCGAGCCATGCCGAACAGCATCCACCAGATCACCTGCTGCGGCATCCAGCCCAGCCAGCAGCGCCTCCTGGTGGCCAAGGGGGCGGTGGCGCCGCGGGCGGCGTACGAACCCGTATCGGCCGCGCTGATCGAGGTGGACTCGGGTGGCGCGACGGCGATCAGCCGCCCGCCTACCGATTACCGGAAGGCCCGGCGCACGCTGTACGAGTGGCGGCGCTGAGGCAGCCGCACGGCCCCCAGGCTGCCTCTGCCGGGGCGCCCGCCCGCGGGCGGCAGGTGCCGCGTTGGCGGCGGCCTAGCCTGAGGTTATCTTAGCCAATCCCGTGTCCGAGCGTGGCTGGCGGTTCGCTGCACTCGGGAGACGGGGACTTCGGCGTTCGTGCTCGGCGTGTCCGGGGCCGGGCCGCCGCCGCGGTGCGCCAGACCAGCCTTGGCACGGCTGCCTGTTCGGTTCCAGGGCTGGCAAGGGCGGCGTGCCCCCGATGGCGGCCGGTTCCGGCGGTGTCATCTAGAGCGTCATCCAGTCCAGGTGCGCGCCGGGAATGGTCGGCCCTGATCGGGGCAGGCGCCGTGCCGCGGCCGGGCCGCGCGCAGGGCCGATCTTCGGCCAGGGAGCGCTTTGTCATGACGGCTAGTCATAGCGAGCCGGCCGCGCCGGCACCGCTGCTGCAGACTCTGCCCGGCGACGAGGTGCGCCAGGTGATGTGGCGCTTCAGCGACCGCTTCGATCTGCAGATGCTGGTGCAGTCGGCGCGGAGCGTGGCGCGCGGGCCCGTGGCGCGCCTGGTGGCCGCGGGCGAGCGCCGGCACCACGAGTGGACGGCGGCCAAGGCCGAGCTGCTGACGGCCTTCGACGCAGCCGGACTGACGGCGGCGTTCATCGACCCCGAACACGGCGGCTTCATCGCGGGCCCGAAGAACCTGGCGGTGGCGCTGGTCGCCTTCGAGCTGGCCTGGGTCGACGGCGGGGCGGCCACCTGCAGCCTGGCGGGCAACCTGGCCCTGTCGCCCATCCACGAGCGCGGCACCGAGGCGCAGCGAGCCCGGTACATGCGCCGCGCGTGCCCGCCGGCGGACGGCAGCGGCCGAGCGCCCTGGCGGGGCGCCTTCTGTCTGACCGAGCCACTGCCCTTCGTGGGCGTCGATACGGGAGTGCTGAGCGGCCGCGTGCGCATCGCCTCCTGGCAGGAGGGGTGCGAGCCCGTGCTCCAGGTGGACAAGCGGGGACGCTTCATCACCAACATGGACTTCGCCGACTTCGTCGTCGCCGCGGTGGACTCCGACGACGAGCGCATCAAGGGCAGCTGCATGGTGATCTTGGAGGCCGGCGATCCCGGGACCTACGACCGCGGGTCGCCCACGCAGAAGCTGGTGCATCAGCTTTCTTCCACTCGCGACCCGATCTTCAGCGTCCAGGTGCCGGCCGACCGCATCGTCGGGGGGTATACGATCGTGGCGGGCGCCATCGTGCCCAACTACAACCACAGCCAGGTGATCGAGGCCGTGTTCCAGCGGACCCGGGTCACCGTGGGGGCCATGACCGCCGCCAAGCTGCTGTCGGCCGTGGAGCCGGTGATCCGCTACCAGCGGGGGCGGTTCCGCGGCGGCGGGGGTGCGCCCGGCACCCCGCGCCACGACCTCGGCCTGCAGGTGAAGGAGGATCCGCTCCACCGCCTCGTCGAGGTCTGGGCCACCGGCGAAGCCAGCGCCTCGCTGGTGTTCGCCGCGGCGCGGCTGTTCGACGAGTTCGATCCGCTGGAGCGACAGAAGGACGAGGCGCTGGCGACGCGGGGCATCCAGGGCCCTCGCGCCCAGTTCCGGGCGCTGCGGCAGGCGCAGCCGGCCGCGCTGGAGTACCTGGAACTGGCGGCTCGCCCGCCGGAGGCGCGCGATGCGGAGCGATTCGCGGCGCTGCAGCAGGACGTGCTGGTGCGGTTCGTGCTAACGCAGGCCGAAGCCAACGTGCTGTGCCCGGCCTGCAAGCTCTGGAACACCGGCCATGGAGCCAACGTGATGCGCGAGGCGGTGAGCCTGATGGGCGGCTACGGGGTGACCGAGGACTGCCCGGGGTTCCTGCCCCAGAAGTGGGTGGATGCGCAACTGGAAGCCACCTACGAGGGACCGGAGGCGGTCCAGCGCCGCCAGTTGAGCCTCACGATGGTCGACGAGTTGTTCCTGGCGCAGTTCCGGCAGGGGGCCGCCCGGCTCCAGCGGCTCGCGGCAGCCGATCCGCGTCTGGGCGCGGGCACGCTGGTGGCGGCCATGGAGCTGTGGGACTGGACGCTGCAGCACCTGCTGGCCGCCACGGATGCGGAGGGCAAGCGCCTGTATCGGGACCAGCGCCAGGGCGTCACCTTCGCGATGGCCGATGCGCTGTGCTGGTTGCTGGCAGCGCGCGCGCAGATCCTGGACGTGGTCGAGCTGGCGACGAACGGCGAGCGGCAGCTGGCTGCTGCCGATGGCCTGGCGGGCACGGTGCAGTTCCTGGCCGATCTGTGCCAGGTCCAGTGCGGCCAGGCAGCCGGCGAGGTGGGCCGCATCTGTGCGGAGCTCGTGTACGGCTTCCGGGAGCCGGGGCCCGCGGTCGCGGCCCGGACGGCCGCTGGCGGGCCGGCGGGCGCGGCGGGTCTGGAGGAGTTCGTCTGCCGGCGCTGCCGTGTGGACGCGAGCCTGGCAGGAGTTCGCCTGGCCAAGGAGCGGGCGGCTGCGGCCCTGACTCAGCTGATGGTCCCCGAGGCCCTGGACTATCCGCAGTAGGGTGCGAGATGAGCGCCGCGGCCCATCCGAGCATGGACGTCGACATCGTCTGCGTGGGCTTCGGGCCCGCTGCCGCCGGCTTCCTCACCACGCTGTCGCGCGCGCTGGCCGAGGCCCAGGGGGAGCCGGCCTTCGCGAGCCGAGCGGTGCCCGGCATGCCGCTGCAGGTCGTCTGCTACGAGCGCGCCGACGACGTGGCCTTCGGGGTCTCCGGCGTCGTCACGCGGGCGCGCGCGATCCGCGCCTCGTTTCCCGCTCTCGATCCGCGCCAGATCCCGCTGGCCCACCCGGTCACCCACGAGGAGGTGCTGTACCTGCTGGATCCCGTGGGCGCCAGCCGGCGCTCGCCGGCGGTGCGGTGCGCCGATCGGTGCATCCGGCGCGCGCGCGCGCTCCTGCCCGGCGCGGACCAGGCGCTGCGGCTGCCCTATCTGCCTGGTTTCCTGCGCAAGACGGGCGGGCTGGTGTTCTCGGCAGGCCAGTTCCTCCAGTGGGTGGCCAACCAGCTGGTCGGCGCGGGCATGGTGCAGATATGGCCAGGGATGCCCGTGGCAAGCCCGCTGCTGGCGGGCGAGGCCGTCGTCGGCGTTCGCCTGGCCGATCAGGGCACGGACCGGAACGGCCGGCCGGCGGCGGGCTACCTGCCGGGCCTGGATGTCCGCGCGGCGCTGACCGTGGTGGCCGACGGTCCCTGCGGCCCCGTGGGCCGGCAGCTGGACGCTCGCTTCGGGCTGCCGGCCGGTCACCACCAGCGCGAATGGGCGGTCGGCATGAAGATGGTCATCGACCTGCCGGCCGCGTGCGCCTGGCGGCCCGGGACCGTCATCCACACGCTCGGCTACCCGGAGCCCGAGGTCTTCGGCTTCGTGTACGTGCTGGCGGAACGAGTCGCCGCCGCCGGCATCTTCGTGCCGTCCTGGCTCGACAGCCCGCTGCGGGCCCCCTACCGGTACCTGCAGTGCTGGCTCCAGCACCCAGCCCTCTGGCCGCACGTGGGAGGGGGCGCCATGCGCTCGTGGGGTGCCAAGAGCCTGCTGGAGTCCGGGGCGCGCGGCGAGCCGTGGCTGGCGGGCGATGGGTACGCGCGCATCGGCGAGGGGTCGGGCAGCACCAACGTGCTGACGGGTTCCGGGATCGACGAGGCGTGGGCCACCGGCGTGCAGCTCGCCGAGGGGGTGATCGAGCTGCTGCGGGAGCGCGCGCCGTTCACGCGGGCCAACCTCGAGCGGGCGTACGTGGCGCGCCGGCGCCGGAGCTGGGTGGAGCGCGAGGGGCGGCGGGCAGCGCACGCGCGCGACGGTTTCGAGCGCGGCTTCGCTGCCGGGGTGCTCGGCATGGCGATGGTCGGTCTGACGGGCGGTCGGCTGCGCCTGCCCGGCCGGTCGCGGCGGCCGCACGAGCGGGTGCCGGCGCTGGAGGAGTACTGCCGCGGCCGGGTGGACGCGGACCGGCTCGCCTCGGCGCGGCAGCGGGCTGCGACCGAGGGCATCCCGCTGCACGGCCTGCTGCTGCCGGCGCTGGGCTGGCCGGAGGTGCCTCTGGACGGCAGGCTGCTCGTCAGCCACCAGGACGCGCTGCTGCTCGGCGGCAAGGTGCAGGCGCCGCCGGGGTTCGCGGACCACGTGGTCTTCGTGGACCCGGAGCTGTGCGCCGCCTGCGACAACCGGCTGTGCATCGAGGCGTGTTCGGGGCAGGCCATCATGCCCGGCAGCAGCGGCGTGCCGCAGTTCGATCGCGACAAGTGCGTCCACTGCGGCGCCTGCCTGTGGAACTGCACGCGAGCGTCCCGCGAGAACCCGGAGCGCGCCAACGTCGAGTTCCGGGCCGGCGCGGGCGGGCTCCACTCCGCGGAGAACTGACGGAGCGGAGCGGCTCGCCCACTGGAGGAGGAGAGCATGCCGGCAGGGTACCACATCGTGGTGTGCGGTACGCTGGTTCCCGACCCGCTGCAGACCTTGGCGCCGGTGACGGGGCCGCAGGGCCCGGGTCTGAAGCACGAGATGATGCTGCCTTCCGTGCTCGATCCGTGGGCCGCGCACGCGCTGTACGAGGCCGCGCATCTGGCGGAGCAGCAGGCGGGAAGCTGCGTCTGGCTGGTCAGCCTGGGTCCCAAGCAGCGTCTCCAGCAGCTCATGATGAGCGTCGCCCAGAAGGTCCGCTTCCGTCTGGTGGCCTGCGACGGCTCGGCCAGCGGCTTCACGGACGCGGTGGAGGTCGCGAGCGCGCTGGCCGCGGCCATCGGCGGCATCGCGGAGCTCGACCGGGACCGGCTGCTGCTGTTCGGAGGGTGCGCGTCAGCGAGCCGGGATGCGGGCGCGACGCTGCAGATCGTGGGGGAGAAGCTCGGCATCGCCGAGCAGTTCATGGCGGTCGACGAGCTGCTCGTGGAGGAGGACGGCCGACTGCGGCTGAAGGAGCGGGTGGAGGGGGGGCGGTATCTGGTGTCCGTCTGCTCCGGACCGCCGGTCGTCGTGGGCTGGGCCACGGGGAATCTTCCCGAGCCGCCCAACAACCCGCAGATCGGCATGCAGAACATGCGGGAGGTCATGCCAGCGCTGCAGCGCGCGCAGCCGATCCGGCTGGACGCCGGCCCGACCTACCTCGACGTCAGCGTGCCGCCGCAGCGGCGGTCGACGCGCGTGGTGCGCGGGCTGGATGCCGAGGCGATCGCCGCCGAACTGGTGGCCTGGATCCGCGGCTGAGGCGCCGCGGCAGCCGCCAACCCCAACCAGGGAGCGGGGAGGATGGAAGCGACGGAATCGGTGTTGTGGGTCGCCCACACCGAGGCGCCCGGCGCGCTGGCCAAGGGCGCGATGGAGGCGCTCGCCGCCGCGATCCGCCTGGCCGATGGCGGGGCTCGGCTCGTGGTGGGCGTCTTCGGTGCGGGGGCGGCGGCCGCGATCGAGCGGATCGGCGGCTGCGGTGCGCAGCGGTTCCTGATGGCTGACGGACCCGCCCTGGAGCAGCCGCGGTACGCCACGGACGCCGCGGCAGTGGCCGCCCTGGCCAGCGCCAGCGGCGCGTCGCTCGTCGTGGCGCCCGAGACCTCTCGCCTGAGCCGGGCGTTGCCCGGAGCGGCCCAGCGGTGCGGCGGCCGGGTCGACACGCGGGTCACCGCCATGGCGCGCACGCCGGCCGGCGTCGAGATCGAGCGCTGGTTCTACCGCCAGCGGCTGGTGGCGCGGCTGACGCGCACCCACCGTCCCTGGTTCCTGCTGAGCGCGGGCGGTGCCGAGGCTCCCTGGCCCGAGTCGCCGCGCCAGGGCGTGCCGGTCGAACGCGTCGAGGTGCAGGCGGCGTCCCGCACCGAGGTCGTGGGAACCGAGGCGCCGGCAGCCAGTTCGCAGGCGATCCGTCCGGATGCCGACCTGCTGCTGGTGGCGGGAGCGGGCTGGACCAAGCAGCAGGCCGACGGTCGCACCCATGTGGCGGAGGCGGAGGCGCTCATCCTCGACTTCCTCGCCAAGACGCAGGCGTCGCTGGGCAGCAGCAAGTCGCTGGTGGACCAGGGCAGCGAGGGGCAGCCGGTGCTGTCCTTCCTCAGCCACCTGAATCAGATCGGGCAGACCGGCAGCACGCCGCGGCACCCGCGCGGACTGGCCACGTGCTGCCACGGCGAGGAACCGCACGTGGTGGGGTGGCGCTTCATCAACGAGCGCCGGGCCATCAACCTCGACCCCAACTGCGGCTGGGCCCAGGGCAAGGCCGACGTGCTCTACGTGGCCGACGCCTTCGCCGTGCTGCGGCGCGTGAACGAGCTGCTCGACCAGGCAGAGCCGGCGCGCGCCGTCAGATGATCTGCTGGTCGACGTTGATCGGCACCATGTCGTGGACCTGGCTGTCCAGCATGGCGTTGGCCGACTGCATCTCCAGCACGGCGTTCGCGTGCAGCTCCGCCAGCGTCCGACAGCCGGCCGTGGCCAGCGTGGACTTGAGCATCTGGATGATCACGGGCAGCTTGTCGTAGATGGAGCCCACGTGCGGCACCACTCCGGAGATGCCTTCCTCGAAGAAGGTCTCCCTGAGCTGGTTGTAGCGGCGCATGTTGTGGGCGCGCATGCTGCCCTCCATCCAGTACTCCTTGACGATCTCGCCGGCGGCGTTGCGGACCAGGTTGCCGGCGCTTTCCGTATAGCGGGCGAACAGGTTGCCCATCATCAGCGCGTCGGCTCCCAGCGCCAGCGCCACCGACATGTCGGCTGGCCCGGTGATGCCCCCGTCGGCGATGATCGGCACGTAGGCGCCCGTGCGCTGCTGCCACTCGTCCCGCGCGCGGGCGATCTCGATGAGGGCGCTGGCCTGGCCGCGGCCGGTGGCCTTGACCTGCTGGGTCGTGCACCCCGAGCCGATGCCCATCCCCACCTTGACGGCGTCGGCGCCCGCGGCAGCGAGGAATTCGAAGCCGGCAGCAGTGACCACATTGCCGCCGATCACCGGCACGCTGGTGCGCTCCTTGACGAAGTCGAGCATCTGCCGCTGGTACTCCGTATGGCCGTCGGAGGCATCGATCACCAGGACGTCCACCTCGTGCTCGGCCAGCGCCAGGACGCGCTCGCGGTCTTCCGGGTGGGTCGAGACTGCGGCACCGACCAGCAGGCGCTTCTTGTCGTCGATGGACTCGTTGGGGTGCTTCAGGTGCTTGTCCAGGTCCTTGCGGAACACGGCGGCCTTGAGGACGCCGTCCCGGGTCACGATCGGCAGGAAGCCGCGGCCGTAGCGGATCATCAGATCGTTGGCTTCGCCGAGGCTGTCGATCTCGACGCCGACCTGGATCTCCGTCTTCATGCGGTCGGCGACCCGACACTGCTGGTCGCGGCGCACGTCGAAATCCTTGTCGGTGAGGATCCCGACCAGACGAGCGTTGAACTGCCCGCTTGTCGTCACGGGGAACGTCGAGTATCCTGTCTCCTTGATGATCTCCACCACCGAGGAGAGCGGCTGCTCCGGCGCGAGGGTGAGGATATTGGTCTGGAAGCCGCCCTTGAAGCGCTTGACCCTGCTGATCTTGGCGCACTGCTCCTCGACGGGCTGACTCACGGGCAGGATGCCGATGCCGCCGAGCTGGGCCAGGGCGATCGCCATCTCCGTCCCCGTGACCGCCTGCATGGCGGCGCTCAGGAACGGCGTGTACAGCATGATGACCCGGTCGCCCTTCCGGCACAGGGGGGTCTCCAGCGACACGTCCGGCGGGCTGCCGGTCGCGGGCGTGTACCCGGGCAGGATGCGGAACTCCTTGAGGCTGTGCGAGACCGACGGGAGAACCTGGGCCATGGGGCGTCCTCTCGATGGGGCTGCAGACGGCGTCCGGCATGCCGCCGGCGAAGTGTCTGATAATATCGGCCATCCTGGCGCTCGGCAAGCGCCGCCGCACCCGGCCGCGCCCGCGGCGGCGTCCGGCAGGCGCGTTGGCGCCGGCAAGAGGGCATGATCCGGGTCGAGCAGCTGAGCCGCCGCTTCGGCGACGTGGTGGCTGTCGACCGCGTCAGCTTCCGCGTCGGCCGCGACGAGATCGTCGGCTTCGTCGGGCCGAACGGCGCCGGCAAGAGCACCGTGCTCAAGATCCTGGCGACGTTCGTGCTGCCCACGGCGGGCCGGGCGTGGGTGGCTGGCCTGGAGGTGGCCCGCGAGCCCTTGCGGGTGCGGCAGCAGATCGGCTACCTGCCCGGCGACACACCGCTGTACCGCCAGATGCGCGTGGCCGACTTCCTGCGGTTCGCCGGCAGCGCGCGCGGGCTGCGCGCGCGGGCGCTGGCGGACGCGGTGGAGCGCGCGGCAGCCGAGTTCGGCCTGAGCCCGGCCCTCGGCCAGCGCATCGATCGCTGTTCGACCGGCTTTCGCCAGCGCATCGGGCTGGCGGCGGCGCTGCTCCACGACCCTCCGGTCCTGCTGCTCGACGAGCCGACCCACGGCTTTGACCCGCTGCAGGTGGCGGAGTTCCGCGCCCTGCTGCGGCGCCTGCGCACGGGCCGGGCCATCCTCTTCAGCACGCACATCATCGCGGATGTGGAGGCCGCCAGCGACCGGGTCCTGGTCATCAACCGCGGCACGCTGCTCGGCGACGGCACGCTGGCCGAGCTGCGGGCTGCCGCGGGTCTGCCCAGCGGCTCTCTGGCGGACGTGTTCGCCGCGCTGGTGAGCGCGAGTCGGGACCCATGAGCGAGGGCGCGCGGCGCTCCGTATCCCTGTATGCCGCTGGCGTGCGCGTGGTGGCCGGCCGCGAGCTGAAGGCCTATTTCACCTCGCCGGTGGCGTACGCGTACGCGGCGGTCTTCCTCGTGGTGTCCTGTTCTGCATTCATGAACGACTTCTTCCTGCGGAGCGTGGCCGAACTCGGCGCGTACTTCGAGCGCCTGCCCTTCCTGCTGCTGGCGTTCGGGCCGACGATCACCATGGGCGTGTGGGCGCAGGAGTACGCGCATGGCACGGTGGAGTTCATCCTCACGTTGCCGCTGACGGCGGGACAGATCGTGCTGGGCAAGTACCTGGCGGCGGTCGCCTACTACGTCCTCACGCTCGCCGGCACCCTGCCGCTGGTGGCCATGGTCGTGTCCCTGGGCGAGCCCGATCTGGGTCAGATCGCGGCAGCCTATGTCGGCGCTGGCCTGCTCGGGGCGCTGTTCATCGCCTTCGGCATGTTCCTGTCGAGTCTGACGCGCGACCAGATCGTGGCCTTCGTGCTGGCGGCGCTGGTGGGCTTCCTCTACGTGTTCACTGGCCACGAGCTGGTGGTTGCCGTTCTCGACGGGCTGGCGCCGGCTTGGCAGACGGGCACGAGGATGTACACCTACGTGTCCGCGCTGCCGCACTACCAGACGTTCGTGCGCGGGGCCATCGGTCTGGCGGACAGCGCCTACTTCCTGCTTCTCAGCGCGTTCTACCTGTGGCTGAACTGCCTGGTCCTCTACCGCCGAAGATGCTGAGGCTGCCAGCCGCCGTGCAGGCGGCGCTGGGCGCGCTGCTGGTCCTCGGCGCGCTCACCCAGGCCGTGCGGCTGCTGGCGCGGCTGGATGTCCTCGTCTGGGACCTGTCCGGGAGTCGGCCGGCCAGCCTGGAGGCGGACACGCGCGCGTGCCTGCGAGCGCTGGATCGGCCGCTGCTGCTGACCTACTTCGTGTCGCAGCGCGCGCGGCTGCCGTCGGCGTACCAGCAGCTCGAGGACCAGGTGCGGGCGCTGCTGGCCGCGCTCCAGAAGGCCGCTCCCGAGCAGGTGCGGTGCCGAGTTCTCTACCCGGAAGCCAGCGGCGATGCCGGCGCGGCCTATGCGGCGGCACGGGGCGCGGCCGCCTTCCATGTGCCTCGCGTTCTGCACGACGAGCACGACCAGCAGCCCGTGTGGTCCACCCTGGTGCTGGAACTCGAAGGCGCCGGGAGCGCGTGCATCCACAGCATCCGCCCGGAGCATTTGCCCCATCTGGAGGCGCTCGTTCGGGCGCAGGTCGCCCAGCTGCAGGCCCCCGCCACTCCGGTCTTCGCCGTGGCGGCTCCCCCGGGCCACGAGCGATTGGTGGAGGCGCTGCGGGCGCATGGCGACGTGCAGACGCTGGAGCTCGACGGCGGCGCAGCGCTGGCCACCGAGGCTGACGTGCTGTTCTGGATTCAGCCGCGGCGCGTGACGCCGGCGCAAGTGGGGCAGCTCCGGGACCTGGTGGCGGCAGGGCGAAGCGTGGTGCTGGCGGGGAGCACCCACGACGTGCAGGCCGTGCGCGGGGCCGGGGTGGGCCTCTACGCGGCGGTGCTCCAGGAGGACGGCTGGGCGGAGCTGCTGCGTCCCTTCGGGCTGAC
>CAZPXM010000020.1:0-39057 GCA_964591015.1 uncultured Gemmatimonadaceae bacterium
GCCGGTGCCGCATCGACGAAGCGCCACGCAGGCGCAGCGGCCGGCGCGCCGGCCGGGGTCTGGCGGGGCCCGCACGCGCACAGGCTCGCTGCTGTCACAGCCGCCGCGGCCCAGCCGCAGTGCCGGCGCAGCCTGGCGGCGGCGCCCCGCTGGTCCGCCGGCCGCGCGCGGGTGAGCCCGGGCGAGGTCTGGATCTTCATGGCGCCTGCATGTCGACGAATTCCAGGTGGACCGTCACGCCGACCGTGTACGCGTCGGCGTCGGCCTGGGGATCGTCCACCAGCAGCGCCACGGGTATGTCCGTGGCGCCGAAGGTCCACTGCCGCACCTGATCGAGCAGGCACCGCCCCACCGCCTCGCTCACGACCTGCGAACGCAGCAGTTCTGCGCCGCTGACCGCCCCCTCGGCGTCGATCGCGAAGCGCACGTCGACGGCGCCCTCCGCGGCGCGGCCGGCCAGGTACTCGGCAGCGAAGCACTCGTTCAGGGCGGCCAGATGGGTGCCGATGCGCTCGTCCAGGGTTCCCTGGTCGCGGCTCAGGTCGCCCGTGGCATTGCCGGTGACCACGCTCGGCGCCCGCAGCCGCGCCAGGGTGCGCGCCGGCGGCGGCGCCGCGCTGGCCAGCGCCTGGACGCCGTCCACCAGGCGGCGCTCGAAGCCGAACACGAGGTCCACCGTCTCCAGGGGCACATCGAAGGCGCTGAACTTGACCACGAAATCGCGCAGCGTCAGCCGCACCCGGCGCACCGCCTCGTCGAGCGGATCGAAGACGACGAAGCCCCCGTACCGCTCGCCCTTGAAGACCTTCTTGCCGACACCGTAGTTGTTGCTGCGCACGATCCCCATGCGCATGTTGAACCGGTAGTATTCGTTGCCGCTCGGCCCGCGCCGCGCCCGGTAGTAGCCCTCGAACGTGCGCGGGGCGGCGCCGGCCAGGATGCCGTACGCCGTCAGCAGCTCGCCGCGCCGGTCGGTCGTCAGCACGGCGCGGAGCGGATCCAGCTCGACCTTGGCGTACTCGTCGTTGCGCACCGTCACCCGGAACACCGTGAACCGGTTGCGCACGTAGCCGACCTCCGGGTCCACGTAGTTGCCGAAGGTGTAGGGGTTGATCGAGTACTCGCCCAGGGACGACTCGTGGGGGAAGAGCCGGTTGAGCGCCGCGTCGCTCATCGGCTCCACGATCACCTCCAGGCCTCCCTGGCGATAGGTCACCGCGCCGTCGTCGCTTACGGCGTACCCGCTGGCCTGGACCGCCGCCGGCACCAGCACCGAGGCCCGGTCGTGAGCGGCCACCTGCAGCAGGGCGCAGCCTGCCGCCAGGCTGGCCGCCAGGGCAGCCAGCCGCCACATGCCCAGCCGCCGGCCAGGGCTGCCCGCCACTAGCGGCCCGCCTGGTTGTAGTAGTCGATCTGCTGCTCGGCGATCGACCCTCTCTGGGTCAACGCGAAGACCACCAGGTTCACTCCCATCTTGAGGTGCGGCTCGTTCTCGAACTCCTTCTCCCAGAACGCGCCGTATCCCTTGTCCGAGTAGACGGCCACCAGCCGATCCCCCAGATAGATCCCTTCCAGGTACGGCACGGGACTGGCCTTGCCGGTCACCGCGTTGGCGCCCACGCTGGATTCGCCCCCCGGCGGCGGCCCTCCCTCGAAGTCGAAGAAGATGTGGTACAGGGGGTGCTCGTTCCCCAGCTGCACGAAACGGGCGTCCCGGCCGAGCGCCTGCCGGAACATGGCCCGCAGGGACGCCTCGGCCGGGCCGTACTCCAGGTGCGGCTGGTCGTTGTCGGCCACCACGAAGCCACCGCTGCGCAGATACCTCGCCAGGTTGGCTGCCTCGTGCGCGGTCAGCTCGAAGGCCTGGCTCGTCGTGATGTATACGAACGGCGCGCGGAACAGGTCCTGCGAGTCCAGGAAGATCTGGTCGTCCACCTCGGCGCGGATGCTCGTGTAGGTGTTGATGGCGCGCACCAGCTGCGCCACGGCCCGCTGCCTGGACGGCTGCAGCACGCTGCCCCAGGCCAGCGCCAGGTAGACGAAGCCCTTGACGTTGCGCTTGTCCGTGGGATCCTGGATCACCATGCCCTTGTACTTGCCGGTGTTGATCGATTCCAGGTCGAGAAACTCCGCCTGCATGTCGATCCGTCGCTCGGGCTCCTTCATGCTGCCGATCGCCACCGACTCGAACTGCGGCATGCCGATGAGGCCCTCGGCCACGGCCAATCCGCCCACGGCGACCTGGAAATCGGCGCTGCCGCCATGGCTGCTCCACAGGCGCGACGCCGGCACGCCCAGCTGCAGCCCGCCGCGGCCGCTGCCCACGATGGTGGTCGTCCGCTGCGTGCGCGACCGCACCACGGGTGTGCCGGTCGGCACCGCCTGCTTGCGGAAGGCGAAGTCGCGGCTCAGACGCGGCGGCATGACGCTGAACGGCGTCTTCTCGTAGCGCACCTCGACGACTGCCACCACTCTCTCCTCGACCTTCCGGCGCGGCCACAGCGCCAGGCCGGCGAAGGCCAGGTGCGCCAGCACGGACACGAGCAGGCCCAGCCCGAACAGGCGCCAGTTGCTGCGCAGCACCTGCAGGCCGGTGCTGGCCGACGCGCTCATAGGTGCTTCTTCGCGATCATGTCGCGCCGCCGCTCGGCAAAGCCGAGCACTTGCGGCGTGACCTGTTCGTTGCCCTCGGCGCCGGCCGCGATGATCGCCTCGAACGTCTGCACGGCGGCGCCCCACTCCTCGAGGTTCTGGTAACACACGCCCACATTGACCTTGGCGCCGACGCCGGCCGCCGTGGTCGGGTACTGCTCCCAGATGCGTTCGAGCCTGGGAATCACGGCCCGCAGCAGCACCTTGTCCTCGGCGTCGAGGGCGCGGTTGAAGTCCTCCAGCACCGCGGAGTACTCGCGGTAGGCGATGGCCTCGCGGACGTCGGGAACGAACTGGCTGGCCTGCAGCGCCGCCTCGGAGCCGGGATAGTCCCGCTGGATGCGGCTGAACAGCTCGTGCGCGGCGGCGTACTCGCCGGCATTGAAGTGGATCTCGCCGAGCGTGTACAGCGCCGTGGCTGCATGCCGGCCGGCCGGGTAGGCCGCCAGATAGTCGTCCAGCGCACGCCGCACCGGCGTCATGTCCGGATGCTCGTCGCCAGCCGGCAGCGAATTCAGCGCACACCAGGCGATGTTGAACATCGCGTCCTCGCGCAGCGGCGTGTCCGGGTACTCGGCGATCACGCGGGCGTAGGCGGCGGCTGCCTCGGCGTAGTGCTCCAGGTTGTAGTGGCATTCCGCCAGCCGGAACAGCGCGTCGGCCGCCGCGTCCAGGTCGGGGTACCGGGCGACCACCGCCTCGAACTGGGCCAGGGCTCGGGCGAACTGCGTCTGGTTGAACAGCGCGTAGCCGAGGTAGTAGATCGCGTAGGGAGCGTTGGCGTGCTCCGGATAGCGGCGCGCCATCTCCTCCAGGCGCGCGGCCGCCGCCGCGGGTTGCCCGAGCTGCAGCGCCGCCGTCCCGTCCAGAAAGAGCAGATCCGCCGCGTAGAACCCCGCAGGGTGGTCCGCCAGGCCCCGCTGGGCCGCGGCGCGCGCCTGCGTGTAATCCCCCAGCCGCGTGTAGGCGTCTGCGGCCAGGAAGGCCGCCTTCTCGCTCAGGTAGTAGGGACGGTCGGCGCTCAGGCTGTCGTCGGCGACCGCCAGTTGCTCGACCTCCAGCGCCGCGGCGATCGCGCGTTCGTACTCGCGCTGGCGATAGGCGATCTCGGCCAGCGCGAGCCGGAACTCCGCCTGCTCCAGCGGGGTGGCGGCCTCCTGTGCCAGCGCCGCGTACACCGCCATGGCGGCCGCCGCGTCGCCCAGCGTCGCGTGCGTGGCTGCCAGCAGCCGGCGGGCGGCGCGGGCCACTTCGGGATCCGCCCACTGCCGGTCCAGCAGCGCCACCGCCTCCGGATGGCGGCCCAGCTTGTAGGCGGCCAGGGCCTGCGCGTACAGCGCGCGCTCGCGCAGTTCGGGATCGGCACCGGTCTGCGCGCGCGCGAAGAACGCCAGCGCCTCCGCGTGCTCCCCGAGCTGCGCGTGCGTGGTGCCCAGCAGGAAGTTGAGCAGGGCGCGCTCGCCGTCGGTACCGCCCCCCTCCAGACCCTCCAGAAACAGCGCCAACGCCGCCTCCCGCTGCTCCCGCCCGGCGAGCAGTTGGCCAGCCTCCAGCCGCGAGCGGGCGAACAGCGGCGACTCGGCCCGCACCGCTCGCAGCGCGGCCACGGCGCTGTCCGCCGCGCCGGCATCCCGCCACACCAGCCCCAGCTCGAAGCGTGCGATGTCCGCCTCCGGCGCCGTGCCGCATTCGGCCACCAACTGGCGATAGGCAGCGGCCGCCGCGTCGGACTCGCCCAGTTGGGCCCGCAGCCGCGCGATCTGGAACAGCGCGCTGCGCCCCAGGCCGTTCGGTCCGGCCAGCTCGCGCACGCCCGCGAACAGCTCCAGGGCCGCGCGCAGCCTGTCCGTGCCCCCCTGCCGCTGGACCGCCAGGCCCAGATTGAAGCGGAGCTCGCCGGCCAGGGGCGAGTCGGGCCAGGCAGCCAGCGTCCGGCGCAGCTCCAGCTCGGCCTGGCGGTGGTGGCCGGCCGCCGTCGCCGGCTCGGCCTCGGCGCGCCCGGACCATGCCTTGGCGATCTGGAGCCCGGCCCCGGCCAGCGGCAGGCCGACCCGGTCCGCCAGCTCGGCGTACGTGTACCGGAAGACGTTGTACTCTTCGATGGCCTCCGCGTAGTGCCCGGTCTCGAAGCACCGGTTGGCCAGCAGCAACTGCATCCGCGCGCGCCCGGCCACATCCTGCTGGGCGTCTATGGCGCGGCGGTACACGTCGGCGCAGGCGGCGAAATCGCCCCGGTTGTAGTGCATGTCCGCCTCGCGCCGGTAGGCCTCCTCGACCAGGCGGCGGTCGTCGGCGAACTGGGCCGCGACCCGCGCGAAACCCGCCGCGGCCGCCGCGTAGTCGCCCAGCTTCTCGTAGCAGACGCCGATGCGGATGAGGGCCTTGGCAGCCAAATCGAGAGCCGTCTCGTCGACCAGCCCGGCCAGCTTCTCGCGCTTCATCTGCTGGATCTCGCGCTCGGACATGCGCTCCAGCCCCTGCGAATCGACCAGGCGGCGGTAGGCCTCGATGGCGGCCGCGTACTGGCCCAGCGCGAAACGCGCCTCGCCGATCTGGAACAGGGCGCGATTGGCGCGGTACCCGCCCGGGAAGCGCGCCACCAGCGTGTCGAACGCCGCGATGCTGGCCGCGTGCTCCTGCAGCTCCCAGTGGGCCCACCCGATGTCGTAGAGCGCCTGCTCCGCGTGCGCGCTGCGCGGATAGCGAGCCAGCAGGATCTCGGCTTCGCGGATGGTGCCGGGGTAGTCCTGCATCCGGTACTGGCAGGTCACCACGCGACTGCGCGCCAGCGCCCGCAGTTCGGGCTCGGTGGCCACCGCCTCCGTCTCCAGGAAGTGCGCGCGCGCCTGGGCGAACAGCGCCGTGGCCGTCTGGCGCGCCGCCGCGAGGGCCTCGGGGTCGGACCGGGCGCCGGCGTGGGCCAGCGCCTCCTCGGCCATCTTGAAGTACGCGTTGCCGATCTGGTACCGGGCCACCTCGTCCTGGGGCGCCCGCACCTCGCCCACCGCCACAATGATCGCCTTCTCGTCCAGCAGCCGGCTCTGGCTGCCGGCGACGTGCTCGTACTGCTCGATGGCCTGGTCGTACGCCCCGGAGGCGTAGAACCGCTGGCCCTGCTCGAAGTAGGCCCGGAGCTCCTCGGCGGTGGGCACGTAGCGAGTGGCCGCCGCCACGCCGAGCACCAGGACCATGGTCAACCAGGCGAGCATGCCGGCCTCACTCGTACCCCAGGTACACCCGCAGGAAGGCTGCGGTCACGTCGAGCTGATCGTTCGCGCGGGAGGGATGGCTGTAGTCGCGGCGAGTCACCCTCACCCCCAGGTTCGTGGAGATCTCGTAGCCGTAGTACGACGAGCGGTTGCTCAGCTCGGCGATGCGCACGTCCTCGTCCATGCTGTCGCGGCCGTCGTCGCGGTCGCGCCGCCGGCACGGCAGGCCGGGCAGCCCCTGCGTCCCCAGACTCAGCCGGGTGCGCGGGGTGAGCTGGCAGTGCGCCTTGACGATGGGCACCACGGTCCACTCGTGCCGCAGATCCACCGGCAGGCTGCGGCGCTGGCTGCGCAGGAAGAGCCCCTTGAGCTGGCCGACCACCTGCCAGCTGCTGCTCGCCTGCCAGCTGTACTCCACCTTGCCGACGCTGCTCAACAGGCGCAGTTCGTCGGCGCGCTGCTCGGTGCCGTCGGCCAGCGTGCCGGCCTTCTGCCGGTTGACTCCCAGGCGGAGATTGCCCTCCAGGCGCAGGGCTGCCAGGGGCCGCCACTGCCCGGCCGCGTAGTACTGCCGGTCGACGCTGTTGCGCCATTCCAGCCCGTCGCGGACGATCTGATACTCGTACACCCGGGCGCCGGCAGCGTGCATGGACTGGTCCGCCTGCGGCACGCTCAACGTCTCCTCGAAGATCCGGTAGTCGTTGGCGATGTCGTCGAAGACGCGCTGCAGGAAGACCTCGGCCTCCAGACGCGCCCGCTGCCCGCGCTGCCAGCGGCCCGCCAGGCCGCCGTAGGTGATCTCGTTGCGGCCGCCGCTGGCGATCCCGTGGGCGTCCAGGCGCCCCAGGGTGACGCTCAGGCCCAGCGGCAGCCGCAGCGTGCCGAAGCCGTGCACGCCGCGCTGATCGAGCTGGTAGGGCAGGTCCGGCTCCAGGTCGTCCTCGCGCTCGTCGGCGATCGCGTTGTGGTTCCAGTCGCGCCCATAGAAGTATTCGGGCGACTCGACATCGAACAGCAGGAACGGCTCCTCGTAGTCCGGCAGCTCGTTGGCATTGCGGTTGGTGTCCGGTATCCCGTCGTTGTCCGCGTCGTTGCCCGGGAACACGCCGTCGGGATCGTCCTCCGCAGCCCCGTAGTGCCCGAAGCGCACCCCCGAACCGCGATCCGGCCACTGGTCGTTGTCGTCGTTGTCCTCGATGAAGCCGTCCGTGATCTCCTCGTTCACCAGCAGGTTCCCCGCGTCGGTGCTGATCAACTGGCGGGTGAACTCCGGACCGATCGAGAAGACCTCGCCGCCGGCTTCCCAGCGCTCGCGCGTCCACTGGGCGGTCACGTAGTAGCAGGCGTCATGGGTGGCGGACCGCGCCCCGAGCCACTGGCGCACGCCCTGCAGGTCGCGGGGATCGCGGTAGCCGGGACGGCCGTCCGGGTACTGGCGGAACTCGGTGCTGTGAGCATACTCCCAGCGCAGGCGTCCGCCCAGCGCCTCCCACTTGCCGTCAAGCCCGATCACGGCCCGGCCCGTCCACGCCCCCGCCTCCAGCGTCACCCACTCCAGGTTCGCCAGATCCTGCACGTTCCCCGCTGCCCGCCGGCGTCCCTCCAGGCCGCCCAGCTTCCAGCGCGCCTCCTCCCGCGTGGAGGTCGGCTCCGACACGAAGATGCCGAAGACCTCGATCCGGTAGTCGCTGCCCACCAGGGCCTGGACCTGGACCTGGCGCACATACGCCTCGCCGGACAGGTCGTAGAAGTACTCGATCACGTCGTACCCGTCCGCGCGCTGCACGCCGCGCGGCGCCAGCACTTCGATCTGGCGCACCAGCTCCGGGAGGTTGACGTTGCGGCTCACGTCCTGGCCGGCCCGGTGCTTGAGCAGATACAGCACATCCGCGTAGCGCGTCTCCTGGTCCGGGTAGGAGGTGCGCATGAACTGCCCGGTCAGCCGATTGGTGACGCCGACGAAGGTGGGGTTGCGGCTGTCGAGGCGGACCACCACGGGCACCAGGTCCGGGCGCACGGTGCCGTTGACCGCGAGGCGAACCTGCGAGACCACGGCCCCCGCGCGCTCGTCGCCCGGCGAGTCGTCGCTGATGCGCACGATCACGTAGCCGGGGAGCCCTTGGGTCGATTCCAGGTTGCCCCGCAGGGCGAAGTCCTCCTGCTCGCTGTCGAATAGGTGGAAGTGGACGCCGGTGGCCCCCAGGGTGAGGGCGCCGATGTCCACCTCGCCGTGCCCGCCCAGCAGCAGCGACGCGTCGCGCGGCCGCGAGCGGTTCTCGCCGCCCACCCAGATGGGCTGCCGGTAGCGCGAGGCCATGGCCGAGAAGCGCGTGCGCTCGGTCGCCGTGTCCAGGCGCAGCCCGTTCACGGCGCTCTGCCGGAACGTGAGCGGGGTGAACACGGTGCGGATCTCGTCGCCGACAATGAAGCGGGCCGACCAGCCACCGTAGCTCTCGTGGGAGACCAGGTTGCGCTCGAACAGATTGTACCGGTTCCACTTGTCGATGGCGCTGCGCCCGCCCACCCCCGCGCCCGCCTCGGTGCGCAACTCGCGCCACGAGAACACGTTGTAGCCCGTGATCAGGTAGTCGCCCAGCGGCCCGTAGTAGCTGCGCCGCTCGAAGGGTGGGATCAGGGCGGTCTCCGGGATCTCGTAGTCCGCGAACGCGTAGTTGGCATAGGGCTGCCCGGCGCGGTAGAGGAACCCCTGCCCCGGGACGTACAGGGGCACGCGCGAGGCGGCCGGCGCGCCGCCATCCTGGGTCTGTCCCCAACCTGCCGGGCCCCAGGCGCTGGCCGCCACGAGGGCCGCGAGGACGATGTGGGCCAGCCGGCTCATCCCTTGAACGGCTCCAGTCCCATGATCAGGCGGATGAAGAACAGCGCGCGGTCCACGTCCTCGGCGGCGCGCCGGCGATCGTCGTACCGGATGCGCTTGAGGTGGTAGCCCATGTTCAGGCTGAGATGGTAGCCGCTGTAGGTCGTCGAGTTGGTCAGCGTCGCCATGTAGTCCTGCGAGCCGAAGCGCACGGCCTCGTTCTCGAAGTCGCGATAGCGTCCCGGCAGGAACGGCAGGCCCTGCACTCCCAGGCCCAGCTCGGTCGCGGGCGTCAGGGCGTAGTTGGCCACCACCATGGGCCAGAAGTAGCCTTCGCGGATCCGGCGGATGCGCTCCTCGCGGTCCGTGCGCACATAGCCCATCAGCTTGGCCTTGGGTTCGACGGTCAGCTTGCCGCGGCGCCAGCGGTAGTCGCCCCGCAGCACCCAGGCCCACTCCTGCACCGCGTTGCCGGGCTGGTAGCCGGTGGCCCGCTGGCGGTTGGTCGTCCACTTGAGCCGGTTCTGGATCCGGGCAGCATCGATGCCCACGAAGGTGGCGTCGACATAGGCGACATGGACCAGGCTGTTGCGCATGGCCAGCTCGTCCTCGACGAGCACGCGCTCCAGCGCCGCGGTGGGACTGCCCCGCACCTCGAAGGGCAGGGCGTTGGCCACCAGTGCCGCGAACTGCGGCGTGTCGTCGGGGATGTCGTCCCAGACGCGCTTCAGCGTCTCCGCCAGCTCGAGGGTGCCGAACGGATACAGCGAGCGCTGGTAGTGGAGCTTGGCGTAGTGCACCCGATTGCGGCCGCCCCGCCAGGGCTGGCGGCAGTCGTAGTGACCCACGGAGAGCTCCAGCCGCGACAGGGGCTCCCAGCCGGCGAACAGGTGATAGCCGCGGCTGTCCACGTCGTACGGATAGTCGGGCTTGAGGTCGTCCTCGCGATGGTCGATGATGCCGTTGTTGTTCAGATCGTCGCCGTAGTCGTACTCCGGAGGATCGCTCTCGTAGGCCAGAAACGGCTCCAGGTAGTCGGGCGCCAGGTTCCCGTTCTCGTTGGTATCCGGGCGGCCGTCCTGGTCCCGGTCGAGGCCGGGGTAGATGCCGTCGCTGTCCGCGAAGTCCGTCAGGAAGTGCGTGTCCGGGTAGCGGTCGCGGTCGTCGTTGTCGTCGACCGTGGAGAACTCCACGGTGTTGTTGTACCGCAGCGTGAAGTTGGGGAACACGCTGAACGGGCTGTCCAGCATGTCGGTGTAGGACCGGTAGCTGGGATCCTCCACTTCCAGGCTGGTGCCGTACCGGGGAGAGAGGTCGAAGTACTCGCCGCCGACGCTGGCCGCGTCCCACCGCTTCATCGCGTTGACGAAGAACGCGCCGCCGCTGCGGCAGCCCCAGCGGTGCGTGCCGCCGCTGGCCGGGTACTGCCGGTAGAGCAGCGCCCGCGCGTACTCCGTGCGCAGCGTGAACCCCTGCCGCTCGATCTCCAGCCTCAGGCTGGCGTTGGTCCGGCCGGTCTGGCGACCGTACGCGAAGGCCACCACGCGCCGGTTCGACAGATCCTGGACATTGCCCGGCGCGGCTGCGACCGTATTGAAGAAGGTGGCCCGCTCGCCGGTGACGTCCGGGTTCGGCGAGGAGGTGACGCCGCCCGGCAGATAGATCTCGGCGATCTCGATCCGGTAGTCGTTGGCCACGTCGGCCCGGAAGCCGATCTGCCGGATCTGGCCGCGCAGCTCCTGAGGTATGCGGAACCAGAACAGCAGGTACTCCGTGCCGTCGGCGGCGAGGCGCTCGTCCGCCACCAGCGGCAGCTGGCCCTTCAGGTACTGGAAGTACGGCGGGATGGAGCGCCCCTCGGGGAAGTACTGGTCCCGGTTGGGGTAGGTGGGATCGACGACCTTGCTGTCGTGCCGCGTCACCTCCGGGCGGAACAACGTCGCCCACACTTGAGCCGTGTCCGCGTCGGCGTCCACGCGCACGCGGGTGCCCGCCGCGTCCAGCACCAGCTCGTCCACCCACACGCCGAAGACCCGCGGCCCACCGGCGTCGGTGGCCGAATCGTCGCTGATTTTGACCACCACGTAGGCGGGCGGGTTGTTGGTGTTGGGCAGCACGCCCTTCAAGCTGTTCTCGTCCCAGGCGACCAGGCTGTTCGTGCGGTGCTGGTTGACGTAGGACAGGCTGATGTCCAGCGCCCCGAGCTGCCGGTGGAAATGCCCGCCCAGCAGGTAGGTCGCCCAGTCCCGGGCGTTGTGCTGGGTGTTGTCGGCATCGGTGAAGATCGGCCAGTCCTCGCGCGACGCGACGAAGGTGAACTGCGAGCCGGCGACATCGATGTCCCAGCGCGCCCCGTTGAGCGCCACCATGTCCAGCGTCAGCGAGCTGAACTTGGTGCGGATGCGGTCGCCCACGACGAGCCGGCTGGCCCAGTTCTTGTAGCTGTCCTGCGCCACCACCAGCCGGTTGAGGTAGGCGCCGTAGAAGTAGCCCTTGTTGATGTAGCTGCCCGGGTTGGGGGCATCGGTGCGGGCCTCGCTGAGCTGGAACACCTCGACGCCGTCCATGACGAAGTGGCCCAGCTCGTCGTACACGCTGCGCGTGGTGCGGCCGAAGACGCCGGCCGTGTAGGGCCGGTAGCCGATCCGCGCGTAGTTCTCGTACTGCTCCGCCGCCCGGTAGAGCAGCTGCGCGGCGACCTCCGGCGCCCATGCGCCCGCGCCGAGCAGGCTCGCCAGCCAGAGACGGACGGCCAGCCGCCCCATCACAGGACCCTCATCTGCACGAAGAACTCCTTGGCTCGGTGCACCCTGTGGCTGGGCAGCCCGATGTACTCGGTGCGGCTGGCGCGCAGGCCCATGCTCAGGCTCACCTCGTAGCCGGTGTAGTTCGTCGTGTTCTGCACCGTCAGGATGTAGTGCCGCGCGTCCGCGTCCGTCGTCCCCGACTCGCGATCGCGGTAGATGTGCGGCCAGCCGGGCAGGCCCTGCATGCCGGCGCGCACGACCGTGCGCGGGCCCAGCTCGTAGTCGAGGCGCAGGATCGGGAACAGCTCGACCGTCTCCTGAGCGAGCAGCACGGCCGCGGGAGCGCGCCGGCGATGGTACTGCAGCTTGGCCATCGGCGTGAGCCGCAGGCGGCCGCGCCGGTAGGCGTAGTCCGACTTGGACACCCAGTAGGCGTCCGCGATCATCCGCCGGCCGGCGCCGCGCTCGCTGGCCGACGCGTTCAGCTCCAGCTTGCCGGTGCTCGCCAGCGTCCAGCCGGGGCGCGGCCGCCAGCAGCTCTCCGCAAAGGCTGTCTGCACCCAGCTGTCGCGCATGAGCAGCGGATCGTGAAAGATCTTCACCGCGCTGTTCGTCGTGCTCAACGGATCGACGACGACCCGGTACACCGGGTCCGGAATGTCGTCGCACACCCGGCGGAGGCGATAGTCGAGCCGCAGGCTGGCGCCGGCCACCGGCGCCGCAGCGTGCTGGAGCTGCAGGTAGTCGACATGGTTGCGTCCCGAGCCCGCCCGCTGGGCGATCCGGTACCGGCCGGCGCGCACCACGATGCCGGCCGGCGCTTCGGCGGCGACGAAGACATGGTAGCCGCGGCTGTCCAGCGCATAGGGGTAGTCCGGCCGGTTGTCGTTCTCGCGCGCGTCGACCACACCGTTGTTGTTCAGATCGTCGCCGTAGGCGAACTCCTCCGGTTCCACCGCATACATCAGGAACGGCTCGGCGTAGTCCGGCGTGCCGTTCTGGGTGATGTTGAGGTCCAGGACGGTATCGCCGTCCAGATCCAGACCCGGGTAGACGCCGAAGCCGACGCTGTTGGCCAGGCCGCTGCCCAGGTTGTCCTGCGCGGCCTTGGTGGGCTGAGCCTCCGGATCCATGCCCGTCTGATTCTTCAGGGCGATATAGAGCGGATCGAGCGGATCCCAGTGTTCCCAGGCATCCGGCCAGACGTCGCCGTCGTCGTTGTCCTGAATCAGTTCGTACTGGATCACCTTGCCCGCGTCGGGCGACCACATCGACAGGCCGGTCTGCAGCTCGGCAGGCACGCAGAACCACTCGCCGCCGGCCTGGATCCGACCCAGCGGCCGCGTCCCCCGCACGAACCCGGCCCGGCGGCTGCGGATCCGGTTCTGGCGCGCGCGGGGGAAGCGCTGGCTGGCGAGATTGTCGACGAACTCGCCCTCGATGGTCGCGCCGAACAGCCGCAGGGACGCATTGCTGCCGTACTGCATGATGCCCGTCGGGAATCCGTACTCGAAGTCGACCCAGCACAGGTTGGAGCCGTCCGTCACGTTTCCCGGGGCGCGCGCCACGTTGTGCCAGTCGTCCCAAGTCCGCTCCGCCACTCCTTCCCACGGGAAGGAGACGCCCACGTCGATGCTGTAGTCGCCGGCGACGAGCGCGCGGAACTGCAGCCGCTCGACGTCCGTGGGGATCTCGAAGCGGCAGATCAGCAGATCCGTCCCGCCCACCGCCTGCGGCCACGGCTGGGTCACCGGCGTGCCCTCGGTGTAGAACCGCCCGGTGCCTGCCGCCAGCAGCCGGCTGGCCTCCATGCTCGCCGGCGCCCAGGCACCGTCGCGACGCAGGTGCGCCACGTGCGCCGGCTGGGCCACGTTCGCCACCCGGCGCACCTCGGGCGCCAGCGCCGCGGGGCTGCCGTTCACCGCGACCTCCAGCGCGTACACCTGGACGCCCACGGCGTCCTCGGGGGAGTCGTCGCTGAAGACGACGAAATACGAGCGCGTGGCGCCCAGCACGCTGGGGAAGTCGCCGCGGAGCGAGCCACGGCGCTGCATGCTGTCGCGCAGATACAGATTCACGTACGAGCCGCCCAGGGTGAGCACGTCGCCCAGCTGGCTCTCCCAGTGAGCCGCCGTCAGATAGGTGGCGAACTCCAGCTCGCTGGTGCCCTCGGCGAGCGGCGAGGAGACTCGGGCGCCGACCACCGAGAAGCGGTTCTTGTGAGACGAGCCGTCCCAGCGCAGGCCCTGCAGGCGGGGCAGATTGAGAGTCAGCGGCGTGAACCGTGCCTCGAGCGCGTCGCCGAGCATCAGGCGATTGGACCAGCTGTCATACTGGTCGCGCATGACCACCAGGTTCCGGAAGGCGCTCCGCAGGCGCGTGCTGCGGAACACCTGACTGCCACGCCGCGGTGCCAGCGTGCGGTACTCCGACACGCGCAGCAGATCCACGCCGTCCAGCAGGTACTCGCCGAAGGGATCGTACGTGGCATTCTCGCGCTGGGCCGCCAGGTCCCCGTAGTCGCGGTAGCTCAGCAGGCTGTAGTTCTCGTACCGCTCGTCCCACCACGGGTAGTACTCGCGATTGAGGAACTGCGCCCGCGCGCTGCTCCAGGGAAGGTACTCGGTGCTGGCGCTCTGGCCGTGGCAGGGAACGGCCAGCACCGCCAGGGCCACTCCCACCCACGCCGCCGTCCGTAGCGCCCGCTCTGCCATGGCTGCTCCACCGGGGCTCAGTACACCACGGCAACCGTGCCCATCGAGACCTCGTTGCCGCCGTCCAGCTCCACCTCCACGCGGTACACGTACACCCCCGGCGGCACCAGACCACCGCCATCCGCGCTGCCGTCCCAGTAGCCAGGACTCAGCGGCCCGCGGCCGGCGCCGCCCAGGCGCAGGTAGGCCCCGGCGGCCAGCGGCCCGGGCCGCAACCGGGCGATGGTGCGGCCGGCCAGGTCGAGGATGCGGATGTCGATGCGCCTGGGCACCTCGACCTTGGCGAGGACGAACTCGATGACCGTGTCGTCGTTGACGCCGTCACCGTTCGGCGAGAACGCCGCCGGACAGGCCCGCACCTGCACCAGCGTGCGCCGCGGGGCATCGGTGGCCAGCACCTGCCACGAACGCGGCTGGCCGCTCGCCGGGTCCACGCTCCGCTCCTCGAGGATGTTGAGCGGATTGCCGGAGCCCGGAGCGTACGCCCAGGCGCGGAACCGGTGCGCGTGCGCGTAGGTGCGGGCCCGCAGCGGCAGAGACAGCTGCGCCACGTCGCGCAGCGGCGGCGCGAAGCGCAGGGCGAGCGTGTCGTGGCTCGACTCCCACCCCACCAGCGACGGACCCAGGGCCGCCACGGCCGCGGGGCTCAGCGCCGCCTCCGACGGGACTGCTATCTGCAGGCGCTCGATGCCCTGGTCCGCGGCGGCGAAACCCAGGCTGACGGTGCAGGCGAACACGGTGTCCACGCCCATCGGCACTTCGTTGGGCGCGACGTGGATGCTGGCGCGGGACACCGGCACGTCGTCGGTGGCGTGGTCCACCTGCAAGCGCCCGAACACCGGTGTGCGGCGCTCGTCGCGGGTGCGCATGTTGACGCGGTACTGGAATAGCCGGCCGGGCTCCACGGCCGGGTACCAGGCGCCGGGGGCGGCCAGCGGGTCGCTCCAGCCGCTGCTGTCGGTCGCGCTGAAGTCGGCCAGCGTGTCGCCGGTGCGGAACTGCACGCTGAGCGCGGTGCGCCTGGGAACCACCGCCTCCCAGAACACCCGCCCGAAGTTGCGCCGGGCGTCGGACTGGTCCAGCGCGATGGGTGCCGAGACATAGGCGCCCTCCTCGACGTACCCGTCGGCGTACACCTCGATCTCGGCCACCCGCGGCTGGGTCACCGCGTTGATCTGGACGATCACGATGCGCACGTACCGCGTCCACGTGGGCGTGAAGCTCACCTCGGTGCGCACGAAGTCGGCGATATCGTGCAGCGCGGCGACCTCCGCCCAGCGCACCTGATCGTCGCTCACCTGGACCGAATACCCGCGCAGCGAGTTGTCTGCGTAGCCCGGACCCTTGGTCAGGACGCGCACCCGGTTGACCAGGAAGCGCTCGCGCAAGTCCACCGAAGCGGTGAAGTTCAGGCTGGCCACCGGCGCCTCCCAGGCTGTGGTCAGGTCGCCGTCCACCGTCTCCACGCGGTTGGCGGACTTGCCCAGCGCCAGGTTCTGGCCGGCGATCCGCCGGAGCTGGATGCCGCCCGCGGGCCCCCCGATGTCCACGTCTCCGGGGTACCCGGCGATGATCTCGGGCGCCGGGTGGAGCAGCCCTGCCATGGCGCTGGTGTCCAGCACGCCATTCTGCACGCTGCGCCAGTCCGCTCCGGGCGCCGCCGTGCGCCAGGCCGTACCCTGCTGGGCGACATCCGTCCACCGCCAGACGGCCGCGCTGCGATCCGTGGTCGTCGTCACCCGCAGCGAGTCCGCCAGCACGGCGAGCAGCAGGCCGCTGCCGGCCCCGCGCCCGCGGTTCACCACTACGACCGCCACCTGGTTGGTGCCGCTGGCCACCCGGACCGGGAAGGCGCGCATGCGGGCCGCGCTCGTGTCGCTGCCCGCGAGCGTGCCGTTGAGGTACACGGCATAGCTGTCGGCCGCGGCCGCGTAGAGCTGGCCGTCCGCCGCGGCCGGCGCAGCGAACGCAGCCCGGTAGTAGACGACCTGCCGCCAGTTGTCCTGCACCCAGGTCCCGCCCGCCGCGCTGCTCGCCAGAGCGCCCCCGGCACAGGTGGCGGCGATCCAGGCACGCACCGAGCGCTTCGCGATCATACGATGCCGCTTCCCTTGGTGGAGAGCGTGATGGATGGCCGGCGTCGGCGCCGCCAGGGCAGCGCGGCTGGCTGGGTGGTCGGCACCGGCGGACAGCAGCACGCACCGACGCGCTGCGGCAATATAGCCACGCCCGCCGGACGCACGAAAGAGGCCGGCGCCCGCGCCGCCGCGCCAGTCCCTGGCACCGCGCCGACCGGCAAAAAGACAGGGGCGGGCCCCGATCGCCGCCCCCGCGCGATCGGGCTGCCCGCCCCCGGTGTCACCCCAGCCGAAGGGCGCCTCGGCTCACTTCAGCAGGGTCATCTGCTTGGTCTCGACGAACTGCTGGCCGGCGTGCAGGCGATACAGATACACACCGGTCGCCACCGCCTGACCGTTCAGGTCTGTGCCGTCCCAGGTCGCGCGGTACTCCCCAGCGGACAGCTCGGCAGCCACGAGCGTGGCGACCAGCTGGCCAGCCGTGTTGAACACCGACAGCGTCACCGGACACGAGCCGTCCTGCGCCGGAATCGAGAAACCGATGGTCGTCGTGGCGTTGAACGGGTTCGGGTAGCAGTTGCCCAGCGCATACTTGGCCGGCACCGGCGCTCCCTCGACCTCGGTCACTGCCGTGCTGACGTCCGTGCCGATCACCGCCTTGGCCACGTCGAACGGATAGTGGACCAGATCGAGACCGTTGCTGGCGCCCACGTAGATCCCGTCGATCGCGCTGTTGTTGGAGATCCACACCATGTCGGTGCCCAGGCCGACCGGCATCTTCGGCAGGCTGATGCTGAACAGCCCGTGGCCATCCGGCCCCACCACCGAGCCCCAGGTCGGCAGGTTGAAGCCGCTGAGGAAGGCGATGTTGTACTTGCCGGTCTTCACGTGGGTGTTGACCATCTGATCCTTGTTCGGGTCCAGACCGCGGGCCGTGGCTTCCTCGCCGAAGTACCGGTCCAGGATGCCATCGCCGTTCTGGTTCACCCAGATCACGTCGCCGTCCAGGGTGAAGTGCCCGGGGTAGGCGTCCGGCTGGATCCAGAAGCCCGTGGTGTACACGCCCCGCTCGTCCACGTCGATGCCGTACGGACCCGAGGTATCGATGTTCTGGCCGGTGCCGTCGTAGTCGTGGAAGTAGATGTCCGTCAGATCGAGCTCGTTGACGATCTCGCCCGTGGCGCGGTCCACCATGATCACCCGCGGGATCATCGGCGGCACGCGGTCCATGTTGGCCACGTACACCATGCCATCGTCCTGCACCCACGGGTGGTTCGCGGCCACCTTGACCGCGCCGCCCACCACGCGGCGATCCATGGGCACGAAGCCGTTCTGCGACCTGCTCCAGGACTCGTCGGGCAGCAGCGTCTTGTTGTTCGGATCGTAGATCACCCGCCACAGGCCCTGCGGCAGGGCATCGTCGTTCCACGCCGTCTTGCCCAGGTAGCCGACGTTGGGACTGCTGGGATCGAGCACAAAGAAGGTGACATCGCGGAACTCCACCGGGGCGCCGAACAGGGTGTTGACCCAGCTGATATCCAGCGTCTCCCAGGCCCCCGGATTGGCCAGGTAGTCGACGCCCATGCGGGCCCGCTGCACCACCCAGTCGTTATTGACGAACTGGGGCGCCCAGATGACGGGCGGCTGCTGGTTGTGATCGATGGCAAACGCCGACCAGTAGCCCGTGTGCGCCCCCGGTCCCACCAGCGTCGGTGTCGAGATGTTGTCCACGCCGAACAGGTAGAAGGTGTAGTTGCCCTTCGCGACGCGGTTGCCGTTGAAGTCCTTGCCGTCCCACAGGATTCTGTTGGCCCCCTGCGGGAAGGTCTGTCCGGCCGTCACCGCGATCAGCGTGTCGAGGCCGGCCCGCCGCAGCATGGCGCCGCCCTTGCCGCCGCGCCCGAACGCGGCGCCGCCATACTGGGGATTGGCGTCCTTGGAGTACACGGCCAGATAGACCTCGGCCGGGCCGCCGTCCAAGGTGAACGGGATCTCGGCTACCGTCCCGTCGAACTGGTAGTTCACGTTGCCGGCGACCACGCGCAAGACCTTGGGCCAGCCGCTGCGCCAGTCGGTCTGGCGGTTGAAGTTCGGATCGCCGTACGGGTTCTGCTGGGCGATGGCTGCGCTGGCGAGCAGCAGCATCGCCGCCGCTGCGACGGATGCCCTCATGCTCCTCCCTCCCATGCGACTCTGGTTGACGGTGGTCGAGAAGCAGACCCGCGGCCCGGGACTCCTCGTCTCGCCCCGAAGCGGGGCGCCGGCGCCGCCCTCATGCTTGCTCGGCCGATGGCTCCTGGTCTCGACTCGAGTGGATCCGAACCTCCCTGGCAGAAGACGGAACGGCCGACTGCGACGCGCGCTAGGTACTACACCGGACCTCCCTTGTCAACGGAAAAATCGCTCGCGTTTCCTTGAGCCGCGCCTCGATGAACGTTGAGACGCGCGCCCGGCGCGCGCGGCCTCGAGGTTCCGCGTGGGGCGAGCGCCACCAAGCCCGCGGCTCAGCGCAGCGGATAGGACCCGATGGCGATCAACCGCGTCTCCGGGTTGACGGTGAGGCGCTCGTACGGGCCGAACGGGTGCCAGCGCTTGGCGCCTCGATCCGACAGGGGGGCAGGCGGCTCGTCGGGGATCTCCAGGCCCAGACGCGCAAACGCGACCTCCTCGTCGAAGGGATCCTCCGGCGAGAACTGGTAGCTCACGTACACGCCCTTGCCGCCGCTGACGATGGCCATGACGCTCACCCCGTCCACGTCCGGCCAGCGCAGGAACCCGTAGTGTCCGGAGACCTCGTCGCGCTGGCTCTGCGGCCGGCCCAAGTGAGCCACCATCTGCTGCGGTGTGCGTCCCAGCAGATGCTGCGGCGACAGCCGGGGCCCCGAGGGCTCGGCCTCGCGCCCGGACCCGCAGGCCAGACAGGCCAGCAGACAGACCAGCCCTCCTGTCCAGCCCGCCGCGGTGCGCCGACCGCGCCGCGCCCCGGGCGCCGCTGCTGGCCGGCCAGCAGCGTCCGGCGCTCCCCTGCGCCTCCCAACTCCCATCATCTCACTCGAACTCCGGCGACACGTCCGGCGCCGCCTCTCCCAGGCGCTCCCGCACCACGCTCGCCAGCCGGCGTGCCTGCGCGTGGCGCGGATCCGCAGCCAACACGCGCTCCAGCTCCGCGGCAGCCTCCTCGTCCCGCCCCTGGTCGATGTAGGTGAGACTCAGCCCGAAGCGCGCGCCGACGTGCGCAGGCTCCGCCGCCAACACCCGCAGGAACACCGCCTGCGCCGAGTCCGGCTGCTGCGCCCGCACCAGCAGCATGCCGAGTTCGTACTGGGCCTGGACCCAGCCCGGGCGCAGGGCGGCTGCCCGGGTGAGGGCGGCGATGGCCACGCTGTCCTGACCGACCTTGGCGCAGGCCTGCCCGTAGTGCAGCCAGAATCTGGCGCTGTCGGGGGCCATGCTCACGGCATCCCGGAAGGCGCCCATGGCCGCCCGCAGGTCGCCGCGCCGGTCGTGCACGAGGCCCATGTCGTGGTGGATGGCCGCCATCTCCGGAGCGGAGTTCTGCGCCAGGGCCAGCGCGATGCGGAACTGCTCGACTGCCGCCTCGTACTGGCCGGCCTCGGCGTGGGCCACCGCCAGGGCGCGGCGCTCCACGGCGCTGTTGGGCATGCGCTGGACGCGATTCCTGGCCGCCTGCACCGGGTCCTCCTCCGCCAGCCCCTCGAACTGCTTCAGGGCTCGCTCGGCGTCCGCAGCCCGCCCGGCGCGCGGGTAGAGCTTGGCCAGGCTGTAGTGCGCGTCGCGGTACTGCGGCCGCAGCTCCACGGCCCGCTCGTGCGCCGCGATCGCCTTGGCGACGTCACCGCGACGCTCGCGCACCTTGCCGAGCTGGTACCAGCCCTCGGCGTTGGCGGAATCGAGTCGGACGACCGCCGCGAACGCTGCCTCGGCATCCGCCAGGTCTCCCTGCTCGAGGCTGATCTCGCCCAGGAACCGGTGGGCGTCCACCAGCGACGAGTCGAGCTGGATCGCGCGCCTGAAGGAGGCCGCAGCGCGCGTGGACTGGTGCCGCAACTGCAGGGCGCGTCCGAGGTTGTGGTGGAAGAGCGCGTTGCCGGGCTCCAGCTCGGTCGCCCGGCTCAAATGCTTGATCGCCAGGTCGAGTTCGGCGTAGCTCAGATTCGCGGGCTGATCGACCGCCGTCGGAGCCTTCTGCGCGTAGGCCACCCCCAGGTGAAAGTGGCCGTCGGCGAAGTCGGGAGCCAGGGCCACGGTGCGCTGCCACTGGCGGATCGCCTCGGCGTACTGGCCGGTGCGGGCGTACGCCCGACCCAGGTTGTAGGCCGCCCGCACGTTGGCGGTGTCGGCCCGAACCACCTGCTGGTAGGCTGCGATGGCGGCCGCGTACTGGCCGCCCATGAACAAGGCCCCCGCCAGGTCGCACTGGCGGTCCGCCGCCGCGGCCTCCCGCCGCGCCAGGGCGGCCAGCTGGGGCAGCGGCAACGGGACGCGCGGCTCCAGGCGGTACTGGGACCGCAGCTCCTGCTGCCGGGAGGGATCCACCCGTGGCTGCCGTTCGCCGCAGGCGCACAGAGCCGCGACCGCCAGCAGCGCGGCCGCGCCAAGCCGCCACCAGCGGGCCGGCGCGCCGCGGCGCACCCGCCCGCGCGCCGCAGCCGTGCTCCCCCCCAGGCCCATGCTCGCCTTCCTCCTACTTACTGGCCGGCACTGCCAGAGCCCATGTCCAGCACCTGGCAGCGCCCGGGCGCCGGCGGGATGGCGCAGCAGCGCGACCCGATGGTCACCTCGACCGGCGCCCGGCTGGCGCCGAAGTCGGTGCGCCGGACCAGCGCTCGATCGCCCAGCACCAGCGCGGAGACGACGGTGCCCGGCGCGTCGGGCACCGCGAACAGCACGGGCAGCCCGTCCCGCAGGAACGCCCCGTACTCCTGGGCCGCGGCGTACACCTGGTGGGCCAGCCCCACCTCTTCGGCGCTCTCCTGGCCGCCGCACCAGACGAAGAAGGTGTCGACGCCGCGCAGGAGCATGTGCCACAGCAACTCCTGGTACGCCCACGCGCTCATCGGCTCGGCCGGCTCGGCGGCGCCCTCCGGCGCCCCGATCGGGTTCTTGTGGACGAACGCGATCACGGGAATCTGCGGCGGGGTGCTCTTGCCGGCGTTGCTGGCGACCAGCAGCATGTTGCGGAACCAGCGATAGTCCGTGTTGGCGTAGTCGTACGCGCCGTGGATCCAGTGCCAGGCATAGACCACCGGCATCGCGTACGTGTACCCGGTCCCCGGGAAATCGTCGTACCAGGCGCGGTAGCGCACGCGGCCGTCCACGCGATGGGGCTGCTCGTCGGGAAAGGCCAGCGGCTCGAAGAAGTCGAACCAGTAGCGGTAGCCGTCGTGGGGGTAGACCGCGTAGTTGCCCACCAGAGCCTCGGGGAAGCGCTCCCGCAGAGGCCTGACGTAGGTGTCGAACTGCAGGAACGAGCGCATCTGCCGCATGGCGCGCTGGAAGGCCACGAAATCGTCGATGTCCGGGATGTGCGCCCGGCAGCGCGCGCACCGGCAGGCGAACTCGTGCGCGCGGTTGATCTCCAGAGGACCGTCGATCTCCCAGTCCGCCCAGGCAAAGCCCACCTGGAGTCCGGCGGCGGCATAGGCCTGCGCGAAGTACTCGACCCGCTCGCGGATCAGCGGACGCCGGGCGTCCAGCGTGAACGGGCAGCCCATCTCGGGCCGCCAGAGCGACTCGTCGAAGAACGGCCGCCCCTGCGCGTCGACATGGGCCGTGCCCGGACTGCCGTCAAAGAACGAGTACAGGCAGGCGGTGGCGTTGACGTTCACCGACAGGCCCAGTTGCTGCTGGGCGCGCGCAATGGGCAGGGCGCGCGCCAGCGACTCCTCGCGCCGCTCCGGCCACCACGAACAGATCACCGCGATTCCCCGCGCGTCCAGGGCCGCCACCAGCTGGCGCGCCGCTGCCTCGTCCAGCAGCCCCGGATCCGAGGTGGGCTGCGCGAACAGCGGCAGGCGATCCTGGCGCGGGAAGCGGAGCGGCTGGGCAACGTCCAGCACGATCTGCGCCTGCGCATCCCACGGCACCTGGGATGATGCCCCACCTGGCTGTGCCATAGTCTCCCCCGTCCAACCGAGCAGACACGTGACGCACAGAGCCGCGCCCAGCTTGCCGCGCGGGCGGACGCGGCCCGTGCCCTGGCCGGCTCCCGCCCGTCGCCGCCTCGCCGCCGGAGCCACGCACGCGCCTCTACTCGACGCGCGTGCGGATGCGGAACAGCTCGCCGTCCCCGGCGCCGAGGACGAACGTGAAGCCGACGAACGAGGAGCTGGTGATCGGCTGCCAGCGCCCCGTGGCGCGCTCGAACACCTCCACGGCATAGGTGCACTTCTTGGGCTTGTGCCACGGAGCCAGCCCGAGCCAGCGGGACTGGAAGCGCACCGTCACGCTCTGCGGCGCATGGTAGTCGCGGTTCACCACCAGCATGTGGTCGACTCCGTCGGCATCCACGAACATGCCCTGCACGAGACCGGCCCGCCCCTCTTCGCCGCTGGCGTGCACCCAGTGCTCGGTGGGTGTCGCGCGCGTGCCCCGCGGCAGCGGGGGCGTATGGTACACGTCGAGCGACTGGAGGCCGCCCAGCACGGGCCCCAGCGTCTGCAGCTCCGCATTCAGCGCGGCCACGTCGCGACCCGCCGGCGTCAGCTCGCCGCTCTCCGGCGCGAACACGAGCCCGCCGGGAAACCACTGGATGGACGTGACGCCGTACGCCAGGTTGGTGAACAGGCTCTGGCGCAGTTTCTCGGCGTTGTCCGGCAGCCGCGCTC
Source organism: uncultured Gemmatimonadaceae bacterium (assembly GCA_964591015.1). Lineage (GTDB taxonomy): Bacteria > Latescibacterota > UBA2968 > UBA8231 > UBA8231 > SLHA01. The sequence continues at coordinate 23,067 of CAZPXM010000020.1, forward strand.
GCCCCCCGCTGTCCGCGGTCGGATTGGCGTTGGCCTCCACGCAACTGGCCAGGGGCACCCGCCCCAGCAACGCCTCCTGGCGGAACTCCTCCAGCTTCTCGAAGTAGCGGTCGCTGCCCCACCACCATTGATAGTAGTCGAAACTCAGCACATCGGGCTGGACGACCCGCATGAAGGTCCGCAGGAACGTGCCCGTGGTGGACATGAGGTTGACCACCACCGGATGGACCGGGTCGGCCGCCTTGATCTGCCGGATGGCGGCGGCGATGCCCGGGAAGGCCTCCTCCGGATATGGCTCGTCGCAGTAGAAGTAGCCCCAGAGTGCCGGGTGCCCGGCCAGCCGGGCCGCCAGTTCCGGGGTGGGCCCGTGGACCATGGCCCGCAGCCCGTACTCCGGCAGGATGTCGATGGCGGCGGGATCCCAGTCCACCACCGTGAAGCCCGCGGCCGCCAGCGCCGCGGCGCGGGCGCGCAGGTCGGCGACCGGCGGCACCCCGAACACATACACCGCGAACATCGGTACCCATGCCTCCCGGACCGACGGGCTGGCCGCTCAGACGATGGGCGCGAAGCGCGCCTGGAAGAAACGCAGGTGCTCGGGCTCGTACACGAAGCGCAGCCCCTTGGCCCGATCGCGCTGGTCGTACACCGCCAGCACCGACTCGGCCGTCACGTCCATGTGCGCCTGGGTGTAGACGCGCCGGGGTATGGCCAGGCGCACCAGCTCCAACCTCGGCCGCCGGTTCTGGCCCGTGGCCGGATCGCGGCCGGCCGAGACGTTGCCCCGCTCCATCGCCCGCACGCCGGATTCCTCGTACAGCGCGGCGGCGAGCGCCTGCGCCGGAAAGCAGTCGCGGTCGATGTGCGGGTAGAACCGCGCAGCATCGAGGAACACGCCGTGCGTGCCGATCGGCTCCACCAGCGGCACACCCCAGCCCAGCAGCTTCTCGCCCAGGTACTGCACCTGGCCGACCCGGGCGCGCTGGTGGTCGTAGTCGAGCGACTCCTCCAGGCCCCTGGCCACCGCCTCCATGTCGCGGCCCGCCATGCCCCCGTACGTATGCAGGCCTTCGTAGATCACCACCATGTTCTGCGCGCGGCGGTACAGCTCCTCGTCGTTGACGGCCAGGAAGCCGCCGATGTTCACCAGGCAGTCCTTCTTGGCCGACATGGTGCACCCATCCGTCAGATCGCAGATCTCGCGGACGATCTCCGCCACGGAGCGGTCCTGCTGGCCAGGCTCCCGCGTCTTGATCATGTAGGCGTTCTCGGCCACCCGGGTGGCGTCGTGGATGATCGGGATGCCGTGGCGGCGGGTGAGCACGCGGACCTCGCGCAGATTGGCCAGGGCGATCGGCTGGCCCCCCGCCATGTTGACCGTGGTCGCGATCGACACATAGGGGATCCGGCGCGCGCCGACCCGCTCGATCAGGGACGCGAGCTTGTCGAGGTCCACGTTGCCCTTGAACGGAAAGCGGCTGGTCGGATCGTGGGCCTCGGCGACGATCACGTCGACGAAGGTCGCGCCGGCCAGCTCCTGATGCAGGCGCGTGGTGGTGAAATACATGTTCCCGGGGACGTAGGTGCCCGGCGTGATGAGCAGCCGCGAGATGATGTGCTCGGCCGCGCGGCCCTGATGGGTCGGAACCACCCACCGGTACCCGTACCAGCGCCGGACGGCTTCCTCCAGATGATAGAAGTTGCGGCTGCCCGCGTACGCCTCGTCGCCCAGCATCATCCCGGCCCACTGGCTGTCCGACATGGCCGAGGTGCCGGAGTCCGTCAGCAGGTCGATGTACACGTCTGCCGAGCGCAGCAGGAACGTGTTGTACCCGGCCTCCTGGATGCACCGCTGCCGGTGTTCGCGCGTGGTCATCCTGATCGGCTCGACGACCTTGATGCGGAACGGCTCGGCCCAGGAGCGCCGCTGCGGTCTGTCTGCCACGTGGCCACCTCCAACGAGGCGCGGGCGGCAAGGCGTCACCGCGACGCCTGCCCGGCTAACACACTGGGCGCCCGGCCCGGGCCTGTCAAGGTCGCGGCCGCGGCGGTGCCAGAGACGCTCAGCTTGACAGGTCCGGTGGCCGCTGTCTTCGTTTGCCGCCTGCCACGCGCCGCGCCGCCGCCAGCGACCAGCGCGCGCCCGCCACCGCACCGCCCGCGAAGGGAGCCGCCGCTCGATGTCCGTCCGCGCAGTCGCCATCGGCGCGCTCCTGTCGCTGTTTCTGGGGTTCGCGGGGGCGTTCGTCTCCATCGCCGCGGGCGGCCTGCCGATCACCAACAACATCAGCACCCCGGGGGCGCTCTTCCTGCTGTTCGCGCTCGCCGTGCTCGTGCGCGGCGGCAATGCCCTCATCGGGCCGCGCTGCGCGCTGAGTCCGCGCGAGCTGGTCCTGGTGTACTCGATGATGCTGGTGGCCTCGATCGTCCCCAGCCGGGGCCTGCTGGCGTACCTGCTCACGCTGATGGGCAGCTGGCTGTACTACGCCACGCCCGAGAACAACTGGACCGAACTCATCCACCCGCACGTCCGGCACTGGCTCGTCGTCGACGACGAGACGGCCGTCAAGCAGTTCTACGAAGGCCTGGAGGGAGGCGGGCGCATCCCGTGGGGCGCGTGGCTGCCGCCGCTGGCGAACTGGGCGCTGTTCTTCCTCGTGCTGTGCTTCGTCATGATCTGCATCATGGTCATCCTGCGGAAGCAATGGATCGAGCACGAGCGCCTCGCCTTCCCGCTCACGCAGCTGCCGCTGGCCCTGGCCCACGGCTACGCCATCCGGCCCGGGAACGCGTTCTACCGCAGCGTCTGGGCCTGGATCGGCGTCGCGATCCCCGTGGTGTTGGGGTCGGTCAACGCGCTGCACGACTACTATGGAGTGGTCCCCGCCATCCAGCTTTCCCCGGACGTCCAGGCGTTCCGCCGGGCCGCCAACCTGCATTTCTGGTTCAGCTTCGGCACGATCGGCTTCGCCTACTGCATCAGCTCGCCGGTGGCGTTCAGCATCTGGGCCTTCAAGCTCTGCGGCATCCTGGCCAGCGGCTTCGCCAGCATGGTGGGGTGGGGCAGCACCGAACGCCTGGACATGTTCGTCGATCTGGGCAGTTCCTCTCCGGGGCAGGCGCACCAGAGCATGGGCGCCATGATCGTGCTGGTGGGGTTCGGCCTGTGGCTGGCGCGCGACCATCTGCGCGAGGTCTGGGGCAAGGCGCTCGGCCGCGCCCCGCACGTGGACGACAGCGGCGAGCTGCTCTCCTACCGCGTGGCGGTGTTCGGCACGGTGGGCGGCCTGGCCTTCCTGGTCGGCTGGCTGACGCTGGCGGGACTGCCGCTGTGGGCCGCTGCCGTCTTCGTGGCGGCGACGTTCGTCCTCTATCTGGCGCTGGCCCGTGCGGTGTGCGAGGCCGGCATTCCGGTCCTGCGCCCCGCGATGAGCGGCTCGGCCTTCCTCATCTCGGGCTTCGGCGCCAGCCGCATCGGCGACCAGGGGCTGGTCCAGCTCGCCTTCGACCATAGCTGGGCCGTCGACATCCGCATCACGATGATGGCGATCATCGCGCACGGACTGCGCCTGCTGCACGGCCGCGAGACGCACATCCGGAGGGTGGGCCTGGCGCTGCTGGTGGCGCTGGCGCTGAGCTTCGTCGCCGGCACCGCGACGCTGCTGACACTGGCCTACCGCCACGGCGCGATCAACCTGGAGCACTACTACTTCGTCTCGTACGCCCAGGGACCGTTCGAGTGGATGTGCGCCTGGATGAGCTCGCCGGCCGGCCCGAACTGGTCCGGCTGGCTGAGCACCGGCATCGGCATGGCGGGCATGTTCGCGCTGCATTCGGCCTGGCGCCTGGTCCCGTGGTGGCCCCTGCATCCGCTCGGGTACGCGCTGATGGGCGTCGGCGCGATGGATTACTACTGGTTCAGCTTCTTCGTCGCCTGGCTGATCAAGGCGCTCGTGCTCAAGTACGGCGGCGCCCAGCTCTACCGCCGGAGCCTGCCGCTGTTCCTCGGACTCATCCTCGGCCAGTTCGTCTGCTCGGCGCTGTGGACGATCCTCGATCAGCTCACCGGCCTGCGCAGCGGCTGGCTCTTCCCGCTGATGTAGGCGCCGGCGGCTGGATGGGGCTAGCCCGCGGCCCGCGGCCCGGCGCCCGGTGCCGGCCTGCCCGGCCCCGTCCTGCGGCTGGCAGCGCCGATGGCGGCGATCGCGGCGGCCGGCTCCAGCCCCTGGCAGGCGGGCGACTCGCACGAGTTCGGGGTGGCGTCCACCAGCGCGTTGATGTTGTTCAGCCAGTACCCGTGGCCCAGGCGGAATGCGTGCGCGAACACCGTCTCGTGCTCGCCGGGAGCGATCTGCCCCAGCATGGCCACCATGGCATGGAAGGCGAAGACACGCGCGCGGCGCAGGTGCTCGAGCAGGCGGCCCGAGCGCAGGTTGAAGGTCATGAGGAGCAGCGGCCGGGCCGGGGAGCTGAAGCCGCGATAGACCCCCAGATCGAACCAGTTGCAGGGCGTCGTGAAGATGTACGAGGCGATGAGCAGGTCCGGGTTCACCTCCCATATGGCCGCGGCGATCTCGCGGCAGATGCGCTCGACCTCGGCGCTCAGCACGCCGAAGTAGCCCGCCAGCAGGCCGTTGACGCGCAGCCAGTCGTAGCGCTCGGCCAGCGGCAGCCCGCGGCCGGCGGCCAGGAGTCCGCCACCGGCGGCGCTGGCCAGTCGCTCCAGCGCGAACTCGAAGCAGGCGTCTTCGAACCCGTAGCCCATGTAATAGTTGTAGGCCGGCGGGTGCGCGTACAGCTCCATGTCGATGGCGACGCCACCGATGCACGGGCACTCCCGCGAGAACTCGGCGATGGCCAGCAGCGGCTCGCGCCAGCTCTGCCGCCAGAACTCCAGATCGAGGGGCGACGGGGCCGCCAGCACCTGGCCCTGGGCCCCCACACAGCGGCTGCGCTCGTCCCTGAAGTAGCGGTAGTCGAGGGTCGGGTACCACTTGACGCCGGTGCCGGCGAGCGCCGCGGCGGTCCAGCGCCAGCGCGTCAACACCTGCTCGCGCTCGGCGGCCGTGTACCCGGCGCGGGCGACCGCCTGGCAGTTGGAGATGCCCCAGAACAGGTTCACCCCGCAGCCCGCCAGGGCCCGGCCGATGCGGGCCACCTCCTCCTGCGTCCGGCACGCCTCGCCCCAGTCCACCGTGCTCCCCCAGCAGGCGCGGATCCCCTCGCGGCGAATCCAGCCGTACCGCCGTTCGTCGGGCAGCCGTTCGTACGCAGCGGCCAGCCCCCGGTCGAAGTCGAACGGCGTCCCCGCCGGCGGCTCCAGCACCACCGTGCGGCACCCCGCCGGGGCGCGGTCGAGCAGTGCCGGCCGCGCGCGTGCCGCATCGGCCTCCTCGGAAGCGTCCCGCGCCGGCTCGGGTCCACCGGGCGCGGCATCCGCGCCCGGCTCCGCGACGGCGCCGACAGGGCCCGGCTGACAGGGACGCCAGGGCGCCGCGGGCCGATAGTCGATCACGTAGCGGGCCACTGCCTGCAGGAAGGGCACCGTGGCCTCCAGCCAATCCGGTTCCAGCAGCGGCTCGGCCGAGATCCGCTGGGGAAGACCGGTGGCATTCAGCAGGTGCCGCCCGGCGACCAGCACCAGCCCGGCGCCCGCTCGACCGGCAGCGATCACCGGCATCCGGCCGTGCGGCCGGGCGGTGGCGAACGTCGTCAGCAGCACGTCCGCGCCGGCTCCCACCCGCAGCGGCGTGGCGCGGTCCAGCACCAGCCGCGCCGCCACCCCCGCGGCCGTGGGATGGCCGGCCACCGGCTGGTAGAACGGCCGCCGGTCCAGCGACCCCATGTACCCGTTCTCGGGATCCACGACCTGCACGTCCTCGATCGTGATCGCGATGCCCAGCTCGCGCAGCAACCGGTTGAACAGGCGCCGCTCCGTGCCCCCCTCGCCGCCGTCCAGGTTGGGCCCGAGCAGCAGGCGCCCGCCGGCCGTCACGAACTCCACCGCCGCCTCGACCTCGGCAAGGCCCATGCGACCGCTGGGGAACGCCGGCGTGCGCCCCGCGAGCAGCGCGATGACGGCATACTCCTCCAGGTCCGCCCGCACGAGATTGGGGTAGAAGGGCCGGTAGTGCACCGCGCAGCCGCACCGGGCGAAGTAGTAGGCGATCCCTTCGACGATCGCCGGCCATGACAGGGCGTAGTCCACGATCAGCATCTTGCCCGCCAAATCCATCTGGCCCCCTCCCTGGTGCTGGCAGCGACGCGGCCGCCGCCGGCGCGGAGCGGCGCCGGCCTTGACGCGCCGCGCTCAAGGTGTGTGCGTTGGCGGCGGCTGGCAAGCCGCGCGCCTGGCGCCGCGCGGTGCAGGCGCGCGTGCGCTCGTGCGTCCGTCGACGAGGACTGGATCATGCCCGACATCACCTTTGTGGGGGCCGGCAGCACGCTCTGCGCCAGGAGCATCCTGGGCCACTGCCTGGGCGCCGGGCTCCTGGCCGCGCCCGCCGCGTGGCTGGCCCCGCATCGATGAGCCTGAGCCAGCCTGGCCCTCAGCCGCAGTCAGCGCCGGCTCGCCCGGCCGCCGGCCAGTCGGTCCGTTGCCGCTAGACATGCACGCGCATCCAGATCGTTGGGGGCGGCCGCCGGCCGGCCTGCTTCGGGGCGCGCTCCTCGCCCTGGCGCTGGCCGCAGGCATCGACGCGGCGGCGGCCGGGGAGTCCAGCCAGCAGTCCCTGGCGGACTTCGACAGCCTGGAACAGCTGGCCCGCTGGTCCGTGCGCCCACCGGCGCACCTGGGGCGGACTTCGGCCTGGTGCAGCAGCCCGCCCACCGCAGCCGCGGTCACCTTCGGCCGGTGGCAGCGCGGCGGCCAGCCCTGGCCGGCCGCGATACTCGCCACGCTGCCGGTCAGCGACTGGAGCACGTACGATCGCCTGGAGATGGACGTGTACAACCCGCAGCCCGGGCGGCAGGTGCTGCGGCTGAACCTGCGCGACGCACGGGGCGGTCAGGCGCAGCTCACGGTGGCGATCCCGGGCGCCGCGGCGGTGGCGGTCCGCGAGCCACTGGCCCAGTTCGCTCCCACGGTGGACCTGCGCCACATGCGCGAGCTGCACCTGTACGCCAGCCGGCCCGAGACGACGTTCACGCTGTACGTGGACGACATCCGCCTGCGGCGCGACACGGCGGCGCAGGCCAGCGAGCTGGCGGCAGCGGCGCTGGCGCTGGCGGACTCGCTGGCCGCGTTGCACGGCGCGCTGGGCGAGGTCGTGCCGGCTTCCCTGGCGGAGGCGGACGAACGGCTGGCCAGCGTGGCGCACCGGGCCGCGGCGCTGGCCGCGGACCTGCAGACCGATGGGCTCCTGGCGCCGCTGACGGTGCGCCTGGCGCGCTGGCGCTGGCCGCGGCTGCAGCGCGAGTTCCTGGCGGCCCGCGCCGCGGCGCCGCGCCTGGCCGGCCTTCAGCAGGCGCGCCTGACCGGCAATCGGGACTTCGCGCTGGCCGTCGAATCGCCCGCCCGGAAGGTTTTCCTGGAGGCCGGGCGCCTGGCGTCACCCCTGGCGCTGCAGGCCGAGCTCACCGCGGCGCGCCACGAGTACGAGAGCTTCCAGGCGATCGTCATCCCCGTGCTGGGGCCGCTGCGCCAGGTGACCTGGAGGCTGACGCCGCCGCGACCCGACTCCGGCGCAGGTCCCGAGCTGCCCGGCAGCGTGCGCCTGGTGGGCTACGTTCACACCAGCCAGCCCAGCTACCCGGTGCCGCACACCGGCTGGTGGCCCGATCCGCTGCTGGACTGCGTCGACGGCGTGGACTTCGTCCCCGAGGACGAGGTCCTGCCCTTGTGGGTGACTGTCTACGTGCCAGCCCAGGCGAGCCCCGGTCTGTACCGAGGTGCCCTGGAGGTCGCGGCGGCCGGTGCTGCGACCCAGCGGCTGGCGATCGAGGTGCGGGTCCGCTCGTTCGCGCTGCCGCGCCGCGCCCCGCTGCGCACGGCCCTGTCGCTGCGCGAGCTGAGCCCCCCGCTCTACCCTGCCGAGGCCCTGAACGCCATGCGCCGCCGCTACGAGAACTGGCTGCTGGCGGAGTACGGGCTGGATCCGGGCGATATCTACTCACCGTCTCCGCCTCCCTGGGACGAGGCGCGTCTGCGCGAACTGGTAGCGCTCGGGCTGGACGGCATCAACCTGGGCTACGTCAACGCCCCGCTGGAACCCGATCTCGACGTGGGGGCGCACTGGGACAGACTCGCTGCCCAGATGGAGGCGATGGCGGCCTACCTGCGCATCGCCGAGGCCGCAGGCGCACGCGATCTGTGCTACATCTACTGCTTCGACGAACGACCGCGCGACCAGCTCGACATCGTCTTCGAGACCGCAGCGCGCCTGCGCGCGCGCTTCCCCGACATCGAGGTGATGACCACCGCCGACGATCCCGCGTTCGGCCTGGGCCGCCGCCATGGCGAGGCGGTATCCATCTGGGCGGTCCTGACCCCGGAGTTCGACGCCAACGCCGCGGCCGTCGCCGCCGCGCGCCAGCAGGGGCGCGACATCTGGTGGTACGTGGCCATCTCGCCGCGGCAGCCGTTCGCCAACCTGTTCGTCGAAGGCGACGCCATGGAGGCGCGCCTGCTGCTGGGTGCCATGGCCGCCAGGTACCGGCCGGGCGGGTTCCTGTACTACGCGCTCAACCGCTGGCCGGCCAACGACCACCCGATCCGCTCGGGGCCGCGGACCGACTGGAACCCGGCGAGCTATCTGCACAATAACGGCGACGGCAGCCTGATCTGCGCGGGCCCGCACGGGCCGCTGGCCACCATCCGCCTGGAGAATCTGCGCGACGGCCGCGAGGACCTGGCCTACTACCAGCTCCTGCGGGCCGCGCTGGCAGGCGCGGGGTTGCCGGCCACCCAGGCCGACGTGCCGGCGGCGCTGGTGGGCGATCTGGCCACCTTCAGCCGCGATCCGGCGGTGCTGCACGCGGAGCGCGAGCGCGTGGCAGCGCTGCTGGAGGTACTGGGACCGTGAGCAGCGAACTCCACGCCCCTCTGCCTGCCACGCAGGATCGGCTGCACGTGCGCACGGCCCGCCGGTGGGGGGTGGCGCTGCTGGGCGTGCTCCTGGTGGCCGTGGCTCTGCCGGCACCGGCGCGCCCTGGCCGGCCGCCGGGCAGCGGCGACACGGCGGAAGTGGTCCTGCTGCACGTGAACGATACCCACGGCACGCTGCAGCCGCGGCCCGGGGCGGATGGCTTGGCAGTGGGTGGGCTGGGGCATCTGGCTGCGGTGCTGGACAGCATCCGCCGAGCGGAGCCCCGGCCAGTGCTGCTGCTCCACGCCGGAGACCTGTTCTCGCGCGGCGACCCGGCCTGCACGTTCACCGGAGGCGAGGTCGAGATCCGCGCGATGAACCTGCTCGGGTACGACGCACTGGTGCCCGGGAACGGCGATTTCTACTTCGGGATCGACAACCTGCTGCACCAGGCATCGCTGGCCGCCTTTCCGCTGATCGCCGCCAACCTGGACTGGCGCGAGGGCGCCGCGACGGTGTTCCCCCCGATCCTGCTGCGCCAGGTGGGCCCGGTGCGAGTTGGCATCATCGGCCTGACGTTCCTGCGCCAGGACCATCCGTCCGCCGCGCCGCTCGCCTGGCGGGATCCCCTGGCGGCGGCCGAGCGCTGGGCGGCCGAGCTGCGCCCCCGGGTGGACCTGCTGGTGGCGCTGACGCACGTCGGCGTCGCCGAGGACACCATGCTGGCGCGCGCGGTCCCCGCCCTGGACCTCATCGTCGGCGGCCACAGCCACACCGTGCTCGCCGAGCCGCTGCGCGTGCCGCGCCCCCGGGGGCGGCGGCGACGTGGTGGTCGTGCAGGCGGGGGATCGTGGCCGCTTCGTCGGCCGCGTCGAGGTGCGATTGGCGAGAATGGGCGCTGGCTGGCGCGTGGCCGCCATCGACGCCGGGCTGGTGCCGGTGCGCGCCACCACCCGCGAGCATCCAGGGGTGGCTCGCCTGCTGGCGGCGGCGGCGGCGCCGCTGGGCGTGCCAGTCGCTTGGGCCGACACTGCCGTGACCCATGTGCGCAGCGGCCACACGCCCATGGGATCGCTGGCGGCCGCGGCCGTGCTCGCTGCGGCCGGAGCGCAGGTCGCGCTGCTGGACCGCGGCGCAATCCAGGACGGTCTGGAGGCGGGCCCGATCACCCGTGCCGACCTGCTGCGGGTCCACCCCTGGCGCAATCGCGTGGTCCGCGCCCTGCTGACCGGTGCGCAACTGCGCGCAGCCCTGGCCGAGGCAGACCTCGTGTGCGCCGGCGAGGCCTGCGCGGCGGCACAGGACAGCACCGGCGCCCAGGACCACGGCGACCCCGCGGCCGCAACGGACCACCAGTACGTGGTCGCCATGGGCGAGTATGCGCGCGCCATCGCGCCGTCGCTCAAGCACATCGGCGTCGAGAACACCGGCCTGCGCGTGGATACCGCCCTGGAGCTGTACCTGGCCACGAGCATCCGTGCCGGCGTCCCGATACCACGCTGAGGCGGCTCGCCGCGCCGGTGGCCCGCAGCCGGCGACCGCACCGCCCCGGGAGAGCGGCGGCGTCCCCAGGCCGACTTGATTCACGACCACCGACCCGCTAATGTACCGGCCGAGGTTGCGCCGGTCCGCCAGCCCGGCCCGCGCCCGCCGGCAGTCCGCCGGGCAGCGGACGCAGCCGCCGACGAGATGGCGAAGATGGACTACTACGCGATCCTGGGCGTGGCGCGCAGTGCGACGCAGGAGCAGATACGCACGGCCTATCGCCAGCGGGCCTTCGCCTGCCATCCAGACCGCGTCGGTGCCGACCCCCGGCCGTTCCAGGAATTGCAGGAAGCCTACGCCACCCTCGCCGATCCGGCCAGACGCCGGGCCTACGACAGCACCCTCGCGCGGCAGGAGCCCCGGAGGGCGGCGGCATGGGCCGCGGGTCCGACGTCCGCACCGAGGCGGAGGACGCCCGTCGAGCCGTTGATCCCGGGCGAGGACGCTGGTGCCGCTGGCCTCGATCTGTCGCTGGCAGGCTCGTTCGCGCAGCACCGGCCGTCGCTGGAGGAACTGGTCGAGGCGCTGCTCGGCGGTCCGGCAGCCAGCCGGCGGCGCGGCCGCGCGCACGGCGACGGGGTGACCGTCGAGGTGCCGCTGACCCGCGCGCAGGCGGCGCTGGGAGGGATGGTCCGCCTGCGCGTGCCGCTCAGCGTCACGTGTCCCCTCTGCCGCGGCAGCGGCGCCGTGTGGATGTTCGCCTGCTGGCAGTGCGCCGGCACCGGCACGACCGAGACCGAGGTGCCGGTCGATGTGCGCTTCCCGGCCGGCCTTCAGCGCGACCACTGCACGCAGGTCCCGCTGCCCGGATCGCCGCCGGCGGGCCTGTGGTTGAACGTCGTCTTCCGGCCGACCGATCTGCCGCTGTGAAGCCACCTGCGATGGCGCCGCGCCCCGGATTGCCGGGCGCGCCGGACGGCAAGGATGGCGAGCGGGGGCAGGACGAGCGGCGGTGGCGCGCCTGGCAGCGCCCGGCGATGCGGCTGGGCCTGCCCGTGTGCGCCATCGGCGCAGCCGGCGCCTTGGGGTACGTGCTGTGTGCCGACCTCTGGGTCCTGCCTTCGCCCGGCGAGATGGAGGCATACCTCCGGCGGCATCGCCAGAAGCTGGAGGAGACGGTGCAGGTCCTCAGCAGCGGGGAAGCGGCGGCGGCGCCGCAGGCGGCGAGGCTGATCGGCGAGCTCAGGGACAGCGGGGTGGCGCGCTGGGTGGAGTGCGGGTCCGCTGGCGCTCGCTGCGAGCCGGTCGCGGGCACCGATCCAGCCGGCGCGGGCCGGGACGCGCCCGGTTCCGTGCTGTTCTACACGCACGTCAGGGGCGTCGGCGTGGGCGCGTACGGTGTCGGCCTGGCCTGGTGCCCTCGGCCCCCCACTCCCCTGTCCGCCGATCGCGAGGCGATGCTGGCCGCCGCCAGCCAGAGAGAGGGGTTCGTCGGCTTCCGGGCGCTCGGCGGGCCGTGGTACGAGTTTCTGTGGGAAGCTGACTGAACGGGGCGCGGGGCGCGCGGTGGACCCGCGGCCGGCCGGGCAGGCCGGCGCGCGGCGCGCTCGGCGAACGGCGGGCCAACCGGCCCAAAGGCCGCCGCGGCGCGGGGGCGTGGGGCACACCCCCGGGAGCGGGCCACAGATGCGCGTTGGCCGCTGCTGTCACGAGGCGGGGCCCGATGGAGATCAGCGTGGGGGCGGCCCGGGGCAAGCCCCGGGTGCTCATCGTCGACGACGCAGCGTTCAATCTCGGGGTGTTGGCCGAGACGCTGCGCGCCGAGTACGAACTGGATCTGGCGGCCAGCGGCGCTCAGGCCCTGGCACACGTGGTGGATCGCCCGCCGGACCTCATCCTGCTCGACATCCTCATGCCCGACATGGATGGGTACGAGGTCTGCAGGCGGCTCAAGGCGTCCGAGCGCACGCGCGGCATCCCGGTGATCTTCGTCTCGGCGTTGCACGAGGTGCAGGACAAGTCGCGCGGTTTCGCCCTCGGCGCGGTGGACTATATCACCAAGCCGTTCCAGGTCGCCGAGGTCCGGGCCCGCGTTCGCACCCACCTGGAGATCGCGCGCTACAAGCGCGAGCTGGAACAGCAGAACCGCGAGCTGCGCGCGACGCGGACCCGCCTCCAGCAGCAGATCCGCGAGCTGCAGGCGCGGGATCAGCTCGTGCATGCCCAGATGCTGGCCCCCACGCCCGCGGTGGCCTGCCAGACCCTGCTGCAGGCACTGCACCACGTGCTGGGATGCACCCAGGCGATCGTTTACCTGCCCGACAGAGCGGGCGAGACCCTGCACCCCGGCGGCGCCCTCGGCTGCTCCGAGCCGCTGCCCCCCATCGCCTGCAGCGATCCCGAGGCGCTCGTGGCCCTGGCCTGCCGGCGCCTGGAGCCGCGCAGCGATGCCAGTGGCCAGGTGGCCGTGCCCCTGGTGTTCCACCAGCGGCCGCTGGGCGTGTTGTGGGTCGGCGACATGCCGGCGGTCGAGGACCGGGAGAGCGCACTCCACTCTCTCTGGCGCCTGGCCGGCGAAGGCACCTTGCTGTTGCGGGCCGCCCGCCTTACCGAGCAACTGGAGAGCGGCGACTTCGGCCTGGGGGCGCTGCTGGACGTGGGCTGAGCCCGGCCGGCCGCTCTCTCGGCCAGCCTCGCGGGAGCGGGTGGCGGGCGCGGCCACCGGTGCGCCGGTCTCAGGCGCTGACCAGCAGGGTCCGCAACTGCAGCGGGCCGAGCGGCACACGGACGCGCCGTCCGGAGGTCTCCAGTCGCTCGCCCAGCGGGCGCTCCAGGTGGTCCACCGCCACCGCACCCGACACCGGCACGGGCAGCTCGATCGAGCAGTCGGTCTGCTGTCCCGCCGTCTCCCGGACCCGCACCACGAAGCTGAGAGGCGCCCAGTCCTCCTCGCGCAGCTTGAAGGCGCACAGCACGACGTGGGCCGGGCTGACCGCGACGAAGCACCGCTGCGGCGGCAGCGCCTGCGAGTTGTCGAAGGGCCCCCACGACTTGATGCCGCCGGGATGAGGCGGCTCGAAGGCCCCCAGGGCGCGCTCCTCCAGCGCCGCCGCCTGTCCCAGCAGCACCGCGTCCGCCACGGCGCCCTCGTAGGGGTACAGGGCGTAGCGCAGCTCGTGAGCTCCGTGGGCCATCTGGGGGTCCATGTCGCGCACCGTCCGCAGCACCGACAACCCGAGGTGGCCGCCGGCGTACCGGCAGCCATAGGCGCCGTCGTTGAGCAGGGCGAGGCCGTGCTCGGCCGCGCGCAGATCGACGAAGTCGTGGCAGCAGAACTCCCGCTCCGGAGCGGCGATCGGCGTGGCGCCGTGCGCCAGCGCGGTGCGCACAACGGCCCCCGCGAGCGCCGGCGCGAACTGCACCTTCAGGAAGGCGTTGCCCTCGTGCCAGTCCACCGCCAACCGGAAATCCACCCGCTCCTGATCGGCGTGCAGGGTCACGTCGCGCCGAAACACCGAGGCGGCGCTGCGCGAGACCGTGGCCACGCGCGTGAACAGCGCGTGGGCGGCGACCACGTGCGGGGGTTCCAGCAGTTGCAGGCGCTGCGGCGGCCCTTGCAGCGCCTGCACCCACGAGGTGGCGATGGCCATCTCGGGCGTCAGCTCCAGGACGTTGCTGGGTCCGGCCAGCAGCGCCCGCCCGGTAGCGCGTTGCTCCAGGCCAACCAGGTCTCCCGTGCTCATGTCGAACGTGGCACGATAGCCGTGGCACTCGAGCACGCCCGTGTCCGCCGCGAAGCTCGCCCTTGCGGCTGGCACTGCCGGGGCCGGCACGGCGGGCTCGCCCTCGATCCAGCGGCAGAGCTGGTAGGCCAGCGGCGGCAGCACGCCGGCGCACCACAGCACGCCGTCCTCGACGTAGAACGGCAGCGCGCGGCCCGCCGCATCCACCAGCCGGTGGCGAGCCGGGTCGCGGCCGGCGGCGGGCAGCCAGACCGGGAAGGGGACCCGGAAGGGACCCGCGGCCGGCAGCAGGCCGGGATTGTAGATCACCACGGCCACGCCGTCGCCGCGGGTGTCGAGGCGCGTGCGCACGCGCGCGAACCCGTCGGCCAGCAGCTCCTCGGCCCCAGCATCGACACGGTCGTAGGCGGCCGCGGTGTCGCGGTAGACTGCGGCCACCGAAGTCCCCGGCAGGATGTCGTGGAACTGCTCGGTCAGCAGACGGCGCCACAGTTCCCGCACTTCCAGCCGCGGAAAAGCAGGCTTGCGCGCCAGCAGCGTGCCGATCACCGCGGTGGCCTCCGCGGCCAGCAGCTTCTTCTCGAGCTGCCGGTTCCGGCGCTTGATCCGCGCCTGCGAGGTCAGCGCGCCCGTGGCAAAGCCATCCAGATTGCCCCGGTACTCCCGGAGTCCGGCCACGGTGGCCGGAGTAAAGGCCGCGGCGCACAGGCCGTGCACCGTGCTGTACTGCCAGCGCGGCGCCCCTGGCTGGTCGGTCAGCGCGCGCAGGGCCTCGATCTCCCGGTCTCGCGGGCCCCCACCGTGGTCGCCTTCACCGTACAGGACCAGCTCCTGCTCGGCCACCGCCGCCCGCGCATAGGGCAGACAGGTCTCCAGGTATTGCGGCGTCAGGGGCGGGGTGGAATAGGGTCCGAAGGGCAGATAGGCGATCAGCTCGCTGCCGTCGGGGCCGATCCACCGGAAGGCGCGCCGGGTCCGCTCCGGTGCCGCCGGATCCTGCGGCAGCCCACGGCCGAACACGTAGTACCGGAAGCCGCAGCCCGCCAGGATCTGCGGCAGCGTGGCCGCATGCCCGCAGAACGAGTCCGGAAAGAAGGCGACGCGGTGCTCGCTGACGCCCAGCTGCTCTGCCGCATACCGCACGCCGTGCAGGTGCTGGCGGATCACCGCCTCCCCGGACGGCAGGATCGCGTCGTACTCGCACCACGCGCCGCCGATCACCTCCCAGCGCCCCGCGTCGATGGCAGCCCGGATGCGCGCGAGCAGCTCGGGATACTCGCGGCGCATGGCCTCGTACAGGAAGAGCTGGCTCTGGCAGAAGGTGAAGCCCGGCGTGCGCGCCATCAGCTCCAGCACGCCGCGGAACGTCCACGGCGCGACGTAGTGCACCGTCTCGCCCTGGTTCCAGCGGTAGCCAAGATCGATGTGGGCGTGACCGACCATGTGCAGCGTGAAGCGGGACAGATCGGCCGGCCCGCGCGGCGCGCCGGCAGGCGGGAAATCGAGATCCTCGGCCACGATCCGCTCGTCTTCCGGCAGCGGCTCCGTCATCTACGCGCTCCTTCTCCCGAGAGGGTGAGGGGGCTGCTGTCCAGCAGGCTCCGGGCCGCCTTCAGCAGAGTCTCCAGGTCGGCCGCTGGCGCGCGCGGGCGCAGACGGCGCGGAAGCAGGCGCTGGCATGGGCGCGGCACCCCGTACAACACGCCGCTGCCGCTGCCGCTCAGGGCCGCCAGCGCC
>CAZPXM010000021.1:0-38249 GCA_964591015.1 uncultured Gemmatimonadaceae bacterium
GGCGCGGGCGCGGTGGCGGCGGACTGACGGCGCGCCGGCCGGCGGGGGCGGGGCGCCTTCGCCACGGCAGCGCCCCCGCGACCCGCAACGGCGTGAACCCATGCCCGAGACGCACGCACCCATCCTCATCGTGGGCGGGGGCACCGGCGGGACCGCGGCGGCCATGGCGGCCACGGACCTGGGCTGCCGCGTGGTGCTCACCGAGGAGACGGACTGGCTCGGCGGCCAGTTCACCGCCCAGGCAGTGCCCCCCGACGAGCACCCCTGGATCGAACGCTTCGGCTGCACGGCCCGGTACCGCCGCTTCCGCGAGCTGGTCCGCCAGTACTACCGCGAGCACTACCCCCTGCGGCCCGCCGCCCGCGCGGCGGCCGCCCTGAACCCCGGCAAGGGCAGCGTGTCCCGGTTGTGCGCCGAACCCCGCGTCGCGCTGGCCGTCCTGCAGCAGATGCTCAGCTACGCCGTCGCCAGCGGCCGGCTGGATGTGCGCCTGTGCCGCCGGCCGCTGGCCGCGACGACCCACGGCGACCGGGTGGCGGCCGTGACGCTGCTCGACACGCGCTCCGGGGCGATCGAGACGGTGACCGCCGACTATGTGCTCGACGCGACCGAGCTCGGCGACGTGCTGGCGCTGGCGGGCGTCGAGTGGGTCTGCGGCGCCGAGGCGCAGCAGGACACTGGCGAACCGCACGCCGCGCCGGGCCAGGCGCAGCCCGGGAATGTGCAGAGCCTGACGTGGTGCTTCGCCATGGGCCACGACCCCGCCGGCGACCACACCGGACCGCCGCCGGCCGAGTACGCGCGGTGGCGCGCGTACGTGCCGGCGCTCCGGCCGCCCTGGCCGGGCCCGCTGCTGAGCTGGACCTACACGCACCCGATCACCCTCGAGCCCATCACGCGCGGGCTCTTCGCCGAGGAATCGCCGGGCGCTCCGCAGCGGGCGCTGTGGCCCTACCGGCGCCTGATCTCGCGCGACCACTACGAGCCGGCGGCCATGCCCCACGAGGCGACGCTGGTGAACTGGCCGCAGAACGACTACTTCGAGGGCGACGTCATCGGCGCCGCGCCCGCTGCCGCCGCCCGATACCTGCAGGAAGCCCGCCAGTTGTCGCTGAGCCTGTTCCACTGGCTGCAGACCGAGGCGCCGCGGCCCGACGGGGGTCAGGGGTACCCGGGGCTGTACCTGCGACCCGACATCACCGGCACGGCGGACGGTCTGGCCAAGGCCCCGTACGTGCGCGAGTCGCGGCGCATCCGCGCCGTCTTCACCGTCACCGAACTGCACGTCGGGCGCGCGGCGCGCGGCGGCGACACCGCCGAGCCGTTCGCCGACAGCGTCGGCATCGGCTGCTACCGCATCGACCTGCACCCCAGCACGGGCGGCGACAACTACATCGACATCAGCTCGCTGCCGTTCCAGATCCCGCTGGGGGCCCTGCTCCCCCAACGCGTGGAGAACCTGCTGCCGGCAGCCAAGAACATCGGCACCACGCACATCACCAACGGCTGCTTCCGCCTGCATCCGGTCGAATGGAACGTGGGCGAGGCCGCCGGGGCGCTGGCCGCGTTCTGCCGGCAGCGGCGGCTGGCGCCGCGGCAGGTCCACGCCAGCCGGCCGCTCACCGCCGAGTTCCAGGCGCTGCTGCGCGCCCAGGGCGTCGAGCTGGAATGGCCCCGGGTGCAGCCGGTATGAGCCGCAGGCCGGCCGCGGTGCCCGCACCGACGCGCCGGCCGGGTGCGATCTGTCGGCGCGCCCTCTGGCGGCGCGCAGGGCTGGCCTGTGCGACAGCGCCGCCCGCCCAACCGAACACGCGAGCAGACGGAGCAACGCCATGGCGTCGCGCAGCAAGAGAGCAGTGACCCCCGCCGATCGGCGCCGCGGCGCCGCCCCGAAGACCGGGGCGGCCCGGCGCAAGCGGGCAGCAGCGGCCGAGGCGACCGTGGAGATCGTCCAGCCCACCGGCGACGTGGTCGTCCGCAAGCCCAGGCTCAAGAAGCGGATCTACGAGGCGGAGCTGGAGCGCCTCTATCTCGAACTGGCCAAGCTGCAGTACTGGGTGCGCGCGCGCGGCCTGCGCGTGGTCCTCGTCTTCGAGGGGCGGGACGCGGCCGGCAAGGGCGGCACGATCAAGCGGCTGACCGAGCCGCTCAACCCGCGCGGCTGTCGCGTGGTCGCCCTGGGCACTCCCAACGATCCCGAGAAGACCCAGTGGTATTTCCAGCGGTACGTGGCGCACCTGCCGGCCGCCGGCGAGATCGTGATCTTCGACCGGAGCTGGTACAACCGGGCCGGCGTCGAACGCGTCTTCGGCTTCTGCACGGACGCCGAGCTGCGCGAGTTCCTGCGCGCCTGTCCCGAGTTCGAACGGATGCTGGTGCGCTCGGGCATCATCCTGCTCAAGTACTGGTTCTCGGTCAGCCGCCAGGAGCAGGAGAAGCGGCTGCAGGAGCGCGCCCGCGACCCGCTGCGCCGCTGGAAGCTGAGCGACATCGATATCGCCGGCCGGGACCACTGGGTGGCGTATTCCCGCGCCAAGGACGAGATGTTCTTCTACACGGACATCCCCGAGGCGCCCTGGTTCACCGTGGACGGCGAGGACAAGCGCCGCGCCCGGCTCAACTGCCTGGCGCACATCCTGCAGATGATCCCGTACGAGGACGTGGTGCCCAAGCCCGTCGCCCTGCCGCCCCCCAAGCAGCTGGAGGGGACCTACCGGCGCCCCCCGAAGACCGATCAGCGCCTCGTGCCCGATCGGTACTGAGGCGAGCGGCGCCGCGCCTCGGCGGGCCGGTGCTGGCCGGCCGGCCGGCCGGTGGCTATGTTCGTACCCGGTTCGCCAGAGACGCGGCGCGGCTGCCGCGGACCCCCTCTCGACGAAGGACGACCGACCCGACATGAGCCAGACACCGGTGCCGCCGGCCGCTCCCGCCGACGAACGCACGCTGATCCTGGCGGCGCGCCAGGGCGATGCTGCCGCCTTCGAGGAAGTGTGGGACCGACATCAGGAGCGCGTGCTCCGGGTGGTGCACTCGATCCTGAAAGACCCCATGGACACCGAGGAGGTGGCGCAGGACGTGTTCCTGACCGTCTTCGACAAGATCGACTCGTTCCGCGGCGACTCCAGCTTCACCACCTGGATCCACCGCATCGCGGTCAACGCCGCGCTGATGGCGCGCCGGCGGCGCGACCAGCCCGGCGTCACGGTCTCGCTCGACGACGCGATGCCTGCCTTCTACGAGAACGGCCACATCGCCGTCGACGTGGCCGACTGGTCCGCCCAGGCCAACGACCCGGCCCTGCGCGCCGAGACCAGCGCCGTGATTCAGCGCGCGATCGACGCGCTGGACCCCAAGTACCGGGTCGCCTTCCTGCTGCGCGACGTGGAGGGTTTCTCCGTCGAGGAGGCCGCCAGCATCCTCGAGCTGGGCATTCCCGCGTTCAAGTCCAGGCTCCACCGGGCCCGCCTGTTCCTGCGCCGGGCTCTGGCCGAGTACTTCGAACGGCGTGCCGAACCGGCAGCACAGGGACAGGGGAGAGCGGACTGATGGACATGGAGACCTGCAAGGAAGTCCTGGATACGCTGACCGAGTACCTCGAGGACGGCCTCTCGGAGATCGAGCGCGCGGCCTTCGAAGAGCACATGCAGGGCTGCGTCCCCTGCGACGCGTTCTTCCAGACCTACCGCACCTCCAAGGACCTGGCCGCCGCCGCGCTGCGCGCCGAGCAGGTGCCCGCGGAGCTGCAGGTCAGAGTGCGCAGCTTTCTGCGGCAGAGGCTGGGAATCAGCGGTTGAACCGCGCGCGGCCGCCGCCGCCGGGCACTCCGCCTGGGGGTCGCAGCCGCCTTGACATCCCGTTCTCGCTCCGGTTAGGTTACGGCGCGTTTCCCTGGCAGACGACAGGTAGATTCTCGGCGGGCGCCCGCGTCGGGTTCGCCCTCGCATTCCTTGCTCACAGGAGAGATGGCTGTGGCCGCTGTGAACGGTATTCGGCAGGTGGCGCCGCACAACCGCCTGATCGGCGCTCTGCCCAAGATCGGCATTCGCCCCACCATCGACGGACGCCGGCAGGGCGTCCGCGAAGCGCTGGAAGAGACCACCATGGCCATGGCGCGCGGCGTGGCCCGCTTCCTGGAGGAGCGCCTGCGCCATGCGAACGGGCTGCCGGTCGAATGCGTGGTGGCGGATACCTGCATCGGCGGCGTGGCGGAGGCGGCCCAGACTGCCGCGCAGTTCGCCCGGGAGGGCGTCGGCGTTTCCATCACGGTCACGCCCTGCTGGTGCTACGGAGCCGAGACCATCGACATGGACCCCTGGATCCCCAAGGCGATCTGGGGTTTCAACGGCACCGAGCGGCCGGGGGCGGTATACCTGGCGGCGGCGCTGGCGGCCCACAACCAGAAGGGAGTGCCCGCCTTCGGCGTGTACGGTCGCGACGTGCAGGACGCGGGCGACACGCGCATCCCCGCCGACGTGCAGGAGAAGCTGCTCCGCTTCGCCCGCGCCGGCCTGGCCGTGGCGAGCATGCGCGGCAAGTCCTACCTGTCCATGGGGTCGGTGTCGATGGGCATCGCCGGCTCGATCGTCGACCCGTCCCTGTTCGAGAGCTACCTGGGCATGCGCGTGGAATCGGTGGACATGGTCGAGTTCGTCCGCCGGCTGGAACGCGGCATCTACGATGCGGAGGAGTACGCTCGCGCCCTGGCGTGGGTGCGGCAGAACTGCCGCGAAGGCGAGGACCGCAATCCGCCGGCCAAGCAGCGTTCGCGGGCGCAGAAGGACCAGGACTGGGAGACCTCGGTGAAGATGGCGCTGATCGCCCGCGATCTGATGGTGGGCAATCCGCGGCTGGCGGCGGCGGGTCACGCCGAGGAGGCCCTCGGCCGCAACGCGATCGTGGCCGGCTTCCAGGGCCAGAGGCAGTGGACCGATCACCTGCCCAACGGCGACTTCATGGAGGCCATGCTGAACACCTCCTTCGACTGGAACGGCATCCGCCAGCCCTACATCCTGGCCACCGAGAACGATGCCCTGAACGGCATCGCCATGCTGTTCGGGCACCTGCTCACCGGCACGGCGCAGGTGTTCTCGGATGTGCGCACCTACTGGAGCCCCGAGGCCGTCAAGCGCGTCGCCGGCCATGAGCTGCGCGGGGACGCCGCGGGCGGCTTCCTGCACCTGATCAACTCCGGACCCACCGCGCTGGACGGCACCGGCATGCAGGAGATCGAGGGCCGGCCGGCCATCAAACCCTTCTGGGCGGTGACGCAGGCAGAGGTGGCTGCCTGCCTCGACGCCACCACCTGGCATGCCGGGACCGTAGAGTACTTCCGCGGCGGTGGCTGGTCGACCCACTTCCGCACCCGCGGCGGCATGCCGGTGACCCTGTCGCGGCTGAACCTGGTCAAGGGCCTGGGCCCGGTGCTGCAGCTCGCGGAGGGACAGACGCTGGAGCTGCCAGCCGGGGTGCACGACACGCTCGACCGGCGCACCGATCCGACGTGGCCGACGACCTGGTTCGCGCCGCGACTGACGGGCAGGGGCGCCTTCCGGGACGTGTACACCGTCATGAACAACTGGGGAGCGAACCACGGGGCCGTCTGCTACGGCCACATCGGGGCCGAGCTGATCGCCCTGGCCGCCATGCTGCGCATCCCGGTGTTCATGCACAACGTCCCCGAGGAGCGCGTCTTCCGGCCGAGCATGTGGCAGGCCTTCGGCACAGCCGATCTGGAAGGCGCCGACTTCAGGGCCTGCGCCGCGCTCGGGCCGCTGTACGGTTCGCGCTGAGCGACGGCGGCAGAGCGCCGGCCGCCGGCCGCCGGCCGGCGAGGTCTGGCAGCGGCGCACCGAGCGCGGCTGGCTCGAGGGGCAGTGAGCGCGCGAGCGCACTGGGAGGCCATGAGGATACTGGTGACGGGTGCCCACGGCCTGCTCGGCCGGACGCTGCTGGGTCTGGACGACGGCGTCGAGTGGGTCGCCAGCGGCCGCAGTCAGCGGCCGGTCGAGGGCGCCGCGTATTGGGTGCTGGACATCACCGACGGGGCGGCCGTCGCCGAGACGGTGGCACGGGTGCGCCCGGACTGGATCATCAACACGGCGGCCCTGACCGACGTGGACCGCTGCGAGCAGGACGAGACCGCGGCCCGCCGCGTCAACGCCGAGGCGGTCGGGGTGCTGGCCGAGGCGGCGGCGCGGCAGGGAGCGGGCGTCGTGCAGCTCTCCACGGACTACGTGTTCGACGGCACCGCCGGGCCCTACGCCGAGTCCGATCCGCCGCGCCCGCTGTCGGCGTACGGGCGGACCAAGCTGGCCAGCGAGCGCGCGCTCCTGGAGCGCCTGGAACGGGCCATCGTCGTCCGCACCCTGTGGCTGTACGGATACGAACCCGGAGCGCGGCCCAACTTCGTCACCTGGGTCCTCGACGCCCTGCACTCCGGCCGGACCATCCGGGTGTTCGAGGACCAGTGGGGCAACCCCACGGCCGCCAGCGATCTGGCTCGTGTCCTCCTGTCGCTGTGCCGCGCCGAAGCCAGGGGGGTGTACCACATGGGAGGTGCCACCTACCTGACCCGCTACGAGCTGGCGCTGGAGCTGGCGCGCCTGTTCGGCCTGAGCCCGGCCGCGGTGCAGCCCGTCGCCACGCAGTCGGCCGGGCTGCGCGCGCCGCGGCCGCTCCGCTCCGGGCTGCGCACGGACACGCTCTGCCGCCGCCTGCGCACCCGGCCGTTGAGCTTCGCGGACGGCGTGGCCGAGATGCGCGGCCAGGCGGCGTTCCGGCGCGACTTCGCCCACCTGCTGTGAGGGCGAGCGCGCCATGACCGAGCCCCGCCTCTGCGTGTCGCTGGTGACCCCGACCTACAACGAACGCGAGAACCTGCCGCTGCTGGCCGAGGAGATCTTCCAGGTGATCGCCGCCTGCCCCGACGTGGATCTCGAGCTGATCGTCGTGGACGACGCGTCGCCGGACGGCACCGGCGAGCTGGCGGAGTCGCTGCGCGCCGCCTACCCGTTGCGCGTTCTCCACCGCCCGGGCAAGCTCGGGCTGGGATCGGCGGTCATGGCGGGCTTCCGGCTCTCCCAGCGCCCCTATCTGGGCGTGATGGACGCCGATCTGAGCCACGATCCGGCCGTGCTGCCGCAGCTCATCCGCGGCCTGGAGCGGTACGACATCACCATCGGCAGCCGCTTCGGCGCCACCAGTCGGGTGGAGGCCTGGGCCTGGCACCGGAAGCTCATCTCCCTGGTCGGCGTGGCCTGCGCGCGTCTGCTCACGGGGGTGGAGGATCCGCTGTCCGGCTATTTCTTTCTCCGGCGCGCCGTGCTCGGCGACCTGACCTTGACATCGACCGGCTACAAGATCCTGCTGGAGATCCTCGTGAAGGGACGCCACCGCAACCACCTGTCGGTGCCCTTCGTGTTCCGCAATCGCCAGTTCAGCCGCAGCAAGCTCAACTGGCACGAGCATCTGCTGTTCGCCAAACAGATCGTGCTGTTTTCGCTGCAGCGGCTGGCCGGCCGGCGCCGGCAGCCGCGGTGAACGGCGCTCCGGGGGCTGGGGGCTCATGGATCTCAGCGTAATTCTCCTCAGCTACAACACCCGCGACTTCACCGAGGGGGCGCTGCGCACGGTCCTGGAGGCCGCCGCCGGGCTGGCGGTGGAGGTGTTCGTCGTCGACAACGCCTCGCGCGACGGCAGCGCCGACATGGTCGCCGCCCAGTTCCCGCAGGTCCGGCTCATCCGCAACCCGCGCAACCTCGGCTTCTCCGCCGGCAACAATGTGGCGCTGCGCCAGGCCACTGGACGGCATGTGCTCCTGCTGAACACCGACACGGTGGTCCGCCGCGACACCCTGCGGCGCCTGGTCGAGTTCCTGGACGCCCACCCCGAAGCCGGCGCGGCCGGCTGCAAGATCCTCAATCCGGACGGTTCGCTGCAGCTCGACAGCCGCCGCGGCCTGCCCACGCCGCTGGCAGCGTTGAGCAAGCTGAGCGGCCTGAGCCGCCTGTTCCCGCGCAGCCCGCGCCTGGCCCGCTACAACATGACGTTCCTCGACCCGGAGCGGATCAGCGAGGTCGAAGTCCTGTCCGGCTCGTGCATGATGGTGCGCCGGCAGACCATCGACGCGGTGGGCCTGCTCGACGAGGACTACTTCATGTACGGAGAGGACATCGACTGGTGCTTCCGGATCCGGGCGGCCGGCTGGAAGATCTACTACGTGCCGACCACGGAGATCATCCACTTCCGGGGCGAGAGCGGCCGGGCGGAGCCGCTGCGAGTGCTCTATCACAAGAGCAAGGCGATGTCCACGTTCGTCAGCAAGCACATGCGGGACCGGTACCGATTCGTGCCGCTGTGGCTGCTGCAAGGGGCCATCGTCGTGCACGCTGCCGTGAAGCTCCTGCTGGGCCTGGCCCGCAAGCTGGCGGCGCCAGCGCTGGACGCGGCCCTGGTGTTCGTGGGCCTGCGCGCGGCGGTGGCCATCCGCTACCATCCCCGGCTGACGCCGCTGGTCCGCCTGGCCGAATCCGCCGCGGGCCTGGTGGGCTCGCAGGCGCAGCCGACGCGCTGGCTGGTGCCGCCGCCGTACTCGCCGCAGCAGTGGCGGCTGGTCTTTCTCGTGTCCACGGCGATCTGGGTGCTGGCCCTGCACGCGGTCGGGCTCTACCGCCGGCGGCGCCATTCGCTGTGGTGGGCGATACCCGGCGTGGCGCTCGGCTTCGCCGGCGTGGTGACGACGGTGTTCTTCCTGAAGGCGTACAACTTCTCGCGGCTGGCCGCGGGCGCGGCGTGGGCGATCAACAGCGCCTTGCTGGTCGGCTGGCGCCTGGTGGCGCGGGCCCTCCACCACCGCCGCACCGCGGGACGCAAGCGAACGCTGCTGGTGGGCACCGACGCCGCGGCCGTGCACTTCGTGGAGACGCTGGCAAGGCTGGACCCCGTGCACCAGTTCCAGCTGGCCGGGATCGTGGGCGAGAGTCCCGCCAGCCGCGGCGCGCGGCTGGCGGGCCGGCCCGTGCTCGGCACGATCGGCGAGCTGCATGCCCTCGTGCGCGACTACGACATCGAACAGCTCGTCTTCACCAGCGCGGCGGCGGCGAGCGCCTTCGACCAGCTGGGTCCCCGCTGGGGCCTGCGGGGGATCCGCCTGCGCCTGCTGGCGGCGAGCTTCGCCGATCCGGCGCGCGCCGCGCAGGTCCGTTCGGGAGCGCAACTGCCGCTGATCGAGCTGGCGGCGAACCGTTGACCGGCCGCCGCCCGGCGCGCGGCGGCCAGGGAGGCAATGGCGTTCTATGGGCGACCGTGTTCCCCACCACCTGCGCGTCGTCTGCGCATCCCTGCTGCTGGCCGTGTGGCCCGCGCCGCCCCCCGCGCCGGCTGCCGATGTGCTCGACGCGCGCACCGCCCTCCGGCTCGTCTTCGAGATCCGCGACCTGGTCCACCGCAACTACGTGGAACCGGTCGACAGTCTCGCGGTGATCGACGCCGCCCTGGACGGCCTGGTCGCCGCGCTGCCCGAGGGCGAGAACCTCTACCTCAGCCCGCGGGAGATGGTGGAGCTGGGCGCCGCCCCGAGCGCGCTGCCGGGCCTGCGCCTGGACGATCGCCAACAGGTGGAGCTGCTCGGCGAGGCGTTTCGCCAGGTGAGCCGGCAGTACCTCGCGCGCGTCGGCCCCGACACGCTCGCGCACGGCATGATCTGGGGCCTGCTGGCCGCGCTCGACCCGCACTCCAGCTACCTGGACCCCGCGGCGTACGCCAACATGGTGGAGCGCTTCCGCGGCGACTTCGAGGGCATCGGCATCTACTTCGAGGTGCGCGACGGCAAGCTGCTGGTGATCGCCCCGATCGTCGGCTCGCCGTCGTACGGCAAGCTCCGCGCCGGCGATCACATCGTCGAGATCGAGGGAGTGTCCACGGACGGCATCACCAACGAGCAGGTGATGGAGAAGCTGCGCGGCCCCAAAGGGTCGCGGGTCCGCGTCACTGTCAGCCGGCAGGGCCGGCCGGCACCGTTCTCCGTCGAGATCCAGCGCGACCGCATCGAGGTGCGCAGCGTCCCGTACGTGTTCATGCTCGGGCCGCAGGCCGGCTATGTGCGCATCGCGCGGTTCGCGGAGACCACCGGGAGCGAGCTGGGCCGCGCGCTGGACTCGCTGCGCAGCCAGGGCGCCGACCAGCTCCTGCTGGATCTGCGCGGCAACGGCGGCGGCCTGCTCAGCCAGGCGGTGGAGGTGGCCGACTACTTCCTCGACGCCGGCGAGCTGATCGTCTACACGGAAGGGCGCACGGCCGCGTCGCGGCGCGAATACCGCGCCGAACGGCCGCCGCGCTGGCACGGCCTGCCCACGGTCGTGCTCATCGACCACGGGAGCGCCAGCGCCTCGGAGATCGTCGCCGGCGCCCTGCAGGACCTCGATCTGGCGCTCATCGCCGGTCAGACCAGCTTCGGCAAGGGGCTCGTGCAGGAGCAGTTCCCGCTGCGCGCCAACGGGGGTTTGCTGCTGCTCACCGTCGCGCGGTACTACACGCCGCTCGGCCGGCTGATCCAGCGGCCCTACTCCAGCGACCTGCAGGCCTATTTCCGCGCGGGCACCGACGACCTGGACCCGAACGCGGTGGACAGCCTGCGGGCCGGGGCCCAGGTCTTCCGCACCCAGCTCGGACGGCCCGTGTACAGCGGCGGCGGCATCACTCCCGATGTGCTGCTCGCCGAGGAGCAGTACAGCGAACCCGTGCTGGACATCTACGCCAGTGGTGCGCTGGCCGATTTCTGCAGCCGGCTGGTGGGCGCGCGGGACGACTGGCCGCGCGACTTCGCCGCCTTCCTGGCCGACTACGAGGTGGAGGAGGCCACGCTGGACGCCTTTGCGGCCTCGCTGGGAACGGCCGGCGGCGGGGCGCCCCCGCGCCTGTCGCCGGCGGAGCGCCAGTTCGTGCGGGGCGAGATCAAGGCGGGAATCGCCCAGGTCCTGTGGGGAGACGAGCAGCGCTACCGCGTGCACGTGAACGGCGACAAGGTGGTCCAGCAGGCGGTGGAGCTGTTCCCGCAGGCCGCCGAGCTGGCCCGCCAGCGGCTGCGGGCGCGCGGCCGCCGGGATTGATCTGGCGCGACTCCGTGCGTACCCTCAGACACGCTGCGTTCCAGGCGAACGGCGAACCGCGCCGGCACGGCGGAGGACTGGCATGGTGGCGCAACCGCATCGGCTCGCTGGTGGCCGCGAGATCACGCTGCCATTCAGCAAGGCGGTCGAGATCAGCATCAGCAACCTCAAGATCCGCTTCGGGCGGTCCCTCATCACGACGAGCGGCGTGATCCTGGCCATCGCCTTTCTCATGTCGGTGTGGTCGAGCAACGCCATCGTCGAGGAACTGCGCGCCGCCAACAAGAGCGAGATCAACCTGCTGCTGCAGAAGAACGGCATCGACACCGGCCTGACCGACGCCGGCCACGCCTCCGCCGAGGCCGCGGCGCGCATGCGGGAGGAGAAATCCAAGCAGACCTGGCTGATCACGCTGTCCTTGCTCGTGTGCGTGGTGGGCATCGCCAACGCGATGCTCATGTCCGTGACGGAGCGCTTCCGCGAGATCGGCACGATGAAGTGCCTCGGCGCGCTGGATTCGTTCATCGTGAGGCTGTTCCTCCTCGAGTCCACCTTCCAGGGCAGCGCCGGCACGGCCGTGGGAATCGTCATCGGCTTCCTGCTCACCCTGTTCCTGGCCCTGCTGGACTACGGCACCTACGTCTTCCGGTACTTCCCGACCGCAGGCATCCTGCGGTCGGCGCTGGCGGCCCTGGTCGTCGGTACGCTGCTGTCGCTGGTGGGCGCCATGCTGCCCGCCTATCGAGCCGCCAAGATGGAGCCCGTCGCGGCGATGCGCTCCGACACGTGAGGAGCAACGCCTGCCGCGGCGGGCGCCGGCACTGCGCGCGCATACCCACAATGAGGCCGGGGGGACGATGACCGAGGAAAGGCGCACGGTGGTGCGCACGCAGAACGTCAAGAAGCTCTATCACATGGGCAACGTGGAGGTGCACGCCCTGCGGGGCGTCAACGTGGAGATCTTCGCGGGCGAGTATCTGTCCATCATGGGGCCCTCGGGGTCCGGCAAGAGCACCTTCTTCAACATGGTGGGCGGTCTCGACAAGCCGTCCGAAGGCAAGGTCTACATCGACGAGGTGGACGTCGCGCAACTGGACGCCTACGAACTGGCTTGGCTGCGGTGCCGCAAGATCGGCTACATCTTCCAGTCCTTCAATCTGATTCCCGTGATGACCGCGCTGGAGAACGTGACCTTGCCCATGGTCTTCGCGGGTCTGACCAGCGACGAGGCGCGCGACAAGGGCATGGAGCTGCTGAAGAAGGTGGGACTCGCCGAGCGCCACTCGCACAAGCCCTACGAGCTCTCCGGGGGGCAGCAGCAGCGCGTGGCGGTGGCGCGCGCCCTGGCCAACGACCCGGCCGTGGTGCTGGCGGACGAGCCCACCGCCAATCTCGACCTGCGCACGGGCACGGAGATCATCGAGCTGCTGCGAGCGATGAACGAGACCTCCGGCGTCACCGTCATCTCCGCGACCCACGACCACAAGATGCTCAGCGTCTCGGACCGCGTGGTCTGGGTCAAGGACGGGCGGGTCGACCACATCGCCAACCGCCAGGAGCTGCAGATCGAGATCACCAAGGTCGCCGGCGAGTAGACCGATGGCGGTGCGGTTGCCGACAGGCGAGTAGGGCATGCTGCCCGAGTACCCGGCCGTCTTCTGGTGCTGCGCTGCCAGCGCCGTGATCCTCGTCGGCATCGCCAAGGCCGGCTTCGGTGGCGGCGTCGGTGTCGTGGCGACTCCCCTGCTGGCGCTCGCCATCCCGGTGGCCGATGCTGCCGCTCTGATGCTGCCCCTGTTGATCGCCTGCGACATCCTCGCCGTCGCCCACTACCGGACCCGGTTCGACGGCCGCAGCCTGTGGCTGCTGCTGCCGGGCGCCGCGGGCGGCGTCGTCCTGGGCGCGCTGTTCTTCGGGTTCTTCCGCGACAACGAGCGGCTGCTGCAGATCGGCGTGGGCCTGCTGGCGGTGGCCTTCGTCGCCTACCAGGCAGCCCGCGCCCTGATCACCGGCATCCTGGCCCGGCACCGGCCACGGGCGGTCGAGGGGGCGTTGTGGGGCGCGCTGTCCGGCTTCGCCTCGACGCTGGCCCACGCCGGCGGTCCACCGGTCGCGGTCTTTCTCCTGCCACAGCGGCTGCCGCGCGAGATCTTCGTGGGCACGACGGCGATATTCTTCGCCGTCGTCAACCTGCTCAAGCTGGTGCCGTATGCCTGCCTGGGCCTGCTGCGGGCGGGCAACCTGCGCACCACGCTGGTGCTGGCACCGCTGACCTATGTGGGCGTGCGTCTGGGGGTCTTCCTCAACAGCCGCTTCACGGACGCGTGGTTCAACCGGCTGGTCTACGCCATCCTGCTGGCCACTGGGCTGCAGCTCGTGCTGGGTCGCAGCCTGCTGCTGTTGCTGCGCCACTGAGCGAGGCGCACGCGCCGGCTGTGCTCGCCGCTTGACAGCGGCGCCGCAGGCCGCTACCTTTCGCCCGCCAACAGCGCAACGCGGTGCACTGCACCGACACGACGACGGTTTTCCCATGCGGACGTGGCGCCTCTTCGCCCCCACACGCAACTGGTACTGGTGGCGCTCCTGGCCAGCCAGGAGCATCCGGAGAGTGCGTCCACGTGCCGTCGGGTAGCCTGTTAGCTCCATCGGGTGGGCCATCCGCCGCGGACGCACCAGCGTCCGCGGCGTTTTTTTTGCACGGAACCTTCGGGACGAGGCCCAGATGACCATTCCGCAGACAACGCCACTGCGCGCGGAGATCTTCAAGACCAGAGGCGGCGTGGACGTCTTCCGCACGACGGCGGCGCTCCCCGGCGCCGACCCGCTCGCGGAGGTGCTGGCGCGCCTGGACGAGCGCCGCGGCGCCGTGTTCGCCAGCGGCTACGAGTATCCCGGTCGCTACAGCCGCTGGGACATCGGCTTCGTCGATCCCCCTGTGGAGCTGGTGGCCAGCGGCCGGCAGTTCGTGCTGCGCGCCCTCAACGCGCGCGGCGAGCAGCTCGTCCAGATCCTCCGCCTCGGCCTCGACGGCCACCCGCATCTGCTCGCCCTCGCCGGCGGCAGCCGGGAGGTCCGCGGCACCATCGCGCCCATGCCGGCGCGCTTCGCCGAGGAGGAGCGCAGCAAGCAGCCGACGATCTTCAGCGTGCTGCGGGCCATCGTGGCCCAGCTCGGCACCGGCCGCGATCCGCACCTGGGTCTGTACGGAGCCCTGGGCTACGACCTGGTGTTCCAGTTCGAGCCCATGGTCCTGCGGCATCCCCGCGACGGATCGCCCGACCTGCACCTGTTCCTGCCCGACGAGCTCATCGTGGTCGACCATCGCAAGGAAGTGAGCACCCGCTGCCGGTACGACTTCTCCTTCCGCGGGCACTCCACCGTGGACTTGCCGCGCGGCGGCGAGGCGCGCCCCGGCGCGGCGGGACGCCGGACCGCAATCGTCAGCGACCACGCACCCGGCGAGTACGCCGAGAAGGTGCGTCGCGTGATCGCGGGCACCCGGCGCGGCGACTACTTCGAGGTCGTGCTCAGCCAGGTGCTGCAGGCCGGCTATCCGGGAACGCCCACCGCCCTGTTCGACAGCATCCGCCGCCTGAATCCCAGCCCCTACGAGTTCCTCATCAACCTGGGCGACGAGCAACTGGTGGGCGCTTCCCCGGAGATGTTCGTGCGCGTCGAGAACAGCACGGTGGAGACCTGTCCGATCTCCGGCACCGTGCGGCGCGGGGCCACCCCCATCGAGGACGCCGAGCAGATCCGCTCGCTGCTGAATTCCGCCAAGGACGAGGCCGAGTTGACGATGTGCACCGACGTGGACCGCAACGACAAGGCCCGCGTGTGCAAGGCCGGTTCCGTGCGCGTGCTCGGCCGCCGGATGATCGAGATCTACTCGCGCCTGATCCACACCGTCGATCACGTGGTCGGCGAGCTGCGCGACGACTGCGACGGGTTCGACGCCCTGCTGTCGCACATGTGGGCCTGCACGCTGACCGGTGCCCCCAAGCCGGCCGCCATGCAGGTCGTCGAGGACCTGGAGAACTCCGCCAGGCGCTGGTACGGCGGCTGCATCGGCATGGTGCTGTTCAACGGCTGCATCAACACCGGCATCACGATCCGCACGGTGCACCTCGAGAACGGCACGGCCAGCGTCCGCGTGGGCGCCACGCTGCTGTACGACTCGGATCCCGACGCCGAAGAGCAGGAGACGCGCACCAAGGCGGAGGCCTTCGTGGCCGCCGTCCTCGGGGAGACAGCCCCGCCCGAGACGGCCCGGATCGGCCGCCAGACCGGCGCCGGCCGGCGGGTCCTGTTCGTCGACAACCGCGACTCCTTCGTGCACACGCTGGGCGACTACGTGCGGCAGACCGGCGCCCAGGTGACCACGGTGCGCGCCAGCCTGGCCGCGGAGATGCTGGCACAGACGGCGTTCGACCTGGTCTTCGTCTCGCCGGGGCCGGGCACGCCGCAGCAGGCCGGGGTTCCGGAGCTCGTGCGCACGTGCATGGCGCGCGGTCTGCCCGTCTTCGGCGTGTGCCTGGGCCTGCAGGGCATCGTCGAGGCCTGCGGCGGTCGGCTCGGCGTCCTGCCGACTCCGGTGCACGGCAAGCGCGCGCGCATCCGGTGCACCCCGACAGGCCTGTTCGCGGGCTTCCCCGAGGAGTTCGTCGCAGGCCGCTACCACTCGCTCTACGCGCTGCCGGAGGCGCTGCCGGACTGCCTCGAGGTGCTGGCGCGCAGCGACGACGGCGTCATCATGGCGGTGGCGCACCGCCAGCAGCCGATCGCCGCCGTGCAATTCCATCCGGAGTCCATCCTCACTCTTGGGGACGAGCTGGGCCTGCGGCTGATCGCCCGGGTGATGGAGCTGCTGGCCGGGCGGCGCTGCGCGCCGGCATGAACACACCCCGCATACCCGACTTCCCGTCGGCCCGCAGGAGGCACGCGATGTCCATTCAGGAAGCCATCCAGACACTGGTCGAGCGGCACGACCTGACCCGCCAGCAGGCCCGCGACGTCATGGATGTCGTGATGAGCGGCCAGGCCACCGACGCGCAGATCGGCGCCTTTCTCATCGCCTTGCGGTGCAAGGGCGAGACCGCGGACGAGGTCGCCGGCTGTGCCCAGGCCATGCGCGACAAGGCGGTGCGCGTCACCACGCGGCGCGCGCCCGTGATCGATACCTGCGGCACCGGCGGCGACGGTGCCCGCACGTTCAACATCTCGACCGCGGTGGCCTTCGTGGCCGCGGGGGCGGGGGCGTGCGTCGCCAAGCACGGCAACCGCGCGGTCTCCAGCGCCTGCGGTTCCGCCGACGTGCTGGAGGCCCTCGGCGTCCGCATCGACGCCCCGCCGGAGCGGGTCAGCCTCTGTCTGGACGAGGCCGGCATCGGCTTCCTGTTCGCGCCCCTCATGCACGGCGCCATGAAGCACGCCATCGGCCCGCGCCGGCAGATCGGCACCCGCACCGTGTTCAACGTGCTCGGCCCCCTCACCAACCCCGCCCAGGCCGACCGCCAGTTGCTGGGAGTGTACGCCCTGGAGCTGACGACCCGGCTGGCGGGGGTGCTGGGGCAGCTGGGATCGCAGCGCGCCCTGGTCGTCCATGGCCACGACGGGCTGGACGAAATCACGCTGACCGGTCCCACCCAGGTGAGCGAGCTGTGCGCCGGCGAGGTCAGGACGTACGAGATCGCCCCCGAGGAGTTCGGCATGGCCTGCGTGCCCGGCGCGGCCCTGCAGGGCGGCACGGCGGCGCAGAACGCCGCGATCCTGCGCGGGGTCCTCGACGGCGAACCAGGGCCCGCGCGCGACGTGGTGCTGCTGAACGCGGCCGCCGCGCTGGTCGTCGCCGGTCTGGCCAGCGATCTGGCTGGCGGACTCGAACAGGCCAGGGAATCGCTGGACTCGCGCCGCGCGCGACGGGCGCTGGAGGCACTCGTGCGCGTCAGCAACGGTTAGCGCTGCGCCGGCCGCCCGGAACGGATCATGGCCCACCTGCTGGCCCAGATCGCCGCGCACAAGCGCGCCTTCGTCGACGCCCGGCGCCAACACCGGCCGCTGGCCGAGGTGCGCGCGGCCGCCCGGGACAGCCCGCCGCCCCGCGACTTCGCGGCAGCACTCCGCGGTCCCGGCATCGCGCTCATCGCCGAGATCAAGAAGGCCTCGCCGTCCGCTGGCCTGATCCGCGCCGACTTCGCTCCGGCAGCCATCGCGCGGGCCTACGCCCGCAACGGCGCGGCCGCGCTTTCGGTGGTCACCGATGAAGCCTATTTTCTCGGGTGCGACGCGTACCTCCAGCAAGCCCGGCAAGCGGTCGAGCTGCCCGTCCTGCGCAAGGACTTCACCGTGGACGCCTACCAGGTCTACGAAGCCCGAGCGCTGCCCGCGGACGCCGTGCTGCTCATCGCGGCCCTGCTGGACGACCGTCAACTGGATGATCTGGCCGGGCTGGCCGCCGAGCTGGGACTGGCGGCGGTGGTCGAGGTCCATACCGCCTCGGAGCTGGCCAGGGCGGTGGCAGTGCGGGCGCGGATCGTCGGCGTCAACAACCGGGATCTGCGGACGTTCGCCACGCGCCTGGAGACCACTCTGGAGCTGCGGCCGCGCGTCCCCCGGGAGGTCACGCTGGTGAGCGAGAGCGGCATCCGCAGCCGCCAGGACGTGGTGCGCCTGGCAGCGGCGGGCGTCGATGCCATCCTGGTGGGCGAGGCCTTGATGCGCCAGCCCGACATCGGCGCCAAGGTCCGCGAGCTGTTGGGAACCTAGACAAGGAGACGGGGACCACCGTGAGCGCACCGGCTGCGCGGAAGCTGCGCGTCTTCTCGGGCATCCAGCCGTCGGGAAGCCTGCACATCGGCAATTACCTGGGCGCCATCCGCAACTGGGTCGCCGCCCAGGAGCAGCACGAGAACATCTTCTGCGTGGTGGACCAGCACGCCATCACCGTGGAGTACGACCCGGACGAGCTGCGCGCTGCCACCCGGCAGACCGTCGGGCTGTACCTGGCGGCGGGACTGGACCCGCGGCACTGCACGATCTTCGTGCAGTCGCACGTCCCCGAGCACACGGAGCTGGCCTGGCTGCTCAGCTGCGTGACGCCCATGGGCTGGCTGGAGCGAATGACCCAGTTCAAGGAGAAGTCCGCAGGCAAGGGCGAGCGCGTGAGCGCGGGGCTGTTCACCTACCCGGTACTGATGGCCGCCGACATCCTGCTGTACCAGACCGACGGCGTCCCCGTCGGCGAGGATCAGAAACAGCACGTGGAGCTGGCGCGCGACGTCGCGATGCGGTTCAACAGGATCTTCGGCCAGGTCTTCACGGTACCGGAGCCCTGGATCCAGACGGTCGGCGCCCGGGTCATGGGGCTGGACGATCCGACGCGCAAGATGTCCAAGTCGGCACCGGGCCAGTTCCACGCGATCCGGCTGCTCGACGACCCCGACACGATTCGCAAGACCGTGCTGCGCGCGGTCACGGACTCGGGGCGCGAGGTCGTCTTCGACCGCGAGCGTCCCGGCCTGTTCAACCTGCTGACCATCTACCAGTCGCTCAGCGGCCTCAGCCAGGCCCAGATCGAGGCGGAGTTCGCCGGCCGGGGCTACGGGGAGCTCAAGAAGGCGCTGGCCGAGCTGGTCATCGCCGCGCTCGCGCCGCTGCAGCGCCGCTACCGGGAGATCAGCGCCGATCCCGCCTATGTCGACGGGCTCCTCGCGGAGAGCGTCAGGCGCCTTCGACCCATCGTGGATGCCACCATGGACACCGTGCGGCGCGCCATGGGACACCGCTGAGGACTGCCGCCATGGACGCCGAGCTGAACGCCTACCGGGCGCGCATCGACAGCATCGACGACATCATCCTCGAGCTGCTCAACCGGCGGCTGAAGTATGCCCTGGAGATCAACCAGATCAAGCTCGAGAAGGGCCAGCAGGTGCTGGACGCCGAGCGCGAGCAGCGCATCCTCGCCCGCCTGCACGGGTACAACGAAGGGCCCCTGAGCCCCGCGGGGCTGGAGCGCATCTACCGCACGATCATCGGCGAGTCGAGGCGCCTGATGCAGCAGTCGCGCGGGGCCGCTGAGCAGGAGTGAGCCGGTGTCCACGGCGAGCGCACCCGCACAGGTAGTCCCCTTCAGCCGCGTCGCCATCGTCGGCGTGGGGCTCATCGGGGGCTCGCTGGGCCTGGCGCTCAAGCGCAGCCGGTACCCGGCGACCATCGTCGGCGTGAGCCGGCCCGAGACCATCGCGGCGGCCCAGGCGCTGGGCGCGATCGACGCGGGCTGCCCGTACGCCGAGCTGCCGGCCGCGCTGGCCGACTGCGACCTGGTCGTGCTGTGCACGCCCATCCGGCGCATCATCGAGCTGCTGCCCGCGGTGGGCCGGTCCGTGCGCGCCGGCACCGTGGTCAGCGACGTGGGCAGCACCAAGCGTCAGATCTGTGCGCAGGCCGCGGCCGCTCTCCGCCCCGACACCTGGTTCATCGGCGGCCACCCCATGGCCGGTTCGGAGAAGTCCACCGTGACCGCCGCCGATCCGTATCTGTTCCAGAATGCCCTCTACATCGTCGTGCCGCCCCCGCAGCTGCCGGAGGCGGCACGCGGCCGTTTCCTGGACCTTCTGCAGCACCTGGGCGCGCGCGCCCTGGAGCTGGATGCCCAGACGCACGACGAGGTCGTGGCGGCCATCAGCCATCTGCCGCAGATGATCGCCACCTCGCTGGTGCGCCTGGTGGGCCAGCTCCAGGAGCAGCGGCCGTGGTTCGTGCCGCTGGCCGCCGGCGGCTTCCGCGACCTGACGCGCATCGCCACCAGCAGATTCGTGCCGGTCTGGGAAGACATCTGCGCCACCAACGGCGATGCGCTGCGCAGCATGCTCGACCGCTATCTGGCGGTGCTGGCGGACCTGCGCGATCGCCTGCCTGCCCTGGGCGACGACTTCGCCTGCGCGAACCGCGTGCGCGAGGCCATCCCGCGGGACGCCAAGGGGTTCATCCATCGCCTGTTCGAGCTGCTGGTGGTCGCCGAGGATCGCCCCGGCGTGCTGGCGGAGATCACCGGGGCTCTCGCCGCCGCGCAGATCAACATCAGCGACATCGAGATCATGAAGGTGCGCGAGGGCATCGGCGGGACCATCCGTCTGGGCTTCGACACCGAGTCGGCTGCCGATCGGGCGCTGGGCTGCCTCGCGCGGCTCGGCTACCAGGCGCGCCGACCCTGACGGCTGCCGGGAAGGAGCATGGAGCAGAGCATCGCGCGCGTGCGGCACCTGGTCGGCGAGGTGACGGTGCCGGGCGAACTGGCGGCGGCCGAACAGCACGTGCTGCTGGGCGCGGTGGCCCAGGGAGCCAGCCGGATCGCCAACACGCCGGCCGGGATCGGACCCCTCGTGGGCGTGCTGCGGCAGCTCGGCGTCCATATCGAGCCGCACGCGCGCGAGGTGCGGATCGCGGGCCAGGGTCTGCGCGGGCTCCGCGCGCCGCCAGGCCCGCTCGAGCTGAGTGCGCTGGGGCCGATCCGCCCGGCGCTGCTCGGCGTCATGGCGGCCCAGGCGGGCCCGCTCACCGCCCGCTTCCCGCTCGGCCCGGCGGAGGAGCGCCTGTGCGCGTGCCTGCGGGCCATGGGGGCCCGGATCAGCCACGCCGACGGCACGACGACGGTGGACGGCAGCGCGGGCCTGGCGGGCGCCGAACTGGACGCCGCCGAGCTGCCGTCGGCAGCGCGCCTGGGGCTGGCGCTGGCGGCGCTGGCGGCGACCGGAAGCACCGTGCTGTGCGCGCCGGAAGCGCCGCGCAGCCACCTCGAGCGCCTGCTGCGCGGGCGCGGCCTGGCCGTCGAGTGCCGCCGGGACGAGCGCGCCGGCCGGCTGCGTCTGGAGCTGGCGCCAGGACAGGTGGTGAAGCCGGCGGACGTGCACATCGGCGGCGACCTGGCCCTCGCCTACCCGTTCATGATCGTGGCGCTGGCCAGCCGCCGCTCGCGCCTGCAGTGCCGGAGCCTGAACGTGCGGCCCGAGACGCGCGGGCTGCTGGATCTGCTGCGGCAGATGGGCGCTCCGATCGAGATCGCCGCCGGCCCGGGCGAGACGGTGGACATCGCGGTGTCGTGCGCCAAGGGCCTGAAGGGGACGCGGGTGGCCGGCGAACGCACCGCCCGCATTCTGCCGCAGGCGGGCCTGGTGGCGGTGTTGGCGACGCAGTGCGCGGGCGAGTTCGTCCTGCGCGACCTGCAGCCGCTGCGCGCGGGAGGCGTCGACCGCGTCGCGCACCTGTACCACCTGCTCAAGGATCTGGGGGCGCACGTGGCCGAGTACGAGCAGGGTCTGGTCATCCAGGGCGGCACCGCCCTGGGCGGCTGCCGGCTCGACTGCCTGGGCGATCCCCAGCTGGCGCTGGCCTGCGGCGCGGCGGGCGCGCTGGCTCACGGCGAGACGACCGTCGCCGGCATCGAGTGCCTGGAGGGGGTGTTCCCGGATTTCCTTGCCACGCTGGACATGCTGAGGGGGTGACCGCCATGCGGACGCTGGTGCGGCTGTTCCTGCTCCTGCTGTTGCTGGGCTTCGCGGGCATCGCGCTGATCAAGATCATCTACGACGTCTCGTGGGACGAGGCCCTCGCCATCGCGGACGAGTACGTCGAGGCGCTGCTGGCGTGACGGCGCCCGTCTCCGGCACGACGCAGGTGCTGGCGGTCATCGGCGACCCGGTGGCCCACACGCTGTCGCCCGTCATGCATCAGGCGGCGCTGGCGGCCACCGGCCTGGACTACGTCTACGTGGCATTCCGCGTCCGCCCCGAGGCGCTGGGCGCGGCGGTCGCCGGCATGCGCGCCCTGCAGATCGCCGGGCTGAACGTGACCGTGCCGCACAAGCGGGCCGCGCTCGCGCTGGTCGACGCCGTGGCGCCGGAGGCCGAGGCCATCGGGGCCGTCAACACGATCGCGCCCCAGGGCGAGCGCCTGGTGGGCCACAACACCGACGCCTTCGGCATCCGCG
This sequence comes from uncultured Gemmatimonadaceae bacterium, assembly GCA_964591015.1. Classification (GTDB taxonomy): domain Bacteria; phylum Latescibacterota; class UBA2968; order UBA8231; family UBA8231; genus SLHA01. Next base: position 22,090 of record CAZPXM010000021.1, read on the forward strand.
CCAGCCTGCGCCGCGATCTGGGACTGGAGCGGCTGCCGCCCTGCGTGGCGCTGCTGGGCGCCGGCGGCGCAGCGCGGGCCGTCCTCTACATGCTGCTCCAGCAACCCGAGGTGGAGACGGTGGTCCTCGCCAACCGCACGGTCGCGCACGCGGAGGCGCTGGCGGCTGCCCTGGGAGGCGGGGGCCGCGTGCGCGTCGTGCCGCTGGCGGGCGGCGGCCCGGCGCTGCGGACAGCCGGGCTGCTGATCAACGCCACGACCGTCGGCATGCACCCGCACGCCGACGCCTCGCCCCTGGACGACGCCTCCTGTCTGCACGCCGGCATGGCGGTGCTCGACACCGTCTACCGGCCCGCGGAGACGGTGCTCATGCGGCAGGCGCGCGCCGCGGGCGCGCGGGCCATCAACGGGCTCGGCATGCTGGTCTACCAGGGGGCTCGCTCGTTCCAGATCTGGACCGGCGTGTGGCCGCCGGTCGAGACGATGTACCAGGCAGTGCGCGCAGCGCTCGCGCCGGGGGGCCAGTAGGGCCTGTCGCCGGGCGCCCGCCGATCACCGCGGTTCGGCCCCCGCCTTGGCATCGGCGGCGCCGAGCCCTTGACCGTGACGCGGAAGACCGCATGACCATCAGACAGCTTCTCGAACAGCGCCTGACCGCGGCGCTGGCGCAGGCCGGGGCGCCGGCCGGCGCCGCCGCGATGGTGGTCCCGGCCACGCGGCCGGAGTTCGGCGACTACCAGTGCAACGGCGTCATGGCCGCCGCCAAGCAGCTCCGCACCGACCCCCGAGCGCTGGCCCGGGCGGTGCTGGCGGCGCTGGACCTGGGCGGCGTGGCCCGCAGCGTGCAGATCGCCGGCCCCGGCTTCCTCAACATTCGGCTGGACGAGAGCTGGCTGGCGAGCCGCCTGGAACAGGCCGTCGGCGACGAGCGGCTGGGGGTGGCGCCGGCGGCCAGGCCGCAGACAGTGGTGGTCGACTACTCGCATCCCAACCTGGCCAAGGAGATGCATGTCGGGCACCTGCGCAGCACCATCATCGGCGATGCCCTGGTGCGCGTCCTGGAGTTCCTCGGCCACCGCGTCATCCGCCACAACCACGTGGGGGACTGGGGCACCCAGTTCGGCATGCTGCTGGCGCACATGGACAGCCTGGAGCGCGAGCAGGGGGCCGACCTGAGCGCCCGGCTGGCCGACCTGGAGGATTTCTACCGCCAGGCCAAGCGGCGCTTCGATGAGGACCCCGCCTTCGCGGCCCTGGCCCGGCAGTACGTGGTCCGCCTGCAGAGCGGCGATCCCCACTGCCGGCGCGCCTGGCAGCGCTTCATCGACGAGTCGCTGCGCCACTGCGAGGCCGTGTACGAACGGCTGGGGGTCACCCTGAAGCGCCCCGACGTGCGCCCGGAGAGCGCCTACAACGACGACCTGCCGGCCATCGTCGCCGAGCTGGAAGCCAGGGGGCTGCTGCGCGTCTCCGCGGGAGCGCGCTGCGTGTTCCTGGAGGAGTTCCGCGACAAGGACGGCCAGATCGTTCCCATCATCGTGCAGAAGTCCGACGGCGGGTACCTGTACGCCACCACGGACCTGGCCGCCGTGCGCTACCGAGCCCGCGAGCTGGCGGCGGACCGCATCCTGTACGTGGTCGACGCGCGCCAGTCGCTCCACCTGCGGCAGGTCTTCGCCGTGGCGCGCGCGGCACAGTTCGCCCCCGCCAGCTGCAGCCTGGAACACCACGCCTTCGGCACCATGCTGGGCGAGGACGGCAAGCCCTTCCAGACACGCGCCGGCGGCACCGTCAAGCTGATGGATCTGCTGGACGAAGCCGAACGCCGGGCTCTGCGGCTGGTGCAGAGCAAGAACCCCGAGTTGCCCGTGACGGAGCACGCGCGGATCGCGCGGGCCGTCGGCATCGGCAGCGTCAAGTACGCCGACCTCGCCCTGAATCGCGCCACCGACTACGTGTTCAGCTGGGACCGGATGCTCTCCTTCGACGGCAACACCGCTCCCTACCTCCTCTACTCGTACGTGCGGATCCGCAGCATCTTCCGGCGCGGCGAGCCGGACGAGGCGGAGGCGTCGGGACACATCTGCCTGGCCGCCGACGCGGAGCGCGCGCTGGGCCTGCAGCTGGCGCAGTTCGCCGACGCGGTGGCGGCCGTGGCGCGCGACTGCCTGCCGAATCTGCTGTGCAGCTACCTGTACGAGCTGGCCGAGTGCTTCATGCGCTTCTACGAGTCCTGCCCGGTGCTGAAGGCCGACGCGCCGACGCGCGCCAGCCGGCTGCGGCTGTGCCTGCTCACCGCGCGCACCCTGCGGCTGGGCCTGAACCTGCTGGGCATCGAGACGCTCGAGCGCATGTAGGGACCGGCCCGCGGCCGGTCATGGAAAGACGGCGAGCATGCTGGCTGTCCCGATCTTCGTCACCGGTTTCATGGGAGCGGGCAAGAGCCGCGTCGGCAGACTGCTGGCGCGCCGGCTGGGACGCGCCTTCCTGGACACCGACGAGATGGTGGAGGCACGCGCCGGCAAGCCCATCGCGCGCATCTTCGCCGAAGACGGCGAGAACCGCTTCCGCGCCATGGAGCGCGACTGCGTGGCGATGGCCGCTCGCGCCGACGCGGTCGTGGCGCTGGGGGGCGGTGCGATCCTCGATCCCTGCACCCTGGCGCTGGTGCTCAGGACCGGCGTGCTGGCCTGGATCGAGGTGGACGTGGATACTATCCTGCAGCGCGTCGGCAGGCGGGACGATCGGCCGTTGCTGGCCGGCCTCGACCCCGCCCAGAGACGCGCGCGCGTCGAGTCGTTGCTCGCGGCCCGTCTGCCGTGGTACCAGCGGGCGCACGTGCGCGTCCGTTCGGGCGCCGGCAGCGACCCCGAGGACACCGCGCTGGCGCTGCAGATGGCCCTGGAGGACTGGTGTGCACACCATCCCCGTACCGCTGGGTGAGCGAGCCTACGAGGTCTGCGTCGGCCAGGGCCTCCTCGCCGAACTGGGGCCCCGCTGCGCCGCCCTCGGCCTGCAGGGGCGGGCCGCCATCGTCGTCGACGACGCGGTGGCGCCCCACTACCTGGAGCCAGTCCAGCGCAGCCTCGAGCGGGCGGGCTTCCAGCCGGTCGCCGTCCGTTTCGGCGGCGGCGATCCAGCGAAGACCCTGAGCAGCGCCGAGGCCCTCTACGGCGAGCTCATCCGCGCCGAGTTCGATCGTCGCTGCTGGGTGGTGGCGCTGGGCGGGGGCGTGGTGGGCGACCTCGCGGGGTTCGTGGCCGCCACCTTCCTGCGCGGGATCGACTACGTCCAGGTGCCGACGACCCTGCTGGCCCAGGTGGACGCCAGCGTCGGCGGCAAGACCGCGGTGAACCACCCCCTCGGCAAGAACCTGGTCGGCGCCTTCCACCAGCCGCGCCTCGTGCTGATCGATACGGGCGTGCTCGGCACGCTCCCGCGCCGCGAGCTGGTCAGCGGCATGGCAGAGGTGGTCAAGCACGCGGTGGTCCGCGACGCGGCGCTGTTCGCGCGCCTGGAGCAGGACCTGGAGGCCATCCTCGCGCGGCGCGTGGCGCCCGCGGCCCTCGACTGGCTCGTCGCGCGCAACGTGGCGATCAAGGCAGCGGTGGTGGCCGCGGACGAGCGCGAGGCGGACGTGCGCGCCGTGCTCAACTACGGCCACACCGTGGGCCATGCCATCGAGGCAGCCACCGCGTACGCCCGCTACCGCCACGGCGAGGCAGTGGCGCTGGGCATGGCGGCCGCCGGGGCGCTCGCCGTCGGCCGCGGGCTGTGCAGCGTTGCGGACCGCGACCGCCAGGATGCGCTGCTGCGGCGCCTGGGATTGCCGGAGGACTTCCGGAGCGTTGACGTGGAGCAGATCGTCGCGCGCACCCGCGCCGACAAGAAGCGGGCCGGCGGGCGCCTGCGTCTGGTGGTGCCGCGCCGGCTCGGCCACGCCGAGATCGTCGCGGGCATCGCCGACGCGGAGCTCCGCGCGGCGATCCGCCACGCGCAGAGCCTGTGCTGAGCCGGGCCGGTCCCGGACCGCAAGCGCGGCCCGGCCGTCCCATCGTCCCTTGTACGCCAGCCGGCGCCGCTGCCCGGCGCGGCCCCCGGCCATCCGCGAGTGACCGATGCCTGGATCTCGCCCCGTCACGGTGCACGTCGTCACGCTGGGCTGCCCCAAGAACACCGTCGACTCCGAGCGCATGATCGGCCTGCTCCAGGCCAACGGATACCGGATCAGCGCGGTTCCCGCCGACGCCGACGTGGTGATCGTCAACACGTGTGGCTTCATCAGGCCGGCCAAGGAGGAGTCGATCGAGGCGGTCATGGCAGCGCAGCGCTGGCGGCACGCGGGCCGCTGCCGCGCGGTGATCGTCACCGGCTGTCTGGCCACGCGCTATCGGCGCGAGCTCGAGCAGGAGCTGCCCGAGGCCGACCAGATCCTCACCATCGCGCAGGAGGCCGCCATCGTCGAACACGTGGACCAGGCCCTCGGCGCACCCCCCCGGGCGCGGGTGGCGGTCGCCGCCCCGGCCAGGCTCACGCCGCGCCACTGGGCCTACCTGCGCGTGGCCGACGGGTGCGACCGCCGCTGCGCCTTCTGCGCCATCCCGGCCATCCGCGGCCCGCAGCGCAGCGAGCCGCTGGAGCGCCTGGTGGCGCGCGCCGAGGCGCTGGCCGCCGACGGCGTGCGCGAGCTGGTCCTGGTCGCCCAGGACTCGCTGCGCTACGGCGTCGACCTGTACGGCCGCCCCCGGCTGATCGCCCTGCTGGAGCGGCTGGCCGCCGTGCCCGGCATCCAGTGGCTCCGCCTGATGTACACCCACCCAGGCTCCTGGAGCGACGAACTGCTCGACTTCTTCGCGTCCTGCCCGCGCCTGTGCGCCTATGTCGATCTGCCTCTCCAGCACATCGCCGACCCGGTGCTCCGCCGCATGGGGCGGGCGACCACGCGGCGCCGGATCGAGGCGCTGCTGGAGCGCCTCCGCCACCGCCTGCCGCGCGCCGGGCTGCGCTCCACGTTCATCGTCGGCTTCCCCGGCGAGACCGAGGCGCAGTTCGAGGAGCTGCTCGACTTCGTCGCCGCGGCCCGCTTCGACCATGCCGCGGGCTTCCTGTACTCGCCCGAGGAGGGCACGGCGGCCGCCCGGCTGGCAGACGACGTTCCCGCGGCGGCGAAGGAGGACCGGTACGCGCGCCTGACGCAGGTGCAGGAACAGGTGTCGGCCGACATCAACGCGGCGCTGGTCGGCACGCGGCACCGGGTGCTGGTGGACGAGGAAGATCGCGAGGCGGGAGTGTGGTACGCCCGCATGGAGCGCGATGCGCCGGAGATCGACGGGGCGGTGGTGATCGAGGGTGGCCAGACCGCGGTCGGCTCGTTCGCCGAGGTGGAGATCACCGCCGGTTTCGCCTACGAACGCCACGCGCGGCTGGTCGCCAGCACGGCCGCGGAGGGAACGAGATGAACCGCGAGAGGGCGGCCCGGCGGGCCGTCCGCATCGACCTCGACACCGGCGCGCAGGAACTGGTCATCGCCTGGGAGGATGGCCTGATCGGCCGTCTCGCGCTGGCGCGCCTGCGCCGACTCTGCCCCTGCGCCGCCTGCCAGCAGACACGCCAGCAGGCCAGCAAGCCCGGCTCGCTGCCCCTGCTGCAGGGAGACGCCCGGACCGCCACCGCCGCCGTGCGCGCCGTCGAGCGCGTGGGCCGCTACGGCCTCCGCATCATCTGGGCCGACGGACACGACGACGGCATCTACCCCTTCGCCTGGCTCCGCGAGCTGGCCACGGCGCCCGCCTCAAGCCGCTGATGCCGCTGCCCGCGGCGCGCGCGCGAGCCAGTGCTCGGCCAGCAGCAGCAGCAGGGCGGCGAGCAGGCACTCGCGCCACAGCTCGCGGCCGTGGCGCCGGGCAGCCACCTGCGCGGCCAGGCCATCGCCCGGACGCAGCACGTGCAGGCGAGCGGCACCGAACAGCCGCTCCAGGTAGGCGCGCGACACCGGTTCCAGCACCGACTCCTCCGGGTCCAGGTTGACCACGAACCGATCGAACTCGGTCCCCTGCGCGGCGAGCCGCCACAGACCCGCCTGGTCCGCCCGGGCCACCCGCCAGTAGCACTGCTCGTCGCGCAACTCCGCCGGCAGTCGCAGCCGCTCTCCCGCGGGCGTCTCGGCTTCCACCTCGCTGGTCACCGGCAGGCCGGCGCACAGGCGCAGCACCTGGTCGCCGACCGTGTAGACCTCATGGCGCTGCTCGGGCAGGGCCAGCTCCCGCACCAGCCGCTGCCACAGCGGCACGAACAGGCCCCGCAGGGGCAGCGCACTCCACTCCAGATCGACCGGGGTGGTCCACAGGAAGATGCGGCCGCGGTCCAGGCGCCCCGCCACCAGCGCCGGCCCGCCGTCGTCGAAGCAGGCCAGCTTCTCCAGGCGCGCGCCCCCCACCGCGTCGAACGACGCCCCGAACCGGACGTCCTCGGCCGCCTGGTCCACCAGGATGGCAGCGAACAGGGGATGGGGCGAGCGCTCCGGGTCGAGACGCCGGAATCCTGCCGGCGCGCCGCCGGGCGGCACCCGCAACGAGACAGGGATCAGGCCGGGCAGGAGCTCGCGATTGTAGTAGTTCAGATCCGCACCGGCGCCGGGGACCACCAGCAGGGCGCGGCCGCCGGTCACGGCGGCGCGGACGGCCGCCGTCGTGGTCCGATCGAGCCGGTTCACGTTGCTCAGCACGATGACGTCGGCACTGTCCAGCTCACCCTCGGTCAGTTCCGCCGCCAGCGCCGACCGGACGCGGATGGCCGGGTCCCCCTCGGCCGCCGCCCCCAGCGCCCGCCGCAGGTAGTAGGTGGCGGCCGGCGTCTCCCCCAGCACCAGGACGTCGATGCGCTCGGGCACGTCCACCACGAAGTGGCGGCGGTTGTCCGCCCACAGGGCATCATCCTCCAGCTCGACGAAGCCCCACAGGCGCCCCGGCCGCCGCGGCGCCGCTGGCAGGTCGACCACCTGGGTCGCCTGCGCGGCCACAGCGGTGGTCGCGTGCGCCACCCGCTCGCCGTCCAGGAAGAGATGGACCTCCACCCCCTCGCGGCCCACCGGCGCCGCGTTCCTGACGGTGGCTGCCACGGTCAGGCTGCGCCCGACCGCCGCCGTCCACACCGGCAGGCGCACCTCGCTGATGCCCAGGTTGGGCGCGGGCTCGCCCTCGGCGGGCACGATGTACACGCGCGCCGCGCTGGGCGCCAGCGCGGACGTGTCCGCCGCGGGCCAGCCGGCCGGCGCCAGGTCCGACAGGATGAACAGCTCGGGCTCCGCCGGCCCGGCCGCGCGCAGCAGCGCGTCCGCCGCCTCCAGGGCGGCCCGCACGTCCGTGCCCGCCTCGGTCGGCTCCAGGGCGGCGACACGGGCGCGCAGCTCCGCAGGGCTGGCAGCCGCCAGCGCGGCTCCCGGGGTCCGCGCATAGGGCAGCACGATCAGCCGGTCGCGGCTGCCGAATGCCTCGGCCAGCTCGCCCACGTGCCGCTTCAGCTGGGCGAAGGCCGTGATCGCCCCGCGGCGCTGCGCCGTGCTGCACGACTGGTCCAGCAGCGCCACGGCGCACACCGGCGGCGAACGGCCGACCCACCGCCCCGCGCTCCCGCGCCAGGCCGGCCGAGCGAATGCCAGCACCAGACAGGCGATGGCGAGCGTGCGCAGCGCCAGCACCAGCCATTGGCGGCAGCGCACGCGGCGCATGTGGCTGTGCTGCAGGCGGCGCAGGAAGGCGAGGTTGCTGAACGGCACCGGGCGCGACGTGCCCCGGTGAAGCAGGTGGATGAGCAGCGGGGCCGCGCTGGCGATCAGGCCGAACAGCACCGCCGGGTTGAGAAATTGCACGAACCGAGGGCTTTGTCAGGGAATCGCCGGGTGCGGACGACGGCCCGCGCCACGGTCGCGCCCGCGCGCGCCGCGCGGGTCAGGCGGACGCCGGGTGCTTCTCGTCCTCGGCCCGGATGATGCCCATGATCTCCTCGGCCGAGCTGGCGGCGATCAGCCGCTTCTTGAACTCGTCGTTCTTCAGCAGCCGCGAGATGCGAGCCAGAGCCTTGATGTGGGGACCGGAGACATTGGCGGGCGACACCAGCAGGAACAATACATAGGCTGGCTCGCCATCCAGCGACTCGAAGTCGACGCCCCGGTGCTGCGTGCCCAGGGCGGCGGCCAGCCGGATCACCGCATCCGACTTGCCGTGCGGGATCGCGATGCCGTCGCCGATGCCGGTGCTCATGATCTTCTCGCGCTCGAGCACGGCCTGCAGCACCTTGTCCCGATCGGTGATGACCTGACCCACCTCCAGGGAATCGACCAGTTCCTCGATGATCTTCTCCTTGGTGTCCCCCTTGAGATCCACCCTGATCGCGCTGCTCGACAGGATTTCGGTGAGTGTCATCGATCGTTCTCCATTGAACAGCCTCGGCTGCGGCTCGGTGCACCGCCGCTCCTGCCGATCCTTCGCGGCTGAATGGCTGCGGTCGTCAAGGCGTGAGAACATAACGGCGCCCTCGTCTGCAAGTCAACAGAGCGTTCCTCCGGGCTCCCTGGCGACGGCACCGCAGCCGGCCCTGTCCGCTCCGCTTGACCACTGGTGAGCCGCGGGGTAGATTCGCCCCGCTCGCCGCCGCGGCCGCCGCCCGTCGCCGGTCGCGCGTGGCGAACCCCGCGCCTCGATGGGCCTGCGGGCCACTGCCACCGCGGGCGTGTCCGGAGTCGGCCCAGCCCGCTCCGCGGAGTCACGGCCACGCCACCTGTGCGTCCCGTCGTGTTCGTCGCCTACCACTACCCGCCCGTGGTGTCGGGCGGCGTCGAGCGAACCGTCAAGTTCGAGCGTTACCTGCCCGAGTTCGGCTACGTCGCGCACATCGTGACCACCGGCGCGTTCGGCGACAGCGATGCCCGCCCCGGCGGCGCCGAGACGGCAGTGGCCCGCGCCTGGGAGCCGCTGGCGCTCTACCGGCGCATCGCGCACCGGTGCTGGCGGCAGCCGCCGCCGCCGTCGTTCGTGCGTGCCCCGGCGAGCAGGCTGGCGCCTGTTCGACGCTTCGTGACCCGCCACCTGCTCGTCCCCGACGGGCAGACGACCTGGATCCCCCATGCGCTGCTTCTCGCGCTGCGCGCGGTCCGGCGCACGGGCGCCGTCGCCCTGTACTCGACCTACCCTCCGGCCAGCGCGCACCTGCTGGCGTGGTGCCTCAAGGGACTCACGCGACTGCCGTGGGTGGCCGATTTCCGGGACTCCTGGACGGGGGACCCCCTCGATCCCGCGCTGCTGGAACTGCCGGTCCGCCTGGCCATCGAGCGACGCCTGGAACGCCGCGTGGTCCGTGCTGCCGATCTGGTGGTGGCGGCCACCCGCCTGAGCGCCAACCAGCTGCGTGGCTGGCGCGCGCACCAGCCCGATCGGGTCCGCCTCATCCCGAACGGCTACGATCCGGCCGACATCGGCCCGCGCCCGCCGCCGACGCCGCTGGCGCCTGGCGAGCCCGTGCGCCTGGTCCACACGGGAGCGTTCGCTCTCAGCCACCCGCAGCGCACGCCAGGGCCACTGCTGGCGGGGTTGGCGCAGCTGGCGGCGGCCGACTCCGCGTGGCGCGACCGCCTGCGGCTGGTCCTCGCCGGGCCGTTGACAGCCGCCGAGGCGGCCAGCGTGGCGCCTCTCCAGCGCTCGGGCATGGTGGAGGTCCTGGGACCCCTGCCACGCGCCGGCGCGCTGGCGCTGCAGGCCAGCGCCCACGCGCTCGTCCTGGTCGACCACGCCAGGCCGTGGCCGGCCTCGAACGTGCCCGGCAAGCTCTACGAGTACCTGGGCCTCGGCCGGCCGATCCTGGCTGTCTGCGGTCCGGGAATGGTCGAGGAGCTGATCACCGAGCTGCGCGCCGGCCGCTGTGTCCGCCCGGGCGACCCGCGCCAGATCGCGGCAGCGCTGGTCGAGCTGCACGCCGAGCTGCGCGCCGGCCGCGGTCCGGCTCCCCCCAGCGCCGCAGCTCTGGCGCCCTACACCCGCCGCGCCCAGGCTGCCGCGCTGGCGCAGTGCTTCGACGCGGCAATCGCCGGGAGTCTGTGCCCGTGAACTCCGGCCGCGGGCAACGGCCGGCACGCCGGCGGCACCGGCCCGGCGGGGCGCACCCGCAGGCGCCGGCCGCGGGGGCAGCGTGCTGCCGGGGCAGCGGCCGGCACCGGGGGTCCGGCAGGCCATGAGCGCGCGATCCCTGCTGGCGTGGTGCGCGGCCAGACCCGTCCCGTGCATCTTCTGTCTGGCCGTGTGCGTGCGTCTCGCCTACATCGCCGCGGACCTGCCGGTCCCCCCCCAGGACACCGCCGACTACGACGAGATCGCGCACTCCCTGCTGGAAGGCAGGGGATTCGTGGCGCGCGGGAACTGGCACGGGTATCCGCTGCGGTCGTGGCGGGCGCCTTTCTATCCCTGGTTCCTGGCGGGCGTGTATGCCTGCTGCGGCCACAGCCACCTCGCCGTCCAGCTCGTCCAGGCGCTGGTCGGCGCCGCCGCCGCCGTGCTGGTGTACTGGCTGGCAGCCGCCGTGCGGCGCGACGCGGCCCCGATCGCCGGGCTGCTGGCCGCGGTGTACGGGCCGCTGGCGGCCTGCTGCGCCGAAGTGATGACCGAGACCTGGTACATCTTCTGGACCCTCGCGTCTCTGGTGCTGCTGGCCCCGGCCGCCTCGGGACCCGGGCCGGCGGCAAGAGCGGCCAGCCGGCCCGACGCCGGCCGCCTGCTGCTGGGCGGGGCGGCGCTCGGTCTGGCGGCGCTGACGCGGCCCGTGGGCCTGCTGATCTGGCCCGCGCTGGCCTGGTGCGTCTGGCGCCGGAGAGGCTGGCGCCACCTGCGCCCGGTGGCGTGGGTGGGGCTGGCCGCTGTCTGCACCATCGCGCCGTGGACGGTGCGCAACTACCGGGTGCACGGCGCCCTGGTGCCGATCGCCACGCACGGCGGCTTCATCGTCGCGCGGAGCAATGCCGACGTGCCTGACTGGCGGCGCCCCGACGGCTGGCGGATCGCTCCCGAGGTCTTCGCCGCCACGCCGTCCGAGGTCGAGCGCGACCGGCAGTGGCTGCGCGAGGGGCTGGCATGGATCCGCGCCCATCCGCGCCCGTACCTGCGCCTGGTCCTGGAGCGTTTCGTGCGCTTCTGGTACTTCCTGCGCCCGGAGTACGACTTCTGGTTCATGACAGTCCTGCCGCCGGCCCTGGCGGGCATGTGGCGACTGCGGCGCGCGCCGGGCTTCTGCCTGCCGATGGGCTATGCGGGCGCGTCGATCCTCGTCTTCTCCGCGCTGCTGTACGGGTCGACACGCTTCCGGCTGCCCCTGGAGCCGGTGTTCGCCGTGGCCGCGAGCGCCGCCATCCGCGACGCCACCGACCGCCTGGGGAGGCGGCGCGCCGCGGCACTGTGGACCGCGCTCGTCCTGGCCAACGGTGCGCTCTGGTGGCAGGGCGAGGCGGTGCGTGCGGTGGTCCTGCGGGCCCTGGAAGCAGGCGGTCTGCGATGACGGCAGCCGCCGGCATGCCGAGGCCCTGCCCGCGGGCGTCCGGTGCTGGCCAGCCCGTGCTGTCCGTCTGCCTGGCGAGCTGGAACACGCGCGAGCTGCTGCTGGCCTGTGTGGCCTCCCTGTTGGCCGACCCCGACAGCGAGGCCTGGGAGATCATCGTGGTCGACAACGCCTCGACCGACGGCAGTGCCGCGGCGGTGGCGCGCCAGTTCCCGCAGGTGCGCCTCCAGCGCAATGCGCACAACGCCGGCTTCGCTGCCGCCAACAACCAGGCGATGCAGATGGCCCGCGGCCGGTACTTCCTGCTGCTGAACACCGATACCCAGGTGCAGCGCGGCGCCCTGGCCGGCCTCGTCGAGCTGATGGAGCGGCGACCCGACGTGGGCGCGGTCGGCCCGCGGCTGATCGACGGCCACGGCCGACTGCAGCTATCCTGCGGGCCACAGCCCTCGCTGAGGAGGGTGGCGCTCACCAAGTTGCTGTTGCACGGCCTTTTCCCGGTCCATAGATTTGGCCGCCGAGGTCACGCGATGAGCCGTGACGTGGGCTGGATCAGCGGCGCCTGCATGATGGTTCGTCGTCAGACCGTGGAAACCGCCGGTCCCCTGGACGCTGCCCTCTTCATGTTCCACGAGGATGTGGAGTGGTGCATGCGCATCCACCAGGCCGGCTGGCGCGTGGTGTACCACCCGGGCAGCATCGTAGTCCACCTGGGCGGCCAGAGCGTGCGGCAGGACCTGGGCCGCATGCTCGTCATCAGTCAGCACAGCCAGTTCTACCTGTTCCAGAAGCACTTTGGCCTGCAGGCGGTCGAGGTCCTGCGCTGGCTCACCGCGGCGGAGATGCTGCTGCGAGCCGCCGTGTGGCTGCCCCTGACGCTGCTGAGTCCGCGGCACCGTGCCGAGGGCCGGCAGCGCCTGCAGGCCTACCGCCGGATCCTCGCTCGGCTGCTCGGCGACCGGTCCTTCTGGGCCCCGCTCTGCAGTCGCTCCCTGCCCTCGCGCTAGGACACCGAGTTGACCGAACGCATCCCGATCTCGCGACCCTGGTTCGGCCCGGAAGAGGCCGAGGCGCTGCAGCAGACGCTGGCCTCCGGATGGGTAGGTTCGGGGCCGCGGACCGCGGAGTTCGAGCAGCGGTTCGCCCAGTTCCTGGGCGTCGAGCACGCGGTGGCACTGAACTCCGCCTCCGCCGCCCTGCACCTGGCCATGCTGGCAGCGGAGGTCGACGGCCAGGAAGTGCTGACCACCTCCATGACCTTCGTCTCCACCAACCACGCGATCCTGCTGGGCGGCGGCCGCCCGGTGTTCTGCGACATCGAGGCGGACACGCTCAACATCAGCCCGCGCGAGATCGAGCGGAAGATCACCCCCACCACCCGGGCCATCGTCGTCGTGCACTACGGCGGTCTGGCCTGCGACATGGATCCGATCATGGCGCTGGCGCGCGAGCACGGCCTGTGGGTCGTGGAGGACGCGGCGCACGCGTGCGGCGGGCTGTACCGCGGCCGGAAGCTGGGAACCATCGGGGACATGGGCTGCTTCAGCTTCCAGGCCACCAAGAACATGACGACCGGGGACGGCGGCATGCTGGTGACCAACGACCCGCTGTTGGCGGGGCGCGTGCGGCGGCTGCGGTGGATGGGGATCTCGCGTCCCACCTGGGAGCGGTTCAAGCCCGGCCGGCCGCGGCGCGCCTGGATGTACGCCGTGGAGGAGGTGGGGTACAAGTACGAGATGAACGACCTGGCCGCGGCGCTCGGGCTGGTGCAACTGGCCAAGCTGCAGGCGGCCAACGCGCAGCGGCAGCGGCTGGTCGAGCGCTACCGGGCGGCGTTCGCGCAGATCGAGGGCATCGAGTTCACGCCTGCCAAGCCGTACGCCACCAACTCCTGCTACAACGCCGTGTTGAAGGTCCCCAAGGAGCTGCGGGACGAGCTGTGCGAGTACCTCGACCGGCACGGCATCGACTCCAATGTCCACTACTACCCGAACCACCTGCTGCCCCTCTATCGGCCCTACACGACTCGCCTGCCCGTGACCGAGGCGCAGTGGCAGCGGCTGCTCAGCATACCCCTGTTTCCGGGCCTGCGCCTGGAGGAGCAGGACCGGGTGATCGGCTGCGTCAGGGAGTTCGCGGCCAGCCAGATCGGGCAGCGCCGCGCCGCGCGCTCGTGACCCTGTCCGGCGCCGAGCGCTGAACCTCGCATGCGCGTGCTCTTTCTCACGCAGTACGGCGTGCTGGCCGCCAGCAGCCGCACGCGGGTCTTCCAGTACCTGCCGTGGCTCGCCCGGCGCGGCTGGGACTGCCGGGTCCTCACCGTCTTGCCCGACCGCGCCATCGGCGGGTCGCAGGTGCTGGTCAGCCAGGCCAGGTGCCGCAAGCTCTGCTACTACGCCTGGGCGAGCTGGCGCACGCTGGCCAGCGGTCTGCGCCTGTGGCGGCTGGCGCCGGCGTTCGACCTCCTGTTCGTGCAGAAGGTGATCCTGCCGGCTCCGGTCCGCTGGCTGCTGCGCCGCCGGGGCCGGCCCATGCTGTTCGACTTCGACGACGCCATCTTCACGACCGAAGTACAGCAGCCGAACTGGCTGGCGCGCTGGAAGCAGCGCCGCAACGAGTCGGGGCTGCCCGCCATGCTGCGGCTGGCCGCCGCCGCGGTGGTGGAGAACGAGTACACCGAGAGCTACGCAGCCCGCTACACGGCCACCATCCGCATCACCGGGCCGATAGACACCGACGCGTGCCGGCCGGCCGCCGCCACGTCCGCCCGCGCGGTTGTCGTGCTCGGCTGGATCGGCAGCGCCACGACGGTGGCCTATCTGCAGCTCATCGCGGCGCCGCTGCGCCACCTGTGCGCGCGGCACCCGCACGTGCGGGTCCAGGTGATCGGCGCGACCGGCGTGCGGCTGGCCGGCGTCCCGGTGACGGCGCGGCCGTGGCGGCTCGACGAGGAGGTGGCCGCCCTGCAGGAGTTCGACATCGGCCTGATGCCGGTCCCGGACGATCCGTGGACCCGCGGCAAGGGCGGCTACAAGCTGCTGCAGTACATGGCCGCCGGTCTGCCGGTGGTGGCCAGTCCGGTGGGCATCAACGCCGAGATCGTCGCCGATGGCCAGAGCGGCTTCCTGGCCACCACGGACGCCGAGTGGGAACAGCGGCTGGAAGAGCTCGTGCTCGACCCGCAACGGCGCCGCTCCATGGGCGCGCGCGGCCGCCGGATCGTCGAGGACCGGTACTCGCTGGCCGCGGCCGCGCGCGTGCTGGCGAGCGCCATGGAGAACGCGGCGGGAGGGCGGCGATGACGGCCGGGCCGCTGGTCAACGCGTTCACTGTGGATCTGGAGGACTGGTTCCAGGGGCTGGAGATCGACCCGGAGCGCTGGCCTGGCTTCGAGCCGCGGCTGCAGGTGGGCACCGGACGCCTGCTGGAGCTGCTGGCCCGCGCCGGCGTCCGCGCCACCTTCTTCGTCCTGGGCCATGCGGCGGCGCGGGCGCCCGGTCTGGTCCGCGCCATCCGCGCCGCCGGACACGAGGTCGGCACGCACGGCTACGCGCACCGGTTCGCCTACCGCCTCGGCCCCGAGGCGTTCGCCGCCGACCTGCGACGCGCGCTGCGCGAGCTCGAGGACCTGCTGGGCGAGCCGGTGCGCGGCCACCGGGCGGCCTTCTTCTCGATAACCCGCCAGAGCCCCTGGGCCTTCGAGGTGCTGCGCCAGCACGGCATCCGCTTCGACGCGAGCGTCTTCCCGGTGCGCAACTACCGGTACGGAGTCCACGACGCGCCGCGCGGCATCCACTGGGCCGCACCCGGCCTGGCGGAGTTTCCCGCGACGGTCCTGCGCGTGCTGCGCACGAACATCCCGGCGGCCGGCGGCGCCTACTTCCGCATTCTGCCGTACCGCGTGACCCATCTGGCGCTGGCGCGCGCCAACGCCGCGGGTCAGCCGGCGTCCTTCTACATCCACCCGTGGGAACTGGACCCCGAACAGCCGCGTCTGGAACGCCTGCCCCGCCGCATCGGACTGCCCCACTACGCCAACCTGCGCGCCGTGCCGGACCGCCTCGAGCGCCTGCTGCGCGACTTCCGCTTTGCACCGATGGGCGAGGTGCTCGCGGCCCGGGGCTGGCTCGCATGACCGCCATGGAGCCCCAGCCACCCCCGCGAGCGGCGCCGGCGACGCGCGTTCGCCAGCACTTCGACAGAGACGCCGCGCGCTTCGACCTCATCTACAGCGACCGCAAGTCGCCGGCCCAGCGACTGGTGGACCGGCTCTGCCGCGGCGTGGTCCGCCGCCGGCTCGCCATCGCGCTGGCGCGCTGCGGCGACGTGCGCGGCCAGCGGGTCCTCGATGTCGGCTGCGGGTCGGGCCGCTACTGCGTGGCGTTCGCGCAGCGCGGGGCCGAGGTGGTGGGAATCGACTTCGCCCCGGGCATGCTGGCGCTGGCCCGGGCGGCGGCGGCCGCCGCGCGCGTGGCCGAGCGGTGCTGCTTCGTCGAGGCCGACTTTCTGACCTGGGCGGGCTCCGGGCCGTTCGACATCGGCCTGGCCATGGGCTTCTTCGACTACGTGGAGCAGCCGGAAGCCCATGTCGCCGCCCTCGCCCGGCACGTCCGCGGGCGCGTGTTC
>CAZPXM010000022.1:0-38156 GCA_964591015.1 uncultured Gemmatimonadaceae bacterium
CTCTCGGGGTGACGGTGGAGGCCGAGCTGGGGGCGCTGGGCGGGATCGAGGACGGGCACGGAGCCGGGCTGGCGGCGGGCGACGCCGCCCACCTGACCGACCCGGAGCAAGTGGTGGACTTCGTGCAGGCCACCGGGTGCGACTGCCTGGCCGTGGCGATCGGCACCAGCCACGGCGCGTACAAGACGCTGCGCTACGACCCGGACGGGAAGCCGCTGCCGCCGGCGCTGGCATTGGAGCGCATCGAGAAGATCGAGCGGAACCTGGCGGCCGCCGGCTACCCTGCCTATCCGCTCGTGATGCACGGCTCGTCCAGCGTGCCGCAGGAGCTGGTCGAGCAGATCAACCGGTACGGCGGCAAAATGAAGGCGGCCATGGGCATCCCGATGAGCGATATCCAGTACGGGATCCAGCGCGGCGTGCGCAAGATCAACGTGGACACCGACGGCCGCATGGCCGTGACCGCCGCGATCCGCAAGGTCCTGGCGGAACAGCCAGAGAAGTTCGACCCGCGCGACTACCTGGGGTCCGCGCGCGAGGCGCTGTATCGGTTGATCCTCGGCAAGGTGCGCGACTTCGGGCAGGCGGGGCACGCGGGCGACTACGCGCCGCTCACGCTGGAGGACATGCGGCGCGCGTACAGCGCCTGAGACTCGCCGCCGGCAGCGGCACCGCAATGCGCCGGGCGCCGCAGCAGGCAGCACCCGCTGCGGCGCCGGTCGGCCATGGCGAGCGCCGCGCAGCACTCGCCGACGGGGCGGTGCGACGGGCCAGTGCGACGGGGCGCGGAGCGAGCCCGCCTCACGCTTCCCCGCGGCCGCCGCCGCTGGCGAGGCGGCCCTCTGCGATGGCGGCGGCCAGTTCCAGGCACGTGGTCCAGCGCACCTGGTCCCCCCACAGGCCGTCCACGCGGCGCGCCACCTCGTCCAGGACGAGCAACCCCGTGCGCCGCCCGTTGGCGTACAGGCTCTGCCAGTGCGTCACCAGGACCATGGGGGTGCCGGCACGGTGCAGCTCCGCCAGGCGCCCTTGCCGGCCGTCCACGCTCACATAGCCATCGGCCACGGAGGCCACGTATTCCTCGTCGTGGGCCGTGGTCTCCATGGTGGCCCAGCACAGATCGGGAACCTGGGCCCACAGGCTGACCAGCCAGGCATCGTCCTGCCGCCAGGCCACCTCCGAACGCAGCGCCGTGCCGGTGACGTCGGAGTGCAGGAAGTACCAGCCCTGCCGCCGGCCCGTCGCCTGGGCCAGGGCGCGGCGGATCGCCGTTCGGTACTCCTCCTCCACCTGGGTCCCGAAGTCCCACGGCGAGGTCACTCCGGTGGGCGACAGCCCGACGCGCTCCAGCAGCGCGCACGCCAGGGCGATGTACGGCACGAGCGTCGCCTCGGTCTGCCGCCGCGACCACTCCCGCTCCGTCTCCGGCAGCAACTGCATGGAGTCCAGGTCGAGGGCCTGGGCGTGCGTGAGGATCTCCGGCGAGATGTCCATGAGGGGCATCACCCGGCGGCGGACGCGCTGGATCCAGGCGGCCAGGGCCGCCGGGTCGCACCCCGGCCAGCCGCGATCGATGGGCCCCAGACCGGCTGGATAGGGCAGCACCGTGAACTTGCCGCGGATTCCCCACCGCTCGATCACATCGCAGAAGTGATCGAGGAAATCCAGCGGGATCTCGCGCGCCACCGGCTCGCCGGACTGCTGCACCGGAGTGTCGCTGCCGGCCCTGCGAGACGCGTGCCACCAGTAGACATTGATGAGCGGGGCCGGATCGTCGATGAGGATGCAGATGGGCAAGGGCATCGTCGCCTCCACTCGAGCCGGGACGGGGAGCGCCTCTTCGCTGGCCAGGCCGCGCCCGGCGGCCGCCAGCCGGAGAGGCACCCGCTCGCTAGCCGGCGGTGCGCCGCGCGCGCCGCCTCGCGCCTAGGCCGGCGCCTCCGCGTCGGCCGGCAGTTCACCGGCGCGGCGCCGGGGCCCCGGCCGGAAGTCGGGCACCTCCTGGGGCGCGTTGCCCGCGGCGATCGAACGAGCGGCCATGATCCCCGGAGCGGCCGTCTCGGCGGCCTTGTAGATGTCCAGCTCGGGCGGGACCCCGCGCAGCACGGCGTCGGCGAACTGAGCGTACACGTAGAAATCGGCATCCCCGTGACCGCTGCCGCGGGCCGCCGGCGGCGCGTCCACGCGGGCCGTGCTCCAGTCCATGGGCTGCGCCTCTGCGGTCTGCCATCCCCCGACGAACAGACGCGGCCGATCCCAGCCGCTGCGCTTCCACTCCAGCGCGCCGTCCGTGCCCTTGATGTGGTACCAGTGCGTGGCCGTCTCGCCGCGCCGGATGCTGGGCGTGCTGTGCCCCACCGCCAGCCGCAGGATCGTGTCCTGGGCGGTCTGGAGCAGGGCCACCTGGATGTCCGCCTTCTGCAGCCCGGGGTAGCGGTAGCTCTCCGGCCGCGTCGACATGCCGACCACGCGCGTCACCCGGTCGTCGAGGATGTACAGCAGCGGCGAGATCTCGTGCGGCATGTAGCCGATCGTCGGCACGGTCTGGCGCCAGGCCGGCCGCGCCGCCGGACAGCGGGCCGCCTGCGCCGGCGTGTAGAAGCGGCCCGCCTCGTCCTGGTAGAACGCGTCCTGCTTGTGGTCGAAGTACTCCCCCTCGGCGAACAGCGGCTTGCCGATGAGGCCCGCGGCCACGATCCGGCGCCAGGCCCGCACGAAGCCCCAGAAGCGCGTCTGCTCCATCAGCAGGCAGAGGCGCCCGCTCTGCTCCACCGCCTGCACGATGCGCCAGACATCCGCCAGCGAATAGGCCAGCGGCACCTCGACCATCACGTCCAGGCCGGCGCGCAGCGCCTCGCACACCAGCGGCGCCTGCTTGTCCGGGTCGACCGCCACGACCACGGCATCCAGGCCGCCGGCTGCCAGCATCGCCGCGAAGTCGGTGTAGGTGCGCGCCCGGCTCCCGGTCTCCTGCAGCAGCCGCGCGGCGGCCCCCGCCAGCACGCCCGGCCGCCGGTCGCACAGCGCCACCACCTCGTACTCGTCGAAGGCAGACAGCCGGATGCTGTGATGTGCCCCGCGGTGACCGAGCCCCACCACGCCCGTGCGGAGCGCGCGGGGCGCGCCCTGCTCCTCCACCACGGTGCGCCCGCTCGGCACGTCGATCAGCGTCGCGCGCAGGCCCATGAGCATCCCTCCCTTCAGCCCTCCGTGCGCCGGTAGAACAGCAAGCGGCTGGTCCGCGGCTGCCCGATGCGCAGGCGCAGACCAGGCTCGCGCAGCTGGTGGCCGTCGGCCACCCAGGCGGTGCCATCGTCGGCGTCCTCGAACGCATAGCTCGCATCGGCCGCCAGCCCGCCGAGCCTGAACTCGGCCTCGACCAGCGGGCTGGCCGCCCGCCGGAAGGCCAGCACCATGCCCGCATCCAGGTCCGGCCGGTGCAACTGCAGGGCGATCCAGGCGTCCGGCGCCGAACTGCAAGCGGTCAGCGGATAAAGCTCGCCGCTCCAGAACGGCCGCGTCCGCCGCTGCTCCGCCAGCATCTTGCGGTGCCAGTCCCATGGGTAGGTCTGCTCGTCGAACGGCACGGTGCCGCACTCGTCGAAGCTGAAGAACACGCCGGGGCACACCACGCTGCGGAAACGGTAGGTGTCGCCGGGATCCTTGTTCAGCGGACTGGTGCCGTGCACCGGCAGCCAGTGGCTCAGGCCCAGCCCGTGCACCTGGAGGGCCTCCGGGTCCAGCGTCGCGAAGCAGTTGTAGTCATCGCGCCATAGCGGCACGCTGCGGCTGAGCAGTTCCAGGTCCAGCCGCCGGCCGCCGCTGGCGCAGTTGTCGATGCGCAGTCGCGGATGGCGGCGCCGCAGCTCGTCCCAGAACGCGTACAGGCCCTCGACGTAGCGAATCTCGGTGATGCCCTGCCGCTCCGCCGGATCGTTCGCGCGCCAGAACGGCAGCGGTCCCAGGTTGAAGTCCTGCCGATACCAGTCCAGCTCGTGCTGGGTCACCAGGCCGGAGATCAGCTCGACGACCCAGGCGCGCGCCTCCGGATGGCCCAGATTCAGCAGCAGGGTGTCGCCAGGCCGCCGCGGCTCGCCGGGCTGGGCCTGCAGGAACCACTCGGGGTGCTCCAGCGTGACAGGCGTGCCCTGCAGGGCCCGCTCGGGCTCCACCCACAGCAGGAATTGCATGCCCGCGGCGTGGGCACGCTCGCCCATGGGGCGCAGCCCTTCCGGGTGGTAGTTCGCGTTGACGCGCCAGTCGCCCACCTTCCACCACTCGCCCTCGAAGACGTTCGGGCACGGCTGCGTCGAAGTGCCATACCACCCCGCGTCGATCCAGTAGCAGTCGTAGGGCAGGCGGTGGCGCGCGATCAGCTCGAGCTGGCGCAGATGGACCGGCGTGGGCGCGCCGCCCCAGGCGCCGAAACACACGGGAGCCTCCACGGGGCGCCCGTCCACCCTGGGCAGGTAGTGCTGCCAGAGGATCCGGCGGAGAAGATTCTGGCCGTCCAGCGGCCGCCCGCGCCAGTGCACCAGCAGCACCCGTGGCGTGCGGATCGTCTCGCCCGGGTCCAGGCGCAACCGCAGGTCGTCCATGCCGGCACGCACGCGCACCTCGGCACCGTCGCGTGCCGCCGTCATGTGCCACTGGCCGCTCCAGCCCAGGGCCACGATCAGGCCGTCGGTGCCGGTCTGCAGGTTGAGAAACGGCAGCCAGGCGGCCGACGAACGACCTTCGGTGCCGGCGGACAGCTCCACGCGGCGCCCCTGCTGCCGGATGGTCTGCAGGGGCTCGCGCTGGAACTGGAAATCCTCGGGCGTCTCGGCCGCCCCCGGCGACCGGTACGCGAACGCCTCTCCCGCGGCGCTCCAGCCCAGGTCCAGGGCCTCGACGTCAGCGAGCACGGGCGACGGCACGTCGCCAGCATTGGTGAAGAAGGCCACCCACTCGACGGCGGGGAAAGCGGCGAACAGCTGGAACTCGAGGCGACAGACCACCCGCGTCTGGGGGTCCGTATACGTCACGACCTGGCGCGTGCCGGCCGGGACCGCGCCAGGCGTGCCGGCCGGGTCGGGCGCCGGCTCGCACGCGCGCGCGGCGCGGCGCCAGAACGCTCCCGCCGCCTCGGCGCCGAGACGGAAGCTCAGCGGCGGCGCTGCGCTCCCCGCCGCCACCGCCGCCACCGCCTCCCGCCACACGTCCGCGGCGCCGGCACTCCGGGCGGCGGCCAGCTCTGCGCCGAAAGAGCACCTCGCCGCGCCATCTCCCTCGCGCCTGTCGTCGTCCGTCCGACCCATGGGGTGATCCCCTGTTCGTCGCCCACGCTGCGGCCCTGGCCAGCCTGCCCGACCTGGCCGGCCTGGAGGCGGATCCGCCCCGGGCAGCCGCTCTCACGAGCCGGCGGTACCCGGCGGCGGCGGGAAGATCTCGTCCAGCCGCGCCAGCACCTCTGCGGGGATGGCCAGCGACGCGGCCTGCACGTTTTCGAGGATCTGCGCGGGCCGCGTGGCTCCGATGATCGCGCTGGTGACCTCGGGACGGCGCAGGCACCAGGCCAGCGCCAGCACGGCGGGGCTGGTCCCCATCTCTCTGGCCACCCGCGCGAACTCCTGGGCGCGGCGCTGGTTCTCCTCGCCCCAGTACAGCCGCTTGAGGACCATGTTCGTGTCGTCGCTGGCCGCGCGCGTCCCGGGCGGCGGCTCCTCGCCCACCCGGTACTTCCCCGTCAGCACCCCGTGCGCCAGACCGGAGAAGATGACGTTGCCCATGCCCTCGGCCGCGGTCGCGGGGAACACCTGCGCTTCCGGGTAGCGGTACATGAGGTTGTAGCGCGGCTCGTTGACCGACATCGTCCGCGCCCCGATCTGGCGCGCCACGCCGTTGCCGCGGCAGATCAGCTCGGCCGGCCATTCGCTCACGCCCCAGTACAGTATCTTGCCCTGCCGCGCCAGGTCCTCCAGCGTGCGGATCGTCTCGTCCAGCGGCGTCTGCGGATCGGGGCGATGGCACATGTACAGATCGATGTAGTCCATTCCCAGGCGCCTGAGGCTGGCATGGCATTGCTCGAACACGTGCTTGCGCGACAGCCCCCTGTCGTTCGGCCCGGGGCCCATGGGCGCGAACACCTTGGTGATCACGAACAGCGACGAGCGCGGGTACTCCGCCAGACACCTGCCCAGCACGCGCTCGCCCTCACCCGCGCCGTACGCGTTGGCCGTGTCGAAGAAGTTGATGCCCGCGTCGTAGGCCGTGCGCACGGTCTGGCGCGACGCCGCCTCGTCCAGCTTGAAGCCGATCGTCAAGTAGCTCCCGAGGCCGATGACGCTCAGCCTGACCCCTGACTGCCCCATCTGCCGGTATTCCATGGCTCACCTCCATGGCCGGCCGCGATGCACCTCAGCGCCTCGAACCCGTCTGCCGTGCGGCCGCAGTACCCGGATCCGGGATGCCCGGTTGTGCGAACCACGCGGCGAGGAACTGCGCCAGCGGCCCCGCGTACACGGCCCGCTTGATGTCCATCCACGTCAGCTGGTCACCCACGGCGAAGTACACATACGTGCGCCCCTCCCACTCGATCAACTCCGGATCCGAGGCGTTGATCCCTTCGTCGGTTCCCTCGGCGCGCAGCACCGGATTGGCGACGCTGGTCTCCCAGTGGCGCAGGTCGGGCGATCGCGTGATGTAGGTCTCGTAGCAATGGCGGGGGGCGCGGTGTTCCAGGTAGAGCATGTAGTAGTACCCGTCCGCCCAGCGCAGACACGGACAGGCCGCATACCGGTCGGTCCCGAACACCGCCTCGGGGATCTTCTCCCAGTGCTGCAGATCCGCGGACCGCGCGAACTTCACCGTGAAGGCCGGGTAGCGCGCGTCGTTCGTCTCGTAGGCCAGCACGTACCCGTCCGGCCCCCGGCACACCGTCGTGTTGAACAGATTCTCGTTGGCCTCTTGCTCGATGACCCTGACCACGTCCCAGCGCGCCAGGTCCGTCGAGCGGAACAGCGTCACATCGTTCCAGGTATCGTTCTCCCAGCGCGAGGCGAACGCATATAGTACATCGTCTTCGACGAACATGCTGGCCAGGCCATACCCCGTGGCGAAGCGGGCCCATTCGCGGCCGGTGGCGGCGTCCCGCAGCAGCAGGTAGTAGTCGTCCCGCGTGCCCCCGCTGCCTGGCCGCACGCACTCCATGTGGCACAGGCGCCCCCGCCACACCACGGGGCTCAGCTCGCACATGTCGCGGGCGATCACTCGCTCGCGCACCAGGCGCGGGCCCGGGCGGGCCGGCGGCGGCGGGACCAGATCCTGAAGCAGCTCGGCCGGCCAGTGACCCAGACGGTGCATGCCCGCCGGCACCTCCTGGGTGAACTGCACGTACGCCTGAACGCGGCGGGCGGCGTACTGGATCTCTCCCGCGCTGTCCTTGGCCACGGCCGAGCCGAAGACCTTGAAGCCCATCAGGGTGCTGTCCTGCAGATCGACGCGCAGATAGCGACCGTGCTCCACGCTCTGGATGACGCCGTCCGTCGGCGTCCCGTGGGGTTGGGAGAAGTTGAGCGCGATCAGACGGCACCCGCACACACGCACGTAGCTGTAGGTCGTGAAGCCGTAGTTGCCGGCCTTCAATGCGCACTGCGGGCTGACCATCGTGCAGTCCTCGAAGAGCACGTCGGGATGCGCGGGCATGGTCGGGTTCTCCACGCGCACGTAGGCGGCCGCCGTGTCTCCCCACCAGTCCAGCGCCCACAGGCAGCACCGCCGGAAGACGATCGGTTCGCCGCGGCGGGAGAGGCAGCTCGCCACTCCCCCGCCGAACGCGCGGCCGATGCTGACGCAGTCCTCGACGATCACGCTGAAGGGTTCGACGCGATCGACGCAGTCGAACATGAACCCACCGTCGCCGCCGGTGGCGTACAGGCCGCGCAGATGCCAGCGATCCCAGCCGATGGCAGAGAACGTGCTGTCGGTGTGGGCGGGCGACCACTCGTGCCGGTAGCTCTTCAGCGTCCCCCACCAGTCGTAGCTCTTGAAACCCCTGGCCGGATCGCCCGAGTCGAGCACGACGCGCCCGGTGGTGCCCGAACCCAGCCGTCCATCCACGTCGCCGATCAGGCGGTTGTACGCGCCAGGGGCGCCGGGGTGCGCCGGGTGCAGATTCGCCTCCATGTACGTGTCGGGACGAATGACGACGGTGTGGCCGCCCGACGCGTCGGGAATCGCGTCGAGCGCTGCCTGCACCGTGCCAAACGCGGTGCGCCACGAACGCCCGTCCGAACCGTCGCCCAGCTTGGACACGTGGAGCGTGACGCCCTGGCGCTGCCCCGCAACAGAGTCGGCCATGGCAGAACTCCTCGTGAACGATGCCGGTGGGCCGGCGGCGCCCCGCGGCAGCGACGACCCGGCGGCGCTCCGGCGCGCTGCCGGTCGCGGGCCGCGCCACGGTCGCCGGCCAGGGCCGTGGCGCTGGCCGAACAGGAATCAGAGCGAGATGGGCATCAGCGTCGGGGCGCCTGGTTCGGCCACCCGGTACAGAGCCATCGCGTCCCGCCGCTGCATGGACACTCGCAGGTGGGCATCCAGGCAGGGACCCGCAACGGCCCGGCGCAGGGCCCGCAGGCGAGCCGGGCCGAGGAACCGCGTGGCGGCTGTCGCCAGCGGCTGCAGCCGCTGGCTCTGGACCCAGCGCGCCGCGCTGCACCGCAGGCCCTGCCAGGCCGGGTGCTCGAGGAGACGGGCGGCCACGGCGCCCACGCGCTGCCAGCGGCCCGGTGGCCGTGGCGGCGCGGGCTCGCCCAGGTCGACGTGCACCTCCAGGATCGCGCCATCGCCCCAGCCCAGCTCGAAGTGCCCGGGGACCTGCCTCTGCAGGGTCTGCGGGTCCACGCTCAGCACCTTCCCCACGATCGCCAGGATCGAGTCGGAATGCTGGTGCTGGGCCGTGTACAGCCGGCGCAGCGCCACGCCCCGCACCGCCCGCTCCTGGGGCCCCAGGAACCGCTGCTGGAATCGCCGCACTGTCTGCGCATCATCCACCACCTGGAGACCGAACCGCGCCACCGGCGCCCCCTTCACCTTGACGACCAGCTCGCTCGCCTGCCAGTCGAAGACCAGGTAGGGGCGCGTCTGCTTGGCCAGCTCCAGTTCAGCCTGGAGAAGCTGGTACTCCACCTCGGCGCGCTGCCGCGCCGGGTCGCCGTGCGCCACGGCCCGCGGCTCTTCCCGGCAGCCACCCACCAGAGCCGCAACAACGCACAGCACGCCGACCCGCGCCGCCCTTCGCCCGGTGCGAGCGCCGTTCGTCCGGCAGCCGAGCGCGGCATCTGGAGCGTGCGGACGGCCACGGCTGTCGCGGACTCCAGCCTCAGAAGATATACACGGGTGTGCCAATCTTGGCCCGCTCGAACAGTCTCTCCAGGTCCTCGGCGCCGAGGCGCACGCAGCCGTGCGTCACGTTCACACCCAGCAGGCGCTCGTAGATCGTGCCGTGGATGAAGTACCCGTTGCCGAACCCCAGGGCATACTCGCCCATCATGTTCTCGTCGTAGCGCTCGCTCTCATTGCGCGGGATCGGCTCGTTCTCCTCGACGAAGGCCCAGTCGGGCTTCCTCCACCAGGGGTTCTTGAGCTTGCTGTTGACCTTGAAGACGCCGGGCGGTGTCTCGAAGACCCATCTTCGGCCCGTCAGGCTGTCCACCAGCACACTCCCCGACCCGGTCGAGCAGATGCCCTGCAGGATCACCTCGTCGGCTGTCCGCAGTGACACCACCTGGGCATGCCGGTCGACCACGATGTAGGGCACGCTGGGCGCAAGCTGCGCCACAGCCCGGCGCGCCGTGCGCAGCTCCCGGTCCGCGCGGCTCGGCTCGATGGGCAGCCGGGCCAGCGCGAGGTTCAGCGTATCCGCTGCGGCGATCTCCTCGGAGATGGGCTGCCCGACCTGCAGGGCGCTCCAGAACAACACGGACACGCCCGCGGCCGACACCACGAGGATCAACAGGACCAACGCGACCACGAGCACGCACCGGCGACGGCGCCCGGCGGCCGCGGGCGGGCGCCGGCCCGGCCAGGCGCGCGGCGGCGGTGCAGGAGAGACCGGCGCGGGTGGCGAGCTGGGGATCCCTGCCGGGAACGAGGGGGGACCCGGCGCGGCGCCGTCGGCCCGGCGCGGCGGCACCGGCCCCGCACGCTGCTCCTCGCTCATGGCCACTGATCCGAACGCCGCACGATGGTGACGGGAGTTCCCGTGCCGACGTGTCTCATCAGATGGCCCATGTCGCCGTTGGTCAGCGCCACGCACCCCTCGGTCCAGTCCTCGTCCCGCCCGCCGTAGCCGTGGATCTCGATGTTCCCGCCGATGCGGGCCCATTTCGAGATCAGGCCTCGCTCCTTGTAGTGGCGGTGGCGCTCGATGTCCTGTCCGTTGGGGAAGCTGATCGGCAGGGCCTTGTAGTACCTGCTGCTGCCGTTGCCCTTCTCGCCGGTGATCCGGTACTTCCCCTCCGGCGTGGCGCCGTCACCCGAGTAGGTCTTCTGGCGCGCCGAGTTGTAGCCGAGGTCGCAGCGGTACTGGCGGATCACCTTGCCGCCACGCAGCAGATAGAGGGTGTGTCTCGACTTGTCGACGATCACCGCGTACCCGCCGGTGCGCCGGGATTCCGCCACGGTCTCCTCGACCCAGCGCCGCCACATCGGCACGTACTGGGCCTCGTCCGCTCGCTGCTGATCCAGGACCTGCCCGACGCGGATGAGGGCCTGCCGGCCTTCGTTCAGCTTGTTGGAGGCGGCGGCGTGCTCGCCCTGGGCCATCAGGTGTCGGCCGGTGCGCAGCGCCAGGGCCGCCTGCGACCAGTAGCGCTCGGCATGGAACATGTTGAGCGAGCCGTCCAGCGCCTGGCGGTGCGCGGCCAGCTCGGCTTCGAGCAGGGCGTAGTCGCCGCGCGCCTGTTCTTCGAGCTGGCGGGCGCGCGTCGTGGCCTCCTCCTCCGCGATGCGCGCCGCCTCGAAGGCCAGCGCGAGGACGGAGTCGGCGGTGGCATAGTCGCGGAAGGGCTTGAGGCGCCCGTTCTGACGGGCCATCTCCATCCAGCCCGCCTCCATGAGCTGCTCCGCCGCACGATACCGGGGCTCGGAGTGCCTGACAGCCCCGGCGACCTGGGCCGCCTCGAGCGCATATCTGGCCCGCTGGAGGTTCGCCAACGGCGGCTCCTGGCAACCCCACAGGCAGGCACCCAGCACGACTGACAACGGCAGAGCGAGGGTACTGATCCGGAGGCGCTTCACAGTTGCAGGCGACGCGAATCCTGGGTTCGGTGGCGGGCCAGGTTGGTCTGCGGGTAGACAGAGGGGGGGCTGCGCGAGGCAACCCCCCCATGGTCTGCACAGAGCTCAGCGCACCGAGCGGTGTCTGTCGGGCTAGCGCTTCTTCTGCTGTGCCAGAGCCGCGGCCGCAGCGATCTCGTCGTTGATGCGCTTGATCTGCTCGCGCACGGCAGCGACCTTCGGCTTGGCCGTCAGGAACCGGCCTGCGTCGAACTCCGCCTTCGCCTCGGCGTACGGAGCCTCCACGCTCTGCAACTCGGCCTCGATCAGAGCCAGCTCAGCCTTGTTGCCCTTGCCCTTGGGCGCATTCTGGAACGCCACCTTCACGGCTTCCAGCTCGGACGCGGCCATCGACAACTGGCTCGAGACTTCCTGGCGCACGCGCTCCTTCTCGGCCTTCGCATCCGCCTCTGCCTTCTGTGCCAGGCCTTCCGCACGCACCATCTGCTGGCGGCTCTTCTCGTACCTGCGGAACAGAACGAACTTCGCATCCTGCTGCTGCTTCTCGGCCATCGCGGCATTCAGGGTATCCTGCGCGGCCGCCAGGGACCTCGGTGCGTACTGCTGGGCCTCGGCAGCCTTTGCCGCCGCCAACGCCGCCTGAGCCTTCTGCATCTCCACTTCGGGCGGCTTGCTGCAGCCCCAGATCAGCAGGGGCAGTGCCAGCAAAGCAAGAGCGAACATCATGCGTCTGGACATCGTTGCGCTCCTTTCGCGATTCACCATGAATCTGGGAATCTGGGTCCACCCCAACCAGAAGAGGACACCTGCTGACCCCCGTGGCGAGCACGCATCCTCTTCTCTGCGCCTCACGTCCTATCGCCCACTCTCCTGTCGTTCGCGATCGGCCTCTACCGTGGCCTGGCCCTCGCTGCTCAGCCGGGCGAGTGCGCTAATATATGAGACATGCCGTCGGGCTGTCAATGTGCGCTCCCGGCCCCGGCCCAGGCGCCGATCGCGCGACGCCTGGGTGCTTCACGGCGGGTGCACGTACACCCGGCAGCCCATCAGCCATCCACCGCCCGGGCAGCGCCCCCTTTCCGAGCCTCCGGCCTGCGTACATCGATCGGGCTGATCTTCGTCCATACCCCGGGGCGCAACGATGCGCCCAACCGCAGGTTACCGCTGGCGATGCGGGAGAAAAACCCCTGACGCTGCCTGCACCCTGCTGGCAACGCCGAAGCTCGCGACGCCGCTCCATCGCAGGGAGGGGGGCCGGCAGACTCGCTTGTCGATCAGCCGCTGTCCCCAGCACCCGCTCGCCGCAGTGCCACGTCAGGGACCACGCTCGGCGTGCGCCAACCTGCCGATGATCCCGCCGACGCAACGTTTCCGGCCGCCGCGATGGTGGCACAATATAGAGAAAGGGAAAAGCGTTTGCAAAGACGATGCTGGGGCGGATCGGTGGCACGGGCGCCCTGCAGGCGGCTGCATGGCGACCCTGCCCGTCAACGCCGTCGGCGCACCTTCCGCGTCCCGAACACGACGACCAGGCTCTCGGCCAGGAAGCCGGCAACCAGGGTCGCCGCGGCCGTGGCGTGATCGAGCCAACCCATCGAGAACAGGCCGAGAGACACCAGGTAGGTGGCTGCATTCCGCCCCACGGCACCCGCTCCCATCGGCCCGGTGTGGCGCCGCACCATGGCCACGCCATGGAAGTAGTTGCGGAAGGCTACCACCACGGGCAGCAGGCACATGACCAGCAGCACCTGCCGTGTCATCGTCAGCACCTCGGCGCCCACGCCGATGAGCTGGCCCAGGATGAACGTGGACACCGGGGTGGCCACCACTGCGACCATTCCCCCCACGACCACGCCGGTGACTGCGGTCATGAACCGCCGAACCCCGGCCAGATCCTCGGCACCAAACGTCACGAAGACGTGTCGGAACTGATTCAGCAAGTTGTGGAAGATCATCGCGAAATCGAAGCCGACGCGCATCGCCGCGATGACGGGTTGCGGATCGTCGAGCCGTCCGAGAAACGAGTAGATGATGGGCCGGCTCAGCGAGAACATGACGCTGGTGAGCGCCACCGGCCAGAAGAACGCGAACACCTCGGCGTAACCGATGCGGCTGCCGTCGTCGCGCAACGGCAGGCGCCCGAGGCGCTGGGCCGCCGCATACAGGGCCGCCAGGTGGACCACCGATGCCACGCCCTGCGCCGCGGCCAGCGTGATGACCGCCCGCCAACCCGCGTGGTACCCGAACAGGAGGACGGCCAGCACCACGCCCAGATACAGCACGTTGAAGAGCGTGATCAGGCGGGTCCTCTCGGCCTGGATGACGAGCCCGACGTAGTAGTTGCGCAGCCCCGCCAACACGATGTTGGGAGACAGTAGCGTCACGTAGAGCATCACGGCCGCCAGGGTCTCCCCCTCGATGCCGAAGGCAACGCGCAGGATGGGCGCACCCACGGGAGGAAGCGCGGTGAGGATCACGGGCACGGTGAGGATGGCGCTGACCAGCAGGACGAAGCGCCGGCACACCCGGCTGCCGGTCGGCGACTTGCCGAGGACTACCGTCATCTGGGGGATGAAGATCAGCGCCGCGTCGAACAGGTGGAACACGCCGGCGGCGAGCGCGAAGGTGGCGATCTCCGCCGTGGCGTTCGGGTACCGGGCCAGCGTCGCGTTCTGGATCTGATTGCCAATGAGCGATACCAGGCCCGTGAGGGCCAGCGGCCAGTAGAAGGACCAGTACCGGCGCCCGGACTTCTGCGTCATCGCGGCAGGCATCCGCGGCTTTGGGCCGCCGCGTGGCGCGGCCTCGCCGTCGCCGAGCCCCAGCGGCGACCCGGCGCGATGCCGGCGGCGGCCCTGCCGCCGCTCCGCCGGTCAGTCCGTGTGCTTTCCGGTGACATGGTCCCGCATCTGCTGCCACGAGGCATAGTCCCACCAGGCCTCGGGCCCCCCGGCCGCCACTCCCGCCGAAGTCAGGTACAGCCCACGGAGGGCCTGGATCAGGACGTCGTCCCCTTTTTCCACCGCATCCTTGTGGGTCTCGAAGGCGAACTTCTGTGCCTCGAACCGCGCCAACGCCAGGGGCATACTAAGGGCAGCCTTTGGTCTGCAGGATATGCGCGTGGTATTTCTGGGACTGCGCGAACGTCAGCGAGTAGTTGGGGCGCCCGGCCGGAGCCAGTCCGGACCCCGCCGACTCGTGCGCATCCGCCGCGTCGTAGGTCCAGTTGGCCACATGGAAGATCAGGCGCACCAGGTCGGTGCTGCAGCCGGCGATCAGATCCTTGCCCATGGTACCCCCTTCCACGTCGGCACTCCGGCCGGTCCGCAGCGCCGAGACTCCAGGAATCAGGTCCACGAACTGCCACCACTCCACCTGCCCGCTGCCGACCTGCGCCGACTTGACGGCGACCTGCTTCCGGTTGGGCCTGAACATCAGCACGGATTCCTTCGCCAGCTCCTTCAGTATCCTCAGGCCGGCGACCAGCAGCCCGTGTTCGCCCAGTGGATCGGTGCGCAGCAGCGGGTCGGCGGCGGCGTACACGTACGGATTGAGGCCGAGGGGATCCTGAAGGGGCTCGGGCCAGGCTGGGTCCGGTCGGCATAGGCGACGAGCTTGCCGCCCACGCACAGGACGCCGGCGTGCCGGACGACGGCGTTGACGACCCCGCCGGTGTACTCGGGGCTGTCGCTGTTCCAGACCTCGCCGATGACACCCTGGCTCTGATGGACGGCCGCATGCCACTGCCTGCCGTCCCAACGGGCCACGCCGTCGTTCGCCAGGAGCGTGCATCCGGCCTGTTCCTGCCACGCCCACACCCCCATCGATTCGGGCAGTCCGGCAGTGCCCGTCCCCACCACGTACAGCCTGCTCCGGTGCGAGTCCGCCGCCAGGCTGTTCGCCCCCGTCGGCAGCACCGAGCAGGTGCCCTCCGGCCCCGCTCCCACGGCCTCCCACGAGGTGCCCGTCCACTGCGCGATGCGGGCGACAGGAACACCACCCGACGAGCGGAAGCGACCCAGCGCGTACACCTTGGCGCCGCTGCCGACAGCCAGGCTCTGGACCCTGTCGTCCAGGCCGGCGCCCATGGCCCTGAGCGTCACGGAGGACCCCTCGAGCTGTCCCAGGATGGACCAGGAGTCTCTGGCCTTGTCGTACATGGCCAGGCCGCGCAACCAGTTGCCTCCCGCCCAGCCGCTGCCATATACGAACACGGTGTCGCCAGCGACCGCCAGCGCCACGGGCGGCTCGGTCAACCCGAACCAGCGGGTACCCGGGTAGCCGAAGCGCCCGTCCCAGGGGCCGGCTTCGGCCGTCGCGGCCTGCGCCACGCCGCCCCAACCCTCTGCGGCGCGGGACCCTGGCGACAGCGCCCCGAACCAGAGGGCGAGCAGTGCCAGGATCGGCAACGAGGACGCCGTGTGGCGACAGCGATGCAGTCTGCCTGTGCGCATGGTAGCTCTCCGGGCCGAACCACGGCTGCACGGCTCCCTCTCGGGCAGGACGCGGTCCGGTGGCAAGCAGCGAACCGCCAGCGTCAGCCGCACAAGGGCTCGCCGCGGCCGATGACGGTCACCCGCGCGCGCGGACGGACACCGGGCGCGACGGTGCAGCCAAAGTGAACGGGGTTGGCGCCAGGCGCCAGCATGGGGACCTCGCCGGCAGCCGTTCCTTCCTCGAGCAACTCGCCGTGCGGGCCGTAGACGCGGAAGGCGGAGGGCGGCTCGAACTCCAGGTAGCAGCCGGTACGCAGCTCCACGGGGAAGGTCACCTGCCGCTCGCCGATGCGCACGGCAGGGTCGCGCAGCGCCAGTTCGCGCACCGGCAGCGCCTGGATCGGGCCCAGACAGCAGGTCACGGCCGCGGCCGGCGGTAGCGCGTTGAGCCACAGATCGAGCGAGCCGACGCTGCCCATGTCGACGTTTTCTCGATAGATCGAGTAGGGCGAGCCATAGGGCCACTCGTAATCGGCGTACCGCTCGCCCTCGGGCTCGATCAGCTCGAAGTACCGCCAGCCCTCGAAGTCGATCACCACGTAGTGGTCGCCGATGGCCGGACTCAGGTGTTCCGGACTGCGGAGCTGGAAGTTCAGCACTTCGCCGTTGCCGTCCCCGCGGATCCACACCCCCAGGCCCGCATGCGAACGCAGATCCAGGGGCGGATCCAGCGCCTTGCCGATCTGCGCCCACGCGCCGGTTCGGGAGGGCCGGCCGCTGTGCGCCTCCAGGCGGCCGCAGGCAGCGCCCGCGACCGCCGGGTTTCCGTTCGTCCAGGACTCGCCGACGCGCGCCAGTTCGACGCTCACCTCCCCCGCCGCCGCCCGCCGGGTGAAATCCTCCGGCGCCGCGAAGTCGGCCAGCACCGGATTGTCGACCGCCCCGTACGGGCCGGCCCCGAGCAGGGCCTCGATGCGCAGAGCAGCCGCCTGCGCCGGCCACGGGTGGTTCACGGTCCACTCGTTGCTCCAGGATTCCAGGCACTCCACCCGATGGCGCGCGTACTGCACTGGCCGGAACATCGGTGTCCCGTCGGCGGCATGCACCAGGGTGAACTCCGCGCCTGGCTGGGCGAGCCGGGCGCGGAGCGCCTCCGGCACGGTGCCCGCGCGCCGCAGTGTCTCCCACTCGCGGAGGATGGCTGCCAACCGGGGCAGCGCTGGGATCCGCTCGACGTTGCCCGGCTCGATGCCCATCAGCGACAGCCCGCTGCCGGTCCCCAGCGCCTTGGCGCACAGATACTCGATGTCGTCGGCGAAGGTCGGCTCGCCATTCGCCCCGTCCCAGGTCTTGACCGCCCACCAACCCAGGTTGGCCGGGAGGAACATGCGCCGGCAGCTCTCGTTGGCCGCGCAGTGCAGGTCGATGAAGCGCTTGTGGCTGCGCCGCGGGTGATCCCACGCCCCCATCCGCGAGCGCACGTACCACAGGTGGTGGTGGAAGGTGCTCATCTCCATCAGCGCCGGCCGCTGCAGCCGCCGCCACAGCTCGAACACGAACTGCGACCCGTAGTGCCAGCCGTCCTCGGCTCCCCCCAACACGTCCTCGCCGTCCAGCGCGTCCAGGTACATCATGTCGAACCCGCACTCGTTGAAGGCGGCCGCGGTATGGGCGGCGACCTCGGCCAGCAGCGTCGTGTGCGGATCGGGAACGAACAGCCCGAAACACTCCTTCAGGTGATGGACCGCTGCCCCCGGCGCGTGCGCGGCGGCCCGGGTCCCGCAGGCGCCGCGCTGGCAGCCGGTGAAGCCGTATGGGGGCGCCTGCCGCACGGCGGCATACGTGATCAGCTCGTCCTCGATCTGCAGGGTGGCGCTGTTGCGCACGAAGAACCCGGTGACGGCGGACATGCCAGCCGTGGACTCCCGCACGAGCACGTCGGTGCCCCCCGCTGACAGCGGCGCAGCCAGCGTCAGCGTGGCATCCTTGGCCAGGCGCGGGTCCGGCACGGGCGTCACCCACGGACAGCTCTTGTCGATGAAGAAGGCGTACGTGTGCAGGCCGGCCTGCATTCCCGCGGCGTGGAGACGCTCGACCACCGCGCGCAGATCGGCGAAGCCCCCGGGGTAGCGCTCCGGATCGGGCCGGCAGTCGCCGAAACGGAAAGAGCGGCCGCCATGGAAATCGAGCTGATCGAAGCCTAGCCGACGCAGCAGGCGGATCCACTCGTCCACCTCGGCGACGGTCACGCCGGCAAAGTCGAACAGGTACGATCCCGCATTGCGCGGCTGGTCCATGGCCCAAGGGCCGCCAATCGGCGAGTAGGGCAGGCGCAGCTCGTTGGCGACCACCTCCTGCAGCATCGGCCGCAGATGCGCGCGCGGACAGGCGATGAGGGCCGCGCGCGCCCCGCGCAGCCCGAAGCGGGCGAAGCACGAGGCGCGCAGGTGGCGGCTGAGTCCCGGCAGGTCCGGCACGCGCGTCTGCAGGTCCAGCGCCAGGGCGCAGGCCGCGAACGACGGGTCGGCCTCGCCCGCCTCGTGCAGCGGCACGTCGAGGAAACCCAGCTCGCTCACCGCGGGTCCATCGACCCCGAGGACCTCGAGGACCATGTAGCCGGGCCGCGGCACCACCGCCAGCGTCGCCTCCACGCCGGTCGTGCCGAACGCCAGGTGCACGCGCTCGCTGTCTCGGGTCGCGGCGCTGACCGGATGGCGGGTGCCGCACTGCTCTATCCAGGCGCACGGTGCGCCCACCGCCAGGTTCAGGCCGCTGCGCAGATCCACCAGGCTGTGGCAGCGCCCGGCATCGTCGATGGCCAGACGCACGTGCTGATTCTCGTACTCGATCATCGCTCGCTCTCGGCAGGCTGGCAGGACTCCCAGGAGGCACCGCCGGCTCGTTCCGCCGCGGCCCGCTGCAGCACGATAGACACGCCAAGGCGCCTGCGCCAGCTCACGCTCGAGAGCCGGTGCACAGCCACCGTCTGCCTCGCTGCGCACCGGCTGACCGCGCCCGTGTCTCGCCCGCGCTTGCCGCTCGCGCCGGCCGGGCCGTATCATTCATACCGATGGCGGCCGTCGGCGTCTGCCACCGGCGGCGAAGCAGCACGGAAGGAGGGGGAGCCAGCGATGCGAGCGCTGTGCACGTGGCTGCTGCTGGCTGGGGCGCTCGCGGGCGGTGCGGCGCAGGCAGCGGACGAGACCACGGTGACCTACGAGTACGACACCCTGGGCCGCCTCGTCAGGGTGGTGTATGCCGGCATCGGCGAGATCCGCTACGCCTACGACGCCGCCTCGAATCTGCTCAGCCGGATCGTCTCGACCACACCGCCGTGCGCGCACACCTACGAGCTGCCGGCAGGCTGGAGCATGATCTCGCTGCCGTGCGAGGTCACGGACGCCAGTCGTACCGCGCTCTTCCCGACTGCCATCTCGTTGTTCGCGTTCGGTAACGGGTACCAGCCCGCCGACACCCTGCGGCCTGGCGCCGGCTACTGGATCAACCTGCCTGCGGCGGCAACCGTGACCCTGCCGGAGGGCGCCGCCTGGCCCGAGGCCGAGCTGACCGAGGCCCTGCCGGCCGGCTGGAGCATGGTCGGCGTCGGCGCCACGCGGCTGAGCGTGCCGGCCTTGCGGGCCGCGTACGGCTTCCTGATCTCCGTGTTCGGCTTCGCCAACGGCTACGTGGCTCCCGACACCCTCGAGCCAGGCAGCGGGTACTGGACCAACCTGGCGCAGGCCGGCAGCATGGACCTGAGCGGTGCGGTCGGCGCCGTCGAGGGGGCCGGCCGACTGGTCGCGCCTGCTGGCGGTGCAGCGCCCGAGGCCGCACCCGGCGTCTGGCTCGCCGTGGAGGCCGGAGCGGCCCGCCAGGTGCTGCGGCTCGGCGTGCAGCCCGAAGAGCTGGTGGCGCTGCCGCCGCGGCCTCCCGCCGGCGCCTTCGATGCGCGCCTCTCCCTGGGCGCGATCGAGGCCTGGGCGGCGCCGAGCGGCGACGATCTGGCCGAGTATCCGCTGCATCTGCAGGGTCCGGTGGACAGCTTGCGGTGGCAGGCACCCGCAGCGTCCTCGGGCGAGTGGGTGCTCGTCGTGGGCGGCTCGGCGTTCGGCCTGGACGGCGAGGGGGCCCTGGCACCCCCTGCAGGGATCCAGTTGAGCGTCCGCCGGCTGCCCGGCCGGCCGCGCGCCTTTGCGCTGCACCCCAACTACCCCAACCCCTTCAACCCCACCACGACGATCCGCTACGACCTGCCCGAGGTACGCCGGGTGTCCCTGCGCATCCATGACGTCACCGGTCAGCTCGTCCGCCAGTTGGTCGCCGGTGAGCAGCCGGCCGGCCGCCACCAGGTGGAGTGGGACGGTCGCAACGACCGCGGGAAACGGGTGGCCAGTGGCGTGTACTTCTGCGAGTTGCGCGCCGGCGATGACCTGGCGGTGCAGCGCATGCTGCTGATGAAGTAGTATCGGATGACTCCAGTGACGAGTGGGGCGGCCGGCGCCTCTGGCTGTCGCGGCGCGGGCCGCTGAGCGGAGCACCGGGCCGATGGTGCATCGGCGTATGCCAGAGCGGGGGAAGGCCCTCCATGCCTGCCTGTTGGCGCTGGCGGTGCTCGCCCCGGCCGTCGAGCCAGCGGCACCCCTGCTGGCGCAGGTGTCGATCAGCCCCTGGCCTGCCCCGGCCCGCGCCGCGGTGAGCATCACCTTCGACGATGCCTACCCCTCGCACGTCTTCGTCGCGGCGCCGCTGCTGGAAGAGCGCGGGTTCCGCGGCACCTTCTACCTCATCGCCGACAAGCTGCTCCAGCGCGGCAGGTTCGAGGGGGTCGCGTGCGCCTCGGTGGCGGCGTGGCAGGGAGTCGCCGCCCGCGGTCACGAGATCGGCAGTCACACGCTCTCGCACGTGCCTCTGGACTCCCTGCCGGTGCGCTCCCTGCTCGAGGAGCTGCACGTGTCCCGGCGGACCCTGGAGGAGCTGCTCCCCGAGGCCCGGATCACCAGCCTCGCCTATCCGTTCTCGCGCGCCGACGCGGTCACCGTGCAGTTCGCCGGCTATCTGTATACCTCGGGCCGTCTCGGCCCGCCGCCCGTCGCGGGCGCGCCAGCGCACACCGACCCGGCCTCCGTCGATGTGCTGGGCGTGCCCTCGCTGTTTCTGTGCGGCGGTGAGGAAGTGAGTCGCTGGAACGCGGCGGTGAACCGGGCGGTCGCGGCCGGCGGGTGGCTGGTGGAGACGGTCCACGCAGTCGACGAACCCGGCTATTGCTCCGTACCGGCCGCCAGCCTGGCGGCGCACCTGGACTATCTGGCGCGCTGCGGCGGGGCCGTGTGGGTGGCCCCGGTCGCCTCCGTGGTCGAACGCATCCGGCAGTGGCGCCAGCTCGCCATGCGGCTCACCACCCAGTCTGCCCGCCGCGCGCTGCTGGAGTGGACCGCAGCGCCGCCCGCCGGCTACGACTGGGAGGTGTCCGTGCAGATCGCCCAGCCCGCGGAATGGCGCCTGCGGGCCGCCGATGGGCGGCGTCTGACCCCCAAGATCGCGGCGGGCTCGCTGGAGTTCACCTGGAGCAGCGACCTCGGCGACGGGGCCGTGCTCCTGGAGCGGCTCGACTCGACCGCGGTGGCCCCGTCGAGCTGGGCCCTGGTGAAGGAGCGTGCTGCGGCGTCGGCCCCGTCGCGCGCGATCCGCTGAGCCGGGCGCGGCGAGACCGTGACACCGTCCGGGATTGACGCGGCTGGCCAGCAGAAGCCTCGCTAGCTATCCTGTGGCAGGCGTTCCTGGGCCAGCCGTCGGTCTGGGTCGCTGGCACCTGGGCTGCGGCCGGCGTGGCTGGCGCCCGCGCGCCCGCCGCGAGGCGGCCGCCGCGCCGACTCTCGCATCCTGCAACGGGGAGCGCGCCATGTCGCACCGAATCACTCTGTCTGGCCCGGTCCGCTGCTCGTCCTCGCTGATGGCAGTCGCGCTGCTGGCGGCCGTCAGCGCCTGCGCGCAGCCCGCCCGGTCTGGCGCTCAGGCACTCGGCGGCAAGGCGGCGGACGAACCGCTGTTCGTCAGTACGGTGCTGACCGCGCCGGACCTGTTCACGCGCGGCATCGAGGGACCGGCCTGCGATGCCGGCGGCATGCTGTACGTGGCCAACTTCCACCATCAAGGGGGCATCGGGCGCGTGGCTCCCGACGGCTCGGCCGAGCTGTTTGTCGACCTGCCGGCGGGGAGCGTGGGCAACGGCATCCGCTTCACGCGGGACGGAACCATGCTCGTGGCGGATTACGCGCAGCACAACATCCTGCGCGTCGACATGGGCACCCGACAGATCAGCGTGCTGGCCCACGAACCCCGCATGAACCAGCCCAACGATCTGGCCGTCGACAGCCAGGACCGCGTGTACGCGTCGGACCCGAACTGGGGCAACAACACGGGCCAGCTCTGGCGCGTGGATCCCGACGGCACCGTAACGCTGCTCGAGACTGGCATGGGCACCACCAACGGCATCGAGGTCGGCCCCGGCGACGCGCGGCTGTACGTGGGCGAATCCGCGCAGCGACGCATCTGGGTGTACGACCTGGATGGCAGCGGCCAGGTCCACGACAAGCGCCTGCTGATCGAGTTCGCCGACCATGGCCTGGACGGCATGCGCTGCGACGTGGACGGCGTCCTGTACGTCACGCGCTACGGCAAGGGCGTGGTGGCGCGCGTCTCGCCGGCTGGCGAGCTGCTGAGCGAGATCGCGCTGGCAGGCACCAGCCCCAGCAACATCGCCTTCGGCGGGCCGGATGGCCGGACCTGCTACGTCACCGTGGCGGACCGCCGCCACGTGGAGACCTTCCGCGTGGATCGGCCCGGCCGGAGCTGGTGGCTGTTCGAGGAGAGGCGCACCGGGATCACGCCCGGCACCTGGGGCCAGGTGAAGCGCGGCGGGTGAGCAGGGGCCGCCGCGCTGCGGTGCCGGCGGTCAGGCAGGCCCGGCTGCCCGGCCGTGCGGCCGCTCCTGGCGCCCGCGGCGCGCGGCCCTGACCGACGAGGAACGAGCATGTGGGCCTATCTGCTGCATCTGGGCAGCAACCTGTGGGTGGACCGGGTGGTTCCCGGGCGCGAGCAGGACTACATCTGCTTCCAGCCCTTTCTGCGCTGCGAGGCTGCCCTGTGGCGCGCGCTGACGGCAGCCCTGGCCGCCTCCGGCGCCACCGCCGTCCTGATCGACGTGGCGGACGGCGTGCGCTACGACAGCCATCCGGAGCTGGCGGTCCGCCGGGCCTGGAGCCGCCCGCGCCTGCAGCGCGAGCTGGCGCGCCTGCGACGCCTGGGGCTGGAACCGATCCCCAAGCTGAATTTCAGCACCGCGCACGACGCCTGGCTGGGGCCGTATGGGCGCATGGTGTCGACCGACGCCTACTACGCCGTCTGCCGCGACCTGATCGCCGAGACGATCGAGCTGTTCGGCAGACCGTCCCTCTTTCACCTCGGCATGGACGAGGAGACTGCCGCCCACCAGCAGCTGTACGCATACGCGGTCATGCGCCAGCACGATCTGTGGTGGCAGGACCTGCGGTTCCTGGTGGACCAGGTGGAGCGGGGCGGCAGCCGGGCGTGGGTCTGGTCGGACTACCTGTGGCACCATCCCGACGAGTACCTCCGGCGCATGCCCAGGACCGTGCTGCAGAGCAACTGGTACTACGGCGCCAGCTTCAGTCTGGATCGCCGCCGCAATCCAGCCGCCGCGTACGTGCGCGCGTACCTGCAGCTCGACGCGCACGGCTTCGATCAGGTCCCTACCGGCAGCAACCACGCCCACGCCGGCAACTTTGCCGCGACCGTCGGCTTCGCGCGCCGGCACCTCGCGCCCGAGCGGCTGCGGGGGTTCCTGCAGACTGCCTGGCGGCCGACCCAGACGGTCTACCGGGAGCGCCATCTGGAGGCCATCGCGCAGCTGCAGGCGGCCAGGACCCGCGCCGGCGCGGCGCGGGTCCCGCTCAGACGGCGCTCACCGGCAGCCGGCCGCACTCGTCCA
This sequence comes from uncultured Gemmatimonadaceae bacterium, assembly GCA_964591015.1. Taxonomy (GTDB): domain Bacteria; phylum Latescibacterota; class UBA2968; order UBA8231; family UBA8231; genus SLHA01. The sequence goes on from CAZPXM010000022.1 coordinate 23,725, forward strand.
GCGTGTCCATGATCACCCGGAAGCTTTCGCGCCAGCGATGCTCGGGGACGTTCTCCGTGATGCCGACGATGAACCGGTCGCCTGGGGCGGACTCCCGCACGAGCTGCCGCGTGGTGGCCGCGATCTCGTCCGCACCGGCCAGGTGCACCGACGAGGGGAAGTTGATGTAGAGGGTCTTGCCCGGCCAGGCCTGGCGCGCCTGGGCCAGCGTCATGTCGGTATCGGGCGCCGGCGTGAAGGCCTCGATCCAGTCCAGCGGCGCTGCCGCGATCTCGTCCGCCCACAGCGCGTTGTCCGCATCCAGATGGCAGCCGAGCAGCTTGCCGCCGGCATGCAGCACCGCGCCGACCTCCTCCCAGTGCGGCAGCACGTACTGGACGAAGCGTTCCTTGCCCAGGACCTGCGGCGAGTAGTTGCCGCCGCACTGCACGACCCTGGCGGGCCCGCGCGCCACGATCTCGTAGATCGGCCGCTGCGTGCGCGCGATCACGTCGTGCAGATGCAGGACGGCGTCGCGCCGCTCGGCCCACTCCACCGCGAAGGCGTCGATGCCCATGATCCCGTAGATGATGTCGTGCAACGGGCACCCCGGCGCGCCCGTCTTGAAGTAGGCGACCTCGCCCACCTGCTGCTCCGCGCGGCAGAAGCCGGCGTACGCAGGCTCGTACACGCGGTCCGCGTACATCGCCTCGATCGCCCGGTAGTCGTCGGGGCCCTTGAACATCATCTCGGCGCGCCACGAGGTGCTCTCGGTGCGCGACACCCCAGTGCCGCCGCGGCTCAGCGTGGTCAGGTCCCCGGCGGGCGTGCGGATGAGCGTCCGCGTGTACGCCACCCCTCCTTCCGCATACGTGCGCGACTCCACCTGGACGTTGGGGCTGTGCACGGCATAGACGGAATGCGCATCGAGGATGGCCAGGCCGCGGTTGCGCAGCTCGAGTTCGGCCTGGCACTGGGGAATCCGCCACCCCTTCAGCGAGAACGGTATCCGGTCGACCAGGTCGCCGGCGAAGATCGCCTCCAGACGCTGTCTGCTGTTCATCGACGCTCCCTCGTGGTTCGGCTTGCCGGTCTGCGGCCGTTGGCGTAGTGTACGCAGCCGCTGCGAGGCTGCGGCTCGGCGTGACCGACCTCCCGGCACACGGGCCCGCGAACGGCCGCACGCTCGGCCCGAAGATCGGCATGGACGAGGAGAACGGACAGGGCGGCAGCAGCGGGGCGGCGGCCGGCGTGCGGGCCACCCCGAGCCGCTTGCGGGTGCTGTCGGAACGCCAGCTCGAGCGGCTCCACGAGAGCTCGCTCCACATCCTCTGGCACACCGGCGTGCTGATCCCGCACGAGCAGGTGCGCCGGCGATTCGCGGCGGCCGGCGCCCGCGTGGACGACGGCCAGGGAATCGTCCGGATCCCCGCGTCCGTGGTCCAGCAGTGCCTGCAGAGCGCCGGCAAGCAGTTCACGCTGTACGGGCGCGACCTGCAGCGGCAGGCCCGTTTCGGCGTCGGCGAGCGCAACTACAACAGCATCGCCGGCGAGGCCCTCTGGCTGGACGACACGGGCACCCGGCGGCGTTACGCCTGCCTGGACGACGTGGCGACCGCCACCCGCCTCGGGGATGCCCTGCCCGGCATCACCCTGGTGGGCGCCATGGCCGACCCCCAGGAGATCCCCCCGGCCTGCCGCTGCGTCCAGGTGGCCGCGTGCCAGCTCCGGCACACGACCAAGCCGATCCATTTCTGGTTCCACGACCGTGCCGCCGCGCGCTACGTGGTGGAGCTGATGGTGGCTGTCCGTGGCGACGAGGCGAGCGCCGCGCGGCACGCGCTGGCCTATCCGTTCCTCGAGCCCATCAGCCCGCTCAAGTTCCCCTATCACGGCATCGACCTGCTGTTCGAAACGGCGCGGCTGCGCCTGCCGGTGCCGGTCGGTCCCATGGCGCAGGTGGGCGCCACCGCCCCGGGCACGCTGGCAGGCACGCTGGCGCAGGAGAACGCGGAAATCCTGGCGGGCATCTGCATCGCGCAGCTCGTGTGCCCAGGGGTGGCGGTGTGCTACGGCGGGATCCCCCACGCCTTCGACATGCGCACGACGCAGATGATCTTCGCGGGGCCGGAGCAGGCCCTGATGGCCGTCGCCATGACCCAACTGGGAAAGCACTACGGCCTGCCGGTCTACATCAACGTGGGCCTCACCGACAGCAAGCTGCCGGACGGCCAGGCCGGCCTGGAAGCCGGCATCACCCTGGTGTGCGGGGCGCTGGCCGGCGCCGACATCTTCGGCCACCTGGGAATCTGCGGCGTGGATCAGGGGAGTTCGCTGGCGATGCTGCTGCTCCAGCACGAGATCGCGGCCTACGTGGAGCGGTTCCTGGCCGGATTCGCCGTCGACGCGGAGCACCTGGGCCTGGAGACGATCGCCCGCGTCGCCCGCGCGGGCACCTTCCTCGACCAGGAGCACACGGTGCGCCACTTCCGCCGCGAGCTGTGGTTCCCCGACCTGCTGGACCGGCAGTACTGGCAGCAGTGGCGGGAGCAGGGCGCGACGAGCCTGCACCAGCGCTGCGCCGCCGCGAAGGACCGGCTGCTGGCCGCGCACGAGCCCGAGCCCCTCGATCCGGCCGTCGACCGCGAGCTGCAGCGCATCGCCGACGCGGCGCAGCGCCACCTCACCGGACAGGGAACCAGCCGATGACCATGAGTCCCCGCCGGCGCGTCGAGGCGGTTCTCCGCGGGGACCTGCCCGACAAGGTCCCGCTGACGATGTACGAGTGCATGATCCCGCCGTGCACGGTCGAACGGCAGCTCCGCAACGCCGGGCTGTGCATCGTCTACCGGACCTCCGTCTTCGCAACCTTCACCCCCAATGTGCGGCGGACCAGCGAGCATTTCGAGATAGACGGCGTCGCGCACGTGCGCACCTATACCGAGACGCCCGCGGGCACGCTGGTCCAGCTCGATCGGCCGGCCGGTTTCACGACCTGGCACGTGGAGCGGCCGTTCCGGGGCCCCGCAGACTATGCGGCCCTGCGGGCCCTGGTGGCGGATCAGCGCTTCGAGCCACGCTACGACGAATACCGGCGCAAGGAGGCGGAGCTCGGCGAGGATTTCATCCTGCGCGCCGGCATCGCCGCGACGCCGCTCCATCAGATCATGATCGGCTGGATGGGCGTGGAGGCCTTCGCGGTGGAGTGGGCCGAACGCCGGGACGAGATCCTGCGTCTGTACGATCTGATGGCCGCCAAGAATCGGGAGGTCTACCGGCTGGTGGCCCGCTCCCCGGCCTCGCACGCCAACTACGGCGGCAACGAGGTCCCGGAAGTGATGGGGCGCGAGCGCTTCGCGCGCTACTGCGTGCCGCTCTACGAGGAGGCTGCGGCCGAGCTGCATGCCGGGGGCGTGCTGCTGGGGACGCATCTGGACGGCAACAACCGGGCCTGGGCCGATCTGATCGCCGCGACCAGCCTCGACTATATCGAGGCCTTCACCCCGCCTCCCGACTGCGACCTGGCCGTCGACGAGGCGCTGGCCCTGTGGCCGGGGAAGATCCTGTGGGTCAACTTTCCGTCTTCGGTGCACCTGGCCAGCACGGCCCGCATCCGCGCGGTCACCCGGGAGCTGATCGCCGCCGGAGCCCCGGGCGACCGCCTGATCATCGGCATCACCGAGGACATCCCGGCGGATCGCTGGCAGCAGAACATGCTGGCGATCGCCGCCACGATCGACGCGCACGGACGGCTGCCCGGCGGCGGCGGCGGCGGTTGACGGCTTTCGCCAGCGGCAGACCAGGCGGGCCGGCCCGCCAGTGCGGCGCCGGACAGGGTACCCCGCCGGCACGGCCGGCACTCATGCGAGGAGCGACGGATGGCTGAACTCAAGATGGCTCTGATCGGCTGCGGCGGCCTGGGCCGCGTCCACGCCCAGTGCGTGAGCAGGATCGAGGGGGCGCGCTTCGTCGCCTACGTGGACGTCCGCGAGGAGGCCGCGCAGCAGTTCCTCCGCGACTTCGGCGGCGAGTACGCCACCACGGATGTCGGGCGCGTCTGGGCCGACGCGCGCATCGAGGCGGTGTACATCGTCACGCGCCACGACTCGCACGCGCCGCTGGCCATCGCCGCGGCGCGCGCCGGCAAGCACATCCTCATCGAGAAGCCCCTGGCGCTGGCGGTGGATGCCTGCGAGGCGGTGGCCGAGGCGGTGGCCAGGGCCGGCGTCTTCCTCATGCCGGCATTCAAGATGCGCTACTACCCGCTGATCCGGAAGGCCAAGGAGTTCATCCCCGAACCGCAGGTGCTGGTCGGCCAGATGATGGACAAGCGGTGGGATGACGATCACTGGGCCCAGGATCCGGTGCAGGGCGGCGCCAACGTACACAGCCAGGGATGCCACACCACGGACATCCTGCGCTTCCTGGCCGGCAGCGAGCCGAAGCGCATCTGGGCGGCCGGCGGCACACTGACGCATCCGGGGCATCCCAGCATCGATCAGTGCGTGGCGGCCATCCAGTTCGCCAACGGCCACGTGGCGAGCTGGATCCAGGGCGACGCGGCCCTGGGCCCGTTCACCAGCAAGTTCTTCTTCGAGCTGTTCAGCGACGGCAAGAGCGTGCAGTTGTACGACCGCCTCAAGCAGGCCACCTTCTCCGCAGGCCAGCAGACCTGGTCCGAACGCCGCGAGGAAGAAGAGGGCTTCCAGCTCGAGAACGAGGAGTTCGTGGCGGCGCTGCGGGCCGGCCGGCCTCCCGAGCTGACCGTGCACGACGGCATCCAGGCGACGCGCATCGTGCTGGCCGCGGACCGGGCCATCCGCACCGGCTGCGTGCAGGAGCTGTAGCCGTGGCCGCGGGCGCGGCCACGGCCGGCGGGCGGCGACCCAACGTCGTCCTCGTCTTCGGCGACCAGTGGCGCGCGCAGGCGACCGGGTACGCGGGCAACCCGGTCGTCCGCACCCCGCACCTGGATGCGCTGGCCGCGGCGAGCGTCGACTTCGTGCACGCCGTCTCCGGCTGCCCGGTCTGTTCGCCCGCGCGCGCCTCGCTGCTGACGGGCCAGTACCCGCTCGCGCACGGCGTGTTCGTCAACGACGTGTACCTGCGCCCGTGCGCCCACAGCATGGCGCGCGTGTTCGCCGCAGCGGGGTACGACACGGCCTACATCGGCAAGTGGCACGTGGACGGCCATGGCCGCTCCGCCTACATCCCGCCGGAACGCCGCCAGGGATTCGCCTACTGGAAGGCGCTCGAATGCACCCATGACTACGGGCACTCGGGGTACTACTCCGGGAACAGCGAGCAGAAGCAGTACTGGGCAGGCTACGACGCCGCCTCCCAGACGCGCGACGCGCAGGCCTACATCGCCGCTCGCGGGCGGCAGCGACCGTTCCTGCTGGTGCTCTCCTGGGGCCCGCCGCACGAGCCGTACGAGACGGCGCCCGCCGAATTCCGCCAGCTGTACGCGCCGGACCGGCTGGCCGTGCCGCCGAATGTGCCGCCGGTGCGCCAGGCGGCGGCGCGGCGCGAGCTGGCCGGGTACTACGCCCACTGCACCGCACTGGACGCGTGCCTGGGAGAGCTGCGCCGCACGCTGGCAGAGACGGGCCAGGCCGACAACACCATCCTGGTGTTTTTCTCGGACCACGGCGACATGCTGGGCGCCCAGGGGCACGAGAAGAAGCAGCAGCCGTGGGAAGAATCGGTGCGCGTGCCGTTCCTGCTCCACTGGCCGGCACTGGGGCCAGGCGGGCGGCGGCTGGACGCCCCCATCGACATGCCGGACGTGCTCCCGACCCTGCTCGGGCTGTGCGGCCTGCCGGTCCCGGCGGCGGTCCAGGGGATCGACTTCTCCGCCCTGATCCGCGGCGGCCCCGATCCCTCGGACGGTGCCGCCCTGCTGTCCTGCATCCATCCTTTCGGGCAATGGTGGACCGGGCGCGGCGGCCGGGAGTTCCGCGGCCTGCGGACGCGGCGCTACACGTACGCGCGCAGCCTGGCCGGGCCGTGGCTGCTGTACGACAACCAGGCGGATCCGCACCAGCGACGCAATCTCGTCGGTGACGAGCGGCACAGCGCCCTGCTGGCGGCGCTGGACGCGTGGCTGGTCCGGCGCCTGGAGGCCATCGGCGATGAATTCCTGGCGGGCGGCTGCTATCTGCAGCGCTGGGGGTACCGCACCGATGCCCGCGGGACAGTGCCCTACACCGAGTGAACGATCGCGCCGCGCCCCCGGCCGCCCGGCAGCCGAGGGACCCCGGCAGCCGGACCGCGCGCGGCAGCAGCCGTGTCCGCAGGCGTTCGCAGGAGGACCGCTCGGCATGATACGTCCCTATCAGCCCGCTGATCTGCCGGCCCTGATGGAGATCGGCAACCAGGCGTGGCGCGACATCTACCGGATGTTCCGCCAGCGCTACGGCGACGAGCTCTTCGCCCTGCTGGTGCGCGATCCCGACCGCGTCAAGGGCGAACAGATCCGCGCGCACTGCGCCGCGCATCCCGACTGGACGCTCGTGTACGAGGAGGCAGGCCGGATCTGCGGCTTCGCGACCTTCCGCCTGGATCCGGCCCGCCGCCTCGGCGAGATCGGCAACAACGCCGTGCGCCCCGAGCTGCGGGGCCGCGGGCTGGCGCAGCAGCTCTATGCCGCCGTCCTGGACCGTTTCCGGCAGGCCGGCATGCGCTACGCTCACGTCCGCACCGGCCTGGACGAGGCCCATGCGCCCGCGCGGCGCGCGTACGAGAAGGCGGGCTTCGACCTGCGCCACGAGGACGTGGACTACTACCAGAAGCTGTAGCCACCCCGCCGGCGGTGCGGCACCAGCGCGGGCGCCAGGCGCCAACCTGCTGCCCCAGTGGCGCCGGCCGAGGCGGGCGCATAGCTTGTGGGGCGCCAGCGCGACCTGGCCGGGCGTGCCGGCGCGGCAGCGCCCGCGCGCGCCTGGTGGCCCGCCCGCGAGCCGCGCCGCCGGCGTCCACTTCGGAGACCGCCATGCCTACAGCAGTGCCGGCCACCGTTCGCATCGCCTCGCTGCGCGCCGACGTGCAGGCGCGCGGCGGGTCCTTTCTTCCGGACATGAACCCGTGCACGCGGGACGTGGCCCTGTGGCGTGCCGCGGGCGAGCAGCGCTCCCGGGTCCAGGTCCGCGCGCGCCTGCTGCGCGAGCTGGTGGCCCTGGCGCCCGTGCGCATCGGGCCGGAATGGCGGCTGGCCGGCGAGCACCTGGCACCCGGCGCCAACGGCTTCGGGTTCGCGCTGGCGCGGGACCACGCCGCGGCCCACCAGGCAGGCCTGGCTGCCCTGGGCGTGCCGGCCGACCAGCACGCCGCGGTCGCGGCGGCCGTCCGCGCCTGGACGAACTCCGGCGAGCCCCTGCTGGCCACGGGGAGCAGCGCGCCGGACTTGAATGCAGGACGCGGATTCTGGGGGCCACAGCCGGATTCGCGCACCGTGTACTGGGGCTCCGGCTGGATCGAGAACCACTCGGTACGAGACTACGCCAAGGTGCTGCGCCTGGGTTTCGCCGGCATCGCCGCCGAGATCGAGGCGCGCCTGCGCAGCGCGGACGTCGCGGCCCCGGACTTCCCGCGCCAGGAGAACTTCTGGCGGGCGGCCCTGGACGTGTGCGCTGCCGCGCAGTCCCTGGGGGCGCGCTACGCGGAGCAGGCCCGCCGGCAGGCCGCCGGCGCGGATCCGGTGGAGCGGGCGCGCCTGCTGCAGATCGCGGCCTGCTGCGACCACGTTCCCGCCCGCGGCGCCCGCACGCTGCGCGAGGCGGTGCAGGCCCTGTGGCTGGCCCACGTGCTGACCTGCGGCGAGGACGGCATCAACGCCAACTCGATCGGCCGGCTGGACCAGTTGCTGCAGCCCTACTACGCCGCGGACCTGGCGGCGGGGCGCCTCGCCCGCGACGAGGCCGTGGAGCTGATGGCCGAGCTGGCCTGCAAGCTGTACCTGGACTACGACGTGCAGGCGATCGTCCTCGGCGGGGTGGACCGCGACGGCGCCGACGCGGTCTGCGACATGAGCTACATCATCCTCGAGGCCACGCGCGAGGTGGGCTTCGTGCGCGACGTCTCCGTCCGCCTGCACCGGCGCAGCCCGGCCCGCTTCGTCCAGCTGGCGGCCTCGCTGATCGCCCGCGGCGGCGGCATCCCCTTCCTCTTCAACGACGACTGCTTCATCCCGGCCCTGACCAGCCACGGGATCGCCCTGGCCGATGCCCGGGACTACGCCCCCATCGGCTGCATCGAACTGACCATCCCGGGGCGCGCCAACCCCCACGCGGTCTCCGGCTGGTTCAACGGCCTGAAGTGCCTGGAGCTGGCCCTGTTCGGGGGCTGCGACCCGCGCACCGAGACGCCGCTGGGCCCCGAAGACCGGCCGCTGCCGGCGATGGCCAGCTTCGACGAGCTGCTCGCTGCCTATCGCCGCCAGGTCGAGTACTTCGCGGCGCGCATGGTCTACCACTGCAACCGCGGCGAGCTGGCACAGCGGGAGCGCGGCCCGCTGCCGTGCTGGTCGACGCTCACCGATGACTGCATCGCCCGCGGCCGCGACATCACCGACGGCGGCGCCGTCTACAACTACCACTCGATCTGCTTCCTGGGGACCGCCAACCTGGCCGACGCCCTGATGGCGGTCAAGCGCCTGGTGTTCGATACGGGCAGGATCGCCGCCGCCGACCTGCTGGCTGCGCTGCGGGCGGACTTCGCCGGCGCCGAGCCGCTGCGCCAGTTGCTGCTGCATCAGGCGCCGAAGTACGGCAACGACTGCCCCGAGGTGGACGAGCTCGGCCGGCTGGTGGCGACGCACTTCATCGAGCTGATGGACCGCGCTCGCAGCCCGCTGGGAGGTCGGTACCATGTGCACCTGTTCTCGTTCCATATCCACCTGGTGTTCGGCAAGGAGGTAGGCGCCACCCCGGACGGACGCCGCGCCGGCGAACCGCTGGCCTACTCGCTCTCCGCGCACCAGGGACGAGACGCCAGCGGTGTGACCGCGCTGCTGCACACGCTGGCGCGCATGCCGCACAGCCGGGCCGCGGGCGCGAGTGCGGCCATCGTCGAACTGGACCCGGCCGTGGTGGCGCCGCCCGGCGGCAGCGACAGGCTCGCCGAGCTCATCCGCGCCGCCATGGAGATGGGCGTGGGCCAGCTCCAGTGGAACGTCACCACCGTCGAGCGGTTGCGGCAGGCCCAGGCCGATCCGGAGCACTACGGCAACATCGCGGTGCGCGTCGCCGGTTACTCGCAGATGTTCCGCCTGCTCGACCGCGAGCTCCAGGAGCACATCATCGCGCGCACCAAGCACAGATCCTGAGCGGGGCCTGGCAGCCAGGAAGGGAACCCCAGATGCTGCAACATCCCCAGCACACGCGCCGCCGCGTCCAGCAACTGGTCGAGCGTCTGCGCGCCCGGATCCACCCCGAGACCCTCCCGGTCCGGCACCTGGAGATCAGCCCGCCGGTCGAACGGATCTCCTACGCGGCGGCCCAGGAACTGCCCTACAGCCCGGTGGCGCCGGGGCGCGTGCTCGGTCCCCAGTGGACCACCTACTGGATCCGCGGCAGTGTCGAGATCCCGCCCGCGTGGCGCCAGCGGCAGGTGGACCTGCTGTGGGACAGCCACAGCGAGGCGACGCTGTGGCTCGACGGCCGGCCCGCCGGCGGCATCAACCCGGGTCGCGACGCGGTGCCGCTGCCCGCTGCCGCCGTGGCTGGCGGCACCCTGCGCTTCCAGGTCGAGGTGGCCTGCAACGGGCTGTTCGGCGCCGTGGCGCGGCCCTACGCCTCGCTCGAACCGTTCGTGCTGGACCGCTGCGCGATCGCCCTGTTCGACCGTGCTGCGTGGGACCTGTACTACGACCTGCTGGTGCTGTCCGAGCTCGAGGCCGAGCCGGACCTGGGGGCGGACTGGCGCGGCCGGCTGCTGGCCGGCCTGAACGAGGTCGCCAACGCGCTCGACGAGACCGACGCGACGACCTGGGCGCACGCCCAGCGACTGGCGACCGCGCTGCTGGCGGCCCGCAATGCCTCCTGCTGCCACCAGATCAGCGCCATCGGCCACGCGCACATCGACACGGCGTGGCTGTGGCCGCTCGAGGAGACCTGGCGCAAGTGCACGCGCACCTTCAGCACGGCCGTGCTCTACATGGATCTGTACCCCGAGTACCGGTTCGCCTGCTCGCAGGCCGTCCAGTACGCGGCCATGAAGGAGCGCCAGCCCGAGCTCTACCGGCGCATGCGGGAGAAGGTCGCCGCCGGCCAGTGGGTGCCGGTGGGCGGCACGTGGGTGGAGCCCGACTGCAACATCCCCTCGGGCGAGTCCCTGTGCCGCCAGTTCCTCTTCGGCCAGCGCTTCTTCGAGCAGGAGTTCGGGCGCCGTTGCCGGGAGTTCTGGAATCCGGATGTCTTCGGGTACAACGGGCAGCTGCCGCAGATCATGCGCCAGGCAGGCGTCGAGCACTTCCTGACGCAGAAGCTGTCATGGAATGCGTTCAACAAGCCCATGCACCAGACCTTCGCGTGGGAGGGCATCGACGGCACGTCGGTGCTGACGCACTTCCCCCCGTCGAACACCTACAACGCGAACTGCACGGTGGAGGAGCTCCGCCGCTCGGTGCGCGAGTACCGGGACAATGACCGCAGCGGTCACAGCTGCCTGTTGTTCGGCGTCGGCGACGGGGGCGGCGGCCCCACGCGAGACATGCTGGAGCGGTTGCGCCGGGCCCGCGACCTGCAGGGGCTGCCGCGCACCGAGATCCGCCCGCCGAGCGACTTCTTCGCGCGTCTGGAGGCCGACTGCACGGACCTGCCGCGCGTGGTCGGCGAGCTCTACTTCGAGCTCCATCGGGGCACCTATACGACGCAGGCTGCCATCAAGCGCGCCAACCGCAAGGCCGAGATCCTGTTGCACGACGTCGAGTTCCTGGCCACCCTCGCCTCCAGGCTGACGGCGGCGGCCTACCCCAAGGCCGACATCGATGCCCTGTGGCGGCTGCTGCTGACCAACCAGTTCCACGACATCCTGCCGGGGTCTTCCATCACCCAGGTGTATCAGGACGCGGCTCGCGACCACGCCGAGATCCAGGCCCGCGGCAGCGCCCTCAAGACGGCGGCCCTGGCCGCGCTCGGCACGGGCGCCAGTCTCCGCCCGACGAACACCACCAGCTTCGCGCGGCGCGAGGTGGCCGCGCGGCCCGATGGCCGCCTCGTCTTCGTGGAGGTCCCCGCGTACGGAGTCGGCGACGAGGCGGCGCCGCCCGGGCCGGTAGCGGTCGCGCGGCGCGACGACACGGTGGTGCTGGAGAACGACCGCCTGCGCGCCGTGCTGCGCACCGACGGGACGCTGGCCAGCCTGCAGCACCGGGCCACCGGCCGGGAGGCGCTGGCCGGTCCTGCGAACCAGCTGGTCCTCTACGACGACCACCCCACGGCGTGGGACGCCTGGGAGATCGACGCCTTCGCGCTGGAGACCGGCAGAGCGTGCGCCGGCGCCGCCACCTGCGCCGTGGTCAGCGAGTCGCCGCTGCGCGGGGAGGTGGAGTTCACGCGCCGGATCGGCAAGGCCAGCGCGATGACGCAGCGGGTGCGGCTGGACGCCGGCGCCGGGCGGCTGGAGTTTTACTGCGCCGCCGACTGGCACGAGAGCGACAAGATGCTCAAGGTGGCCTTCCCCGTGCAGGTGCGCGCGGAAACCGCCACGTACGAGATGCAGTTCGGCCATGTCGCGCGTCCGACTCACTACAACACCAGCTTCGACCTGGCGCGCTTCGAGGTCCCCGGCCACCGCTGGGTCGACCTGTCGGAGCACCGCTTCGGCGTGGCCCTGCTCACCGACTGCAAGTACGGATACCACACGGTGGGCGGCACCATGCACATCACGCTGCTGCGCGCCCCCAAGTCGCCCGATCCGGTCGCCGACATGGGCCATCACGAGTTCGCGTACGCCGTGCTGCCGCACGCCGGCGCCTGGCAGGACACAGGGGTAGTCGCCGAGGCGGCGAGCTTCAACACCCCGCTGGTGTGGGCGGCGATCGCCGGCCAGGCGCGCAGCTTCCTGACGCTCGACAGCCCCGACCTGGTGCTGGACACGGTCAAGCGCGCCGAGGACTCGGAGGCGGTGGTGCTGCGCCTGTACGAGGCCCATGGCGCGCGCGGCACCGCCACCCTGCGGGTGGGGTTCCCGGTCGCCAGCGCCTCGCTGTGCAACATCCTGGAGGACCGGGGCGCGCCGCTGACCGTGGCCGACCAGACGGTCCGGATCTCCTATCGGCCGCACCAGTTGCTCGGCATCATGCTGCACTGACCGTCGCGCTCGTGGTGCATGCTGCCAGACCGTGGCAAGCGTTGGAGGCGAGGCATGGACGATCTCGAGCTCAGTGCTGGCACCGCCAAGACGGACGTCACCCCGCCGTTCGCGATCCCCTATCTGGGGTACGTGCCGCGGCACGCGCCGTTCTCCGGCGTGCACGATGCGCTGCACGCGCGGGCGCTGGTACTGGCGGCCGGCCAGCGCCAGGCCGCCCTCCTGGCAGTGGACGCCATCGGCTTCCACCACGGCATCCTCGGGCCCGGGAGGCATTTCCGCAGCGAACTGGGCGCCGCGGTGACGCAGCGCACGGGGATCCCGTCCAGCGCCTTGCTGCTGGCGGCCAGCCATGCCCACTCCACGCCCGAGACGCTGAACATCCGGCCGCTGTATCGCGTCGCCGGCGCTGTCGACTGGCTGGAAGGGCTGATCGAGACGCTGGCCGGCACCGTGGCGGCCGCCCAGGAAGCGCTGCAGCCCGTCCGCCTCAAGGTCGGCAGGGCCCGCGCCCCCGGCATCGCCGCCAACCGGCGGCAATTGCTGGCCGACGGGCGGCACCACCAGCCCGCCCACGGCGAGCCGCCGGCGCCCGTGCTTCGCCCCGGACTGGTCGACGAGGAAGCCGGCGTCCTGCTCCTCGAGTTCGCCGACGGCACCTACTCGGTGGTCGCCAACTTCGCCTGTCACGCCGTCAGCGTGCAGGCGCAGCCATGGATCTCGGCCGACTATCCGGGCGTCGCCTGCGCGCTGGTCGAGCAGGCCGCTGCCGAGTGCCGGGACTGCCTGTTCACGCAGGGCGCGGACGGCGACATCAACCCGCTGCGGGGCGGCCACCGGGCCGACTTCGACGACGTCAGCCGCTATGGCCAGATACTCGCCGGCGCGGTGATCGGCGAGGTAGCGCGCCTGCGGGCGCCCGAGGTGGAAGCCATGCCGGCGGTACTGGCTGCCGCCTGGCAGGAGCTGGCGCTGCCGGTGCGACCGCTGCCGGATCCAGCCCCCTACCAGGCCGCGCAGGCCGCCGCCCAGGCGGCCGCGGCGCAGGCCACCACCGCCGCGGCGCGGCAGGAACACCTGCAGGAAGCCAGGCTCGCCGAGGAGGCGCTCGCCGCCATCGAGCCAGGCTCGGCGCCGGTATCCGTGCCCGTGCAGGTGCTGCGCGTGGGCAACCTGGCCCTGGCCGGGTGCCCGGGCGAGCTGTTCGCCGGACTGGGCCAGGAGCTGTGCCAGCAGGCCGCCGCCCCGCACTGCTGGGTGGTGGGCTATGCCAACGACTACGCCGGCTACCTGTCGACGCCCGCGGCCTTCCTCGAGGGGGGGTACGAGACGTCGCTCGGGCCCTGGTGCCGGACCGCACCGGGCAGCGGTCGCATGGTGGTGGATGCCGCCCTCGAGCTGATCCATGCTCTGTGGTGCGGCCACGACCGCCCCGCCTGAGGCGCGCCGGCTGTGCCGCAGGGCAGCAGGCCGGGCGCGAGCCCGCTGTCAGCGCGGTACGCGCACGCCGGTCAGGAAGATCCGCATGATCGTCTCGACGATCTGCTCGACGCTCAGTCGCTCCTCGTGGCAGTGCAGCGCCGAGCGCACCATGCCGCGCAGGATCTGAGCCTCGGTGCGCAGGTGCTCGATGCGGAACTGGCCGCTCTCCTGACCGGCCCGCAGCACCGCCTCCAGCACCTCCATCTGCCGCCGGCGCTCCTCGTGCCACCGCCGGCGGTACTCGCCGCGGCCGCTCTCGGCCTTGCCGTCCTCGACCGCCATCAGCCGGAAGAAGAAGCGATTCCGGTGCAGAAAGCTGACGATGGCGGCGATCGCGTCGTGCAGCTTCTCCTCCGGGGCGGCCAGCGACCGGCTCGCCTGGATCTCCAGCCGGCCGTTGAGCCGCGCGATCCCCTCGAAGACGACGGCGAAGTACAGCTCCTCCTTGTCGGCGAAATGGCTGTACAGAGTTCCCTTCGCGACGCCCGCTTCGCGGGCGATGTCGTCCATCAGGACTTCATCGTACCGCCGCGAGGCGAACAGCCGCGCCGCGCTCTCCAGGATCTGCTCCCTGCGCTCTTCTCTGCCCACGGCGTCGACACCCTGTGCGCGATGACAAAACCGGCCCGCTGTGCGTCCGAATATACCACCGCCGCCTG
>CAZPXM010000023.1:0-36563 GCA_964591015.1 uncultured Gemmatimonadaceae bacterium
CCGCAGGCCGGCGCGAGCGCGGAAGAGCCGCGCGCCGTGCACAGACAAACCGCCGCGAGGGGCGCGCCGGGCCATCTGGCCCGCTTGCCGGCAGCACCGCCCACCCTATCATCTCATCGTCTGGTAGCGGCCACGCCTGCACGCCGCGTCCCGCTGCGCCCCGCACCTGCCCCGCTGACTCGATGAGACCGCCACCCTGGTTGGCTTTGCGGCTGTCCGCCATGTTCGCCCTCACCCAGGCGGCCGAGGGTGCCGGCATGGTGTTGCTGAGCGGCTACATGGGGGCGCTGGGGTTCTCCGGTCAGCAGATCAGCTACGTGTACGCCACGGGCGCTCTGGCTGCCCTGGTCTCGCCGGTGATCGCCGGCTGGCTGGCCGACCAGTACTGGTCCAGCCAGCGGTTCCTCGGGGCCTGCCAACTGCTGAGCGCGCCGTTGCTGCTGGCCGCCTGGGCCGCGCGCGACTTCCGCGCCTTCTGGGCCGCCATGCTGCTGTTCGCGGTCATCCGGCTGCCGGGGATGACGCTCACCAACGTCGTCGCCTTCTATCATCTGGGCCGCTCCGAACGGTATGGGTTCGTGCGCGTGTGGGGCACCATCGGCTGGATCGCGGTGAGCTGGGGCCTCAGCCTGTACCTGCGCCTGTGGGACGACCAGGCCGCGCACCTGGGCGACTCGCTGCTGGCCGGCAACGCGCTGTTCGTGCTGTCCGGGCTGTACTCGTTCACCCTGCCGCACACCCCACCTGGAGCGGGCAATGCCGGGGCAGTCGCCGGCCGGCGCCCCTACGCGTTCCTGTCCGCCTTCCGCCTGCTTCGCCACCGCGACTTCGCCATCATCGTGGCCATCGCCTTCATCTCCTCGGCTGCCAGCCCGTTCTACTACAACTTCGCCTTCCTGTTCCTCATCGATCCCACAGGCCTGAACCTGACACCCAGCACGGCGAACTGGGCGCAGAGCCTGGGTCAGGTGGTCGAGGTGGTGGTGTTGCTCGGGCTGGCATCCTCGCTGCGCCGGCACGGTCTCAAGCGCATCCTGATGATCGGCATGGGCGCCCAGGCGCTGCGCTTCGGCGCCTTCGCGCTGGGCGGGCCGGCCTGGCTGGTGATCGGCTCGATCGGTGCGCACGGCTTCATCTTCACGTTCTACTTCATCGGCCTGGTCATCGCCGTGGAGGAGCTGAGCGAACCGGAATACCGCGCCAGCGCGCAGGGGCTGTTGACGTTCGCGCGCGGGGGCGTGGGCGCCTTGCTGGGTCAGGTGCTGGCCGGCCGTGTGTACGATGCCTGCGCGCTGCCAGCGGGTGGACGGGACTGGCGCGTCGTCTTCGCGGTGCCCGCCATCGTCACCGTGTTGACGCTGGCCTTCTTCGCCGCCTCGTTCCGCGGCCGGCCACCGGCTCGCGCCACCTGCGCGGCCGCCGTGCCGACGGGAGCGGCCCCGGGGCGTCAGCCGGCCGGCGCGGCCTGACCGCGCTGGACCGGCACCTTGACGCGCCCGTCGCCACGGACCACAATCATGCACGCTGCCCGGGCAGAGCCCGCCCGCGCATCGTGCCCTGGAGAAGCCGCCATGACACCACGCGAACGCATGGGCGCCCTCATCCGCCGCGAGCCCATCGACCGCATTCCCTACGTGTTCGGCGGGCCGCGGGCCGCCACCTTCGCTGCCTGGCGCAAGCAGGGCCTCAGCGAGGAGCAACAGCGGCGGTGGGCGGAGCTGGTGCGGGAAGACGGGTTCATGGGGGTCGGGAAGTTCTACACCGGCGTGCATCCGCTCTTCGAGGAGCGCGTGATCGAGGAGCACGGCAACATCCGCACCTGGGTGGACGGCTGGGGCGCCACGCGCCAGGACGCGATCCGCCAGCCCACCGCGGGGTTCGCCACGCGCCGGTGGATCGACTTCGCGGTGAAGGACTGGGAGAGCTGGAGACGCGTGCGCGAGCGGCTGGATCCGCACACGCCGCAGCGCACGCGCCCGCTGGCCCCGGACGAGGTCACGCCGCACCTCGGGCCGGACGGGTATGGGTGGCACCCGCCGGGGGGTACCTGCTGGCGCGACTGCGTCGACGCGTGCAATCGCTCCGACCTGCCAGTGCGGCTGGTCATCCCCGGCATCTACTGGGGGATCCGCGACTACACGGGCATGCTCGGCCTGTCCTACCTGTTCTACGACCAGCCCGACCTCGTGCACGAGATGTTTTCCTACTGGGCCTGGTTCCTCATGGAGCTGCTGGACGAGCCCCTGCGCCACATCCGGGTGGACATCGTCATGCTCAACGAGGACATGGGCTTCAAGAAACAGGCCATGATGTCGCCGCCGCTCATGCGCGAGTTCCTGCTGCCCAACTACCGCAAGCTCTACCGGTTCTTCCACGACCGCGGCGTGGAGGCGCTGGTCATGGACAGCGACGGGTACAACAACCAGATCCTCGACGTGTTGTATCCGGAGGCACTCGACGGCATCCAGCCCATCGAGATCGCCGCCCACAACGACCCCGAGGAGATCCTGACCCGGTACCCGGGCATCCACATTCACGGCGGCATCGACAAGCGCGAGCTGCGCTTCGGCCGCGCGCAATTGCGCGCCGAAGTCGCCCGGCGCTACCGGACTGCCTGGCGCCACGGCGGCTACATCCCCCACGTCGATCACGGCGTGCCGCCAGACATCCCCTTGCGCAACTTCCTCTACTTCGTGGAGCTGGCGCGCGGCTTCTGCGACCGCGCCGACCTGGACACCTACGAGCCGCCCTGCGAGCTGGAGAAGCAGTTGGGACCCATCGAAGAGATGTTCGAGCCCGGCAGCGCCATCGCGGCGGCGTACGGTCTCGACGAGGACGAGCACGGCACATGAGCGAGACGCGGATGAAGATCGGCCTGGGGCTCTATCCGAACCTGCTGACCCCGGAGAACTACCGCTTCGCGCGCCAGGCGGGCGCGACGCACGTGGTGGCCCACCTGCCCGGATTCGCGCGCCGCCCAGGCCGGGGCCTGCCGCCCGAACAGGTGTGGACGGAAGCAGAGCTGGCCGGGCTGAAGCGCGACATGAACGAGGCGGGGCTGGAGTTCGCCGCCATCGAGAACTTCGACGTCGAGCACTGGTACGACGTCCTGCTGGACGGCCCCAGGCGCGAGGCGCAGATGGCGGGGCTGAAGCAGCTCATCCGCACGATGGGCCGGCTGGGCATCGGCGTCATGGGCTACAGCTTCAGCCTGGTCAACGTCTGGGGCCGGGTCACCGTGAACCGGGCCCGCGGCGGGGCCAGCTCGCCGGGGTATTTCCAGCAGCTGGCGCCCCCGGAGACCGAGGTCCCGCTCGGCAATGTCTGGAACACGGTGTACGATCCGCAGGCGCCGGCGGGGACGCTGGGCGAGGTGTCCGAAGAGACCATGTGGGAGCGCCTGCGGCGTTTCCTGGAAGAGCTGGTGCCGGTCGCGGAGGAGGCCGGCGTGCGCCTGGCCATGCATCCGGCCGATCCGCCGCTGCCCACCCTGCGGCACACCGGCCGCCTGGTGTACAAGCCGGAGCACTACCAGCGCCTGCTGGATCTGGTGCCCAGCCACTGCAACGCCGCCGAGTTCTGCCAGGGCACGATCGCCGAGATGGACGGCGAGATGGACGTGTACGAGGCCATCCGCGCCTACACCGCCCAGGGCAAGATCGCGTACGTGCACCTGCGCAACGTCAGAGGACGCGTGCCGGAGTACTACGAAACGTTCATCGACGACGGCGACGTGGACATGGTGCGCGCCCTGCGGCTGTACTACGAGAACGGGTTCGACGGCGTGCTCATCCCCGATCACTCGCCGGAGATGAGCTGCGCCGCGCCCTGGCATGCCGGCATGGCCTACGCCCTGGGCTGGATGCGCGCGGTGATCGGGATGATCGAGCGCGGCGGCTGATCGCCGCCAGGAGGCACATGGACAGGGCCTTCGGACACATGAACAACCCGCCGGCCGCGGCGATCCGCGTGCCGTGCCGGCGCCTGGAGGAGCTCACCGTGGCGCTGGCCACGGCCGCGGGCCTGGATCCCGGGCTGGCCCGGGAGCTCGGCGAGATGCTGGTGGGCAACGACCTGCGGGGCAACTTCAGCCACGGCACCCGCCAGGTGGCCACCTACGCGCGCCTGATCAGGGACGGCAGGCTGAACGGCCGTCCCGAGCTGCGGGTCGTGCGCGAGACAGCCGTCAGCGTGCTCGTCGACGGCGACGGCGGCCTGGGGTATTTCCCGGCGCGCGCCGCGACCGAGCGCGTCATCGCCAAGGCGCTGGCCGGCGGCATGGCAGCGGGCGTCACGCGCAACCACGGCCACTTCGGCGCTGCCGGGATCTACGCGCGCCTGGCCTGCCGGCACGATCTGCTGTGCTACGTGACCTCGGGCCACCAGCTCCACCTGAAGCCTGGGGCGCCGCTGTACGACGCCGGCGGCGGCTCGCCCATGGCGTTCAGCGCGCCGGCGGGCGAGGACGCCGCGCTGGTGCTGGACTTCGGCACCATGCACGACCTGTACGAGAACGATGGGCACCGCGAGGACATCGCGGCTCTGGCGCCGGGGCTGGTCCTCCGCTGCATCGGCATGGGCGAGGTATGCCAGAGCTGGGGCGGCCTGCTGTCCGGCCTGACCATCGATCCGGCGCAGCGGCCATGGGCCTACCCCGGCGCCAACCAGGGCGCCCTGGTGCTGGCCGTGCGCCTCGATCTGTTCGACGAACCGGCGCGTTTCCGCCGGGAGATGGCCGCGTACGCGCGCGCGGTGGCCGCGCTGCGGCCGCTGCCGGGATTCGACCGGGCCTACATGGCCGGTGCCCGGGAAGAGGCGCTTCGCCAGGAGTACGAGCGGGCGGGGATCCCCGTGGGCGACGATCACCGGCGAGTCCTGGAGCGGGCCGCTGCGGAGCTGGGCGTGCCCCTTCCATGGTGACCAAGATGCCGACCAGTGCCGTCGCGGATCCGCGTGGTGCACCTCCCGCGTCGAGCGTCGCCCGGCGGCCGGGCAGCGGGCGGCCAGCCGGCCGTCGCCTTCCGTGGGTTGCGTCGCTGCGGCTGGCGGTAGCCGGCGCGTTGCTGCTGGCGTGCGGTGCCGGCCCGTGCGGCGGCGAGCCGCTCGGCGTGGGCATCATCGCCGGCGATCCCACGGGGCTGTGCGCCAAGACGCGCCTCGCGCGGGGCGGCTACGCCGCGGCGGCCGTGGCCTGGACATTCCGCAGCCACGGCGCCGTGCACCTCCACGCAGACTACCTGCGCCATCGCGACCTGACCGAGGCGGCGCGTACCCATCTGGACGGGGACGTGGCCCAGGCCAGGCCTGCCCTGCACTACGGGCTGGGAGGCCAGGTGCGGGCGGGCGACCAGAACCGGGCGAGCCTGCGCCTGCCGATTGGCCTCACCGGCTTCGCGCCGGCGGCTCCGGTGGACTTCTTCGTCGAACTGGTTCCCCTGCTGGACCTGGCGCCCGCGACGCGGCTGGACCTGGGTGCGGCCGTAGGAGCTCGGTACTACTTCTGAGGCGCCTGCGGCGCGCCGCGTCGCGCCGCGGGAGCCTGCCGGACGCGGACGTCGGCCGACAGCCGGGTCCCAGGCAGCCGGGGCCCGGGCCGCGGGGCCCCGCGCCAGCGAGCGCCCGGAGGCCGGCAGCTCACGCTGACTTTTCGCTCTCCGGCCAGTACAGCAGGACCTGCTGCGCCAGCGAGTCGGCATGCAGGACCAGCGTGCGGCCCCGGCCGCAGGTGCCGGGATCCACCACGCGGATCAGGTCTTGCCAGCCAGTGGCGTCAGCGATCAGCTCGCCCAGAAGATTGCGCGAACCGCTCAGCGCCTCCTGCTGGACCGCCGCCCCAGGCTGCTGCAGGAACAGGGCCACGTACAGGATGTCCGCCTCGATCAGATCGTTGAAGAAATGCGTCCCCAGCGACACGTCAGGGATCAGCTCCTGCCCGAGGCCGGCCACCTCGCACAGCATGGCGACCGCGTCGATCTCGGCGAAGCTGACGGGAACTCCCAGCGATGGCGTGCTGGTCCCCCAACGCCCCGGACCGATCAGCGCCACCGTCCGGCCCCGCATGTCGCTGGCGTGCACGACGCGCCCGAGCAGGCGCGCGGCGGCGTACCGATCGCGCTGCGGCAGCCGGGAGTAGGCGGCAGGGTCGACGTAGACGATCCGGTCCACGCGCGCGCGCCGGCTGCGGCCGATGACCGGCCCCCGCGAGGCGAGCAGCACCCGCTCCGGCGGCACGTCTGGCGGGGCGCTGTCGACGCTGTCCCCTTCCCTGACCTGCAGCGGTCGGCACTGGAGCAGATTGAGGCGGTAACCGCCCCCACCGCCGACATTGGCCGTGAACTCGATATCGACGGGGCACCGGTACGCCTGTTCCAGGGTCCGCAGCAGCGCCCGCATGTCCGCCGCGAAGCTCGTCCGGCGCAGCAACCCGTCGAAGGTCAGCACGGGACAGACCGGGATCGTCTGGCCACGCTGGCGCGCTTGCCGCTCCAGGTCGTGATCGCGCGACGTGCTCAGCTCGATGGCCGCTGGCACTCCCTCCTCGAGTAGACTCGGGAACAGCTCCGCGCGCAGCTCGCCGGCCTGCAGGTCCAGCACATCCACGCGGTGCTGCGCGTAGCGCCGCACCTGATCGAGAGTGGCTTCGGGGCGCAGCTCGGGCGCACCGAGCGCCACGATGCGCGTGTAGTCGTCGTCGGCCCGCTCCACCGCGCGCGTCCCCAGCCCGTACACGAGCCGGACCAGGCCAGCGCGGGGATCGATGGCCCGATGCCACACGTACGGATTGTGGCTCAGGCCGACTCCGGCCAGATCCGGGTAGAAGCGGTGCCCCCGCAGCGACCCCGACACGCGTTGGATCAGCAGCGCCATCTGCTCGTCGTGCGCCAGCAGGCCGCGCTGGCGGCGGTAGTGCAGCGCCTCGGCAGCCATCGAGCTGGCGTAGATCCGCCGCACCGCGTCGAGCAGCGCCTGCAGGCGCTGCGCGCGCTCGCCCTGGTTGGTGCAGAAGGCGCTCTCGTACTTGCCCGAGAACGCGTTGCCGAAGTTGTCTTCCAGCAGACTGCTGGAGCGCACGATGAACGGCGACTGGCCGAGGTAGTCCAGCACCTTGCCGAGCTGCTGCTCGGTGGGCGCGGAGAAGGCGCCGCGCAGGATGCGCCGGCGTCCCTCCTCGGCGTCCGCCTGCCACGTGCTCGAGCTGCCCAGCTGTTGTCGGATCCACCAGACGTCGTTCTCCACCAGAAAGGTGTAGAAGACATCCGAGCCCACGAAGAAGGAATCGTGCGGCTCCAGCAGCTCGTGCCAGCGCGGGTCCGCCTGCTCGAGGATGGCACGGGCCAGCAGCATGCCGACTGCCTTGCCGCCGATCAGGCCGGTGCCGACCAGCCGCCTGCCGATGCGCAGGACATCGGCTTGCCGCAGATGGCGGCGGGCCAGCTCCAGCATCGGGCCGTCGCGCGCCACGGTCATGCGCAGCAGGTGGTCGAAGGCGGCATCGGCGGCGGCACGGGTCGCCCCTTCCGCAGCGGCGCCCGCGAAGAGCTGCTCCGCCTCGCGGAACGTGCGCTGCCAGACCCCCGCCCGCTCGGGCTCGGCAGCCAGCAGCCGATCTCCGGCGGCCTGCAGCACCTCGGTGGTGACGGCGCTGGAGTTCACCGGAACGAGCCGGTCGCCCGCAACCTGGTGCAGCAGGTGCATGCTGGGCGTGTGGCGCTGGTCCACCTTGATGGGATGGAGGAAGAGGGCGCCTCGATGCGGGTACAGGTCGATGACGATCTGCGCCGTCTTCTGGATCAGATCGAGCGTGCGCGCCCCATGGGTCTGTCCGCGGATCGAGAAGTAGGCGATGCTGCCCACATGCAGGACGAAGGGACACGTCAGCTGGAAGAAGCTGCCCAGCATCGTGTCGCTGTACCAGTCAGCGGCCAGGTCGGACAGGCAGTCGAACACGTGGTAGGCGCGAGCGCCCGCGGGCTCGATCACGGCATGGACGCGCGCGATGAAGTCCTCGAAGCCCGCCTCGGGATCGAGAGCGTGCACCTGCACGCCGGGGCCCGCGCCGAGGACCGCGGCATGGGCCGCAAAGCGGAAGTAGTGCACGGGGTACGGTCCCGCACCCCGCGCCAGCGCCTCGACGTACGTGCGGTAGGAAGCCAGCGAATCGGTGCGCCAGACGACGTTGTCGCCCAGGCGCAGGCCGGTGAGCAGCGCATCGAGACCGGCGCAGCCGGTCGTGGGCGACCAGTCGTCCATGCGGAAGAGCACAGGGAAGGAGTCGCCGCGGCAAGCGGCGGCCCGGCGGGCCTGCCAGTCCGCTGCCGGTGCCGCCATCGGCCGCAGGGACCGACCCCGCGCCGTGCCGGAGCCACCCGGCGCCCGGCTACACCAGCCCCAGGGCGACCATCGCCTCGGCCACGCGCATGAAGCCGGCGATGTTCGCGCCGACGACGTAGTTGCCGGGGTGCCCGAAGGCTGCGGCCGTCTCCCAGCAGACCTGGTGCAGGTTCCTCATGATCTCCGCCAGGCGCTGCTCGGTGTACTCGAAGGTCCACGAGTCGCGACTGGCGTTCTGCTGCATCTCCAGCGCCGAGGTGGCCACGCCTCCCGCATTGGTCGCCTTGCCAGGGCCGAAGGCCACCCCGGCCTGCTCGAACACGCGCACGCCCGCCGGGGTCGTCGGCATGTTCGCACCCTCGCCGACCGCGATGACGCCGTTGGCGACCAGCGTGCGGGCGTGACGCTCGTCCAGCTCGTTCTGCGTCGCCGACGGCATCGCCACCTGGCACGGCACGGCCCAGATGTCGCCGCCCGCGGTGTAGACCGCATCCCGGTGCACGTCGGCGTAGTCCTTGATGCGGCGCCGCTCGACCTCCTTGAGCTGCTTGATCAGAGCCAGATCCAGGCCCTTCTCGTGATACACGAACCCGGACGAGTCCGAGCAAGCCACCACCTTGCCGCCCAGCTGGTGGATCTTCTCGATCGTGTAGATGGCGACGTTGCCCGCGCCGGAGACCACGCACGTCTTCCCCTCCAGGCTGTCGCCGCGCGCCTTGAGCATCTCGTTGACGAAGTAGACCGCGCCGTAGCCCGTGGATTCGCGGCGCACCAGAGCCCCGCCCCACGCCGGGTCCTTGCCGGTCAGCACGCCGGACTCGTACTTGCCGGTCAGGCGCTTGTACTGGCCGAACAGATAGCCGATCTCGCGCCTGCCCACGCCGATGTCGCCGGCCGGCACGTCCACGTACTCGCCAAGGTGCCGGTACAGCTCGGTCATGAAGCTCTGGCAGAACCGCATGACCTCGCTGTCGCTCTTGCCCTTCGGATCGAAATCCGCTCCCCCCTTGCCCCCGCCGATCGGCAGCCCGGTGAGCGCGTTCTTGAAGATCTGCTCGAAGCCGAGGAACTTGATGATGCTGAGATTCACCGACTGGTGGAAGCGCAGTCCTCCTTTGTAGGGCCCCAGGGCGCTGTTGAACTGCACGCGGAAGCCGCGGTTGATGTGGATCTCGCCCCGGTCATCCTCCCAGGGAACGCGGAAGATGATCTGTCGCTCCGGCTCGCAGATGCGCTCGATGATCTTGTGTTCGGCGTACCGCGGGTAGCGCTCCAGCACCGGTGCCAGGCATTCGAGCACCTCGCGCACGGCCTGGTGGAACTCGATCTCGCCAGGGTTGCGCGCCACCACGTCTCCGAAGATCGTCTCCAGCCGCTCCCGTGCTGCGCTCATCCTGTCTCCTGCCTGTCCGGTTCGCACCATGCTCCGCGCCACGACCCAGCCATGGCGATGGCGCCGTAAGCGTAGCCACAGATTGGCCGGCTCGCAACGGCAGCCTGGCTCAAGATGGGCCAGAATCGCGGCGCCAGCGGCCCGATATCAGCAGCCTGGCGCCTTGGGGCGCGGCCCGACCTGGCTCAGGTCGATGGGCTCGAACCCCAGGGCCCAGGCGGGCGAGTCGGGCAACAGACGCAGGTCCCTGTGCGCCAGGTCGGCGAACCGGGCGTCGGCGCAGATCGAGTGCGTGTCCAGGCCTGCCTGCTGCCAGGCGCGGAAGCCCAGCGACCTGCCGCCACCCTCGACGGTCGGCTCCTGCCCGGCTGTGTCGAAGACCAGGTTCAGGTCGCACAGCAGGCGCTGGCGCTCCTCGGCCAGGCTGCCGCCCGCGTCCACGCGCACCCGGTTCCAGATCGGCTTGCCCTGCGTGACCAGGATGTTGCGCAGAAAGCTGAAACCTCGATGCGGCTCGCGCACCGAGTAGGTGCAGACCGCTTCGCCCCCGAAGGCGAACACGTTGTTGCGGATCACGTTCTCCCGGCCGTAGTGCTGGTGGAAGGCGTTGCGGTCGGCGTCGTAGCAGACGTTGTGCTCGATGAGCAGGTGGCTGGAACCCTCGTCCGGGTAGATGCACCAGCCGCCGTAGTGGGCCGAGCGGATGTCGTGGATCAGGTTGTTGCGCAGCACGGTGCCGGGCTGAACGCCCAGCGTGTAGATGCCGCCCATGTCGCTGAGCAGCCCCTGGCCGATGTCGTGGATGTGATTCCAGCCGATCAGGTTGTCGCGACTGACGTTCTCCTGGTAGCCCCACTCCCAGCCGCAGGACACCGCGGTGTAGTACAGGTCGTGGATGTGGTTGTGCACGATCTCCATCTGGAACGCGTTCATGCTCAGGACGCCCACCGCCGAATGGAACACCCGCCCGCCCGCCACGATCTCGTTGTCGGCGATGCGGCAGCATCCTGTGCGGCGCCGCGCCACGTCGGGGTCGCGCGCGGCGGCGCCGTTGATCTTCACGCCGCCCGCGCCCAGATCGCGCAGCGTGCAATGCGCCACGTCGATCTGCTCGCAGCCGTCGCCGATGTCCACCGCGTACCAGCCGACGTGCTCCACGGTGCAGTCGTGCAGGGCGCAGCAACGCGCGCCTTCCAGCGCGATCACGCCGGGGATGTCGCATGCCGCCTGCGACGCCGCGGCGTGGTGGCCACGCGAATGCCGCTTGCCGAACGAACGGTCGTCGGGCCCGGTAGGCCCCAGGCGCCAGGAGCCGTACAGGGGCGTCTCGGCTTCGTCCGGGTGGCGCCAGTCCGTGTGGCGGAACGTGATGCCCTCGAACCGGATGTGCGCCACCGGCCGGCGCGCATCGGGATCGCCGCACAGGGCCAGCAACTGCAGGCAGCGGGGCGCCCAGACCTCGGTGGTCTCGGGGATCTGCCCGTCCTTGGGCAGGTAGTAGAGCTTGCCCGCGCTGCGCTCCAGGTACCACTCGCCGGGTTCGGAGAGCGCTTCCCGCACGTTGTCCAGGTAGTAGTCCGCCAGCTGGCTGCCATGCGTACCCACCAGGGGCGCACGGCTCGGGCGCGCCATGGTGACCAGGCGCGTCTGCGGGCAGAAGTCGACGATCGGCGAGCGCTCCTCGATCCAGAAGTGGACGTACACGACCTCGACGTCGCGCCAGTCGCTGAAGCGATCCAGGTCGCCCGGGGCGGCCACGAAGCGGGTGTAGCCGCCTTCGCCCCAGCCGGCGCGCTCCGGCATGCCCGGCGCGGACTCCATGCGGCACAGGCCCTGCCGCGGCCAGCGCGGGCGGGGCGCCCGCTGGCCATCGACGAACAGCTCGCGGAAGTACCACGAGCCCGCGCGAACCTCGGCGAGGTCTGCCACCCACGCGGAGCGGCCGTTCACCGTGGTCGTCTCCCACGCCGTGATCCGCGTGCCGCCATCGACGATCGGCCGCTCGCCGGCACAGGCGCGAAAGGTGATCGGGTAGCTGTCGTCGGGGCCGAACACGATGGGCTCGCGCACCGGGTACACGCCGCCGCGAACGTGCACCGTGAGCGGTCCATCCAGCCAGGCATCGGCCCGCCCCCACCGGGGATTGTACAGACGCCCGCGCAGCAGTCGCAGCCGGTCGCGCACCCCGGCGAACGTGGCCAGCGGCCCGTCCGTGCCGTCGGCACTGGGCTCCGGCAGCAAGCCGCTCCAGCGATCGTTGCCGTCCGGCGAAAGGTGCATGTCCATGGCATCTTCTCCTTGGCCAGTTCGGTCGGTCTCCTGTACGCCCCCCAATTAAGCCAACCGCACGGACGCACTCCAGGGCAGCGTCTCAGCCTCGCCGAACGCTCTTGCCTGCGCGCCGGGTGAGTTCGTTACTGTGCCCGGCACGCACCAGAGGCACCGGCCGCAGGAGGCTCGCGCATTGGCGCCGACCTGGACCACCGTCGCGCTGGCACATCAGGCTCTGGACCCGCAGGCCTGTCGGCTCCTCGTCCCCGACAGCGTGGAGCTGGCCGACGCCATGCCTGTGCGCTGGCAGCAGGGCGCCGAGGCGTCAGGTTGGCGCTGGGAAGTGCCAGAGAGACTCCTGGGAGACCTGCGCGAGATCCTGCCGTGCTACTGCAGCCGCGGGGCTGTCGGCTACCAGTTCGGTCTGGAGTACGAGGCCGAGCCCGAGGCCGGGGTGCACACGGCGTGGCTGGATCCCGTGGGCACGATGCCTGCGAGTCTTGCGGCGCCCCGACCCGCACCCGGACCCGTGGTGCGGACGGAGACCGACCTGCTGCGCATCGCCGGGCCCCTGCGCCGGGCCACGGTGCGCCTGGTGGTCGCCGGCGATCCGGCGGCGATCCAGTCCGCGCCCGCGCTGGCGGCCGTGTCCGTGCGCCACGCTGCCGGCGCCGGGCCTGCGCCGCGCGCCCCGGCACGCCCTGCCCCCCGGGCGCAGCGGCTGCTCGTCCAGGTGCCCGCGCGCAGCCAGATGCGCCTGGACCCGGCGCTGGCGAATCGCGTGTGCTCGCCGACCTGCCTCAGCATGCTGCTGCAGCACTACGGCCGCCAGGTCGACGTGTACCGGGTGATCGAGGCGGTGCACCACGCTCCCACGGGGCTGTACGGGGTGTGGCCCGCCAACATCCAGGCCGCCGCGCGCCACGGGCTCATCGGCC
This sequence comes from uncultured Gemmatimonadaceae bacterium, assembly GCA_964591015.1. GTDB lineage: Bacteria > Latescibacterota > UBA2968 > UBA8231 > UBA8231 > SLHA01. Next base: position 12,934 of record CAZPXM010000023.1, read on the forward strand.
TGCTGCTGCACTTCCCGGATCTCGACAGCCTCGAGTGGCTGCTCTGCCGGGGCTGCCCGGTGATCGCCTCGATCCGCTTCGAGGCGGGCGAGCTGCCCGGCGCCCCGATCGCTCGCTCCAGCGGCCACCTCATCGTGCTGTGCGGCGTCGATGGCAGCCGCGTCATCGCCAACGATCCGGCCGCGCCCGACGATCACAGCGTCCGCCGCGCCTACTGCCGCCGCGATCTCGAACGGGTCTGGCTGGAACGCGCCGCCGTGGGCTACGTGCTCGTCCCCGCTGAACGGCTCCGCGCCTCGGCGGACCGGCACCGCGTCGCCTGAGTGCCGCCGCCCCGCGCGGCGACCCCTACGGCGTCCGCCCGCCTGCCGGCCCCGCGCCCGGCCTCTGCGTGCCGCGCCACGGCCGGCAGGCAGCGGGAGGGGCCCGCGGGTCGTCAGACCATGAACGTGCCGAGCACGTTGCCGTTCATGCCGGTGAAGTAGTCGATGATCAGCCAGACGCCTGCGGGCACGATCTCGCCGAGGATCGCACCCAGGAAGAAGGGGATCGTGCGCCGATAGAGCTGCGGGCCCCCGTACTTGAGCACCATGCTCTTGACGATCAGGGCGACCAGCAGGCCGAACCACATGCTGCCGAAGGCCGCGCTGACGGGGTATCCGAGCGGGTGGAAGGGCCACCACAGGAATCTGTAGTGGAGCACCTCCAGCCCTGCCATGATCGCTGCCCCCACCGCCACCTGGACCAGACCGTCCGCGTGCGGCGGGCCGGGTTCGGCCACTGCCGCCGCCAGAAAGCGATAGGGGTACTGCGCGCAGTTGTCCGCATAGAAGCTGTTCAGGTTGATGGCCCCGTGCTCGTAGCCGGCGGCCAGGCGGACCCACAGAGACACGCCGATCGTGACGAGGATCGTCGCCACGATGGCCCAGAAGAGCCGCCGCTGGCGCTGGACGAACTGGTCGGCAAGGCGCAGGCCATTGCTGCACGAGGTCATCAACAGCAGCAGGATATCCGTTCCCCAGACGTACGTGGTGGCAATGGCGGCGCTGCCACGCGGCCCCAGCAGGCTGGTGCCCACCGCCGCCGCGGTGAAATCGGGGCCGGTGATCGGCGGGAACATCACCGCGACCCCGCCCTCCACCACCACCCGCGTCACGGTGAGGAACAGCACGAAACACGCGAACAACAGCAGCGGCACGAGCCACCAGGCCAGGCCGGCAGCCCACAGCCAGACGCTCATCACCGCCACCCCCAGCGCCAGACCGAGTACTGCCTGCCGGTAGCTCATCATCTCGTCGCTGTCGTCGATCGCTGGATCGCCCGTGACCGCCTTGCGGACCACCGCGCGCAGGTGCTGCCGCGCCTGCCACAGCCCCATCAGCACCAGGACGATCATCGCGCCCATGGCCTGGTAGACCACGATCGCCTGCGCGTAGTGTCCGAACGCTCCGACGGGCCCCGGCGAGATCTGCACGCCGAGCACGCGGAACGCGCCCTGCTGGACCACGTTGAGCAGGTAGAAGAAGACCAGCCCGGCGGCCACGTTCCGGCTGATCAGGTAGGAAAACCCCATCACCGTGTAGCTGAGCGTGAAGTTCACGGCGACCGAGTTGCGGAACAGCGGCACGGTGCCGAAATCCATGCTGATGGCCGGCAGGACATTGTAGTAGTGGTGCAGCGCGTTGAGGTTGTTGATCGCGCACGGAATCAGGAAGCCGATCCACATCAGCGGGTTGCGGAAGAACGGCGGGATCACCGCCCGCTCGTGGTCGGCCAGCATGTGCATCGGCAGCTGCATCATCGGGTAGACCAGGCGCTCCCGCTGAATCCGCTGCCGGCGCAGGATGACGGCCACCGAGATCATCGCCAGGTAGAGCGCCAGCCCGAACAGCACCCAGTAGCCCAGAGGCCGGACCCACGCTCCCCACGGGATCCCCGCCCCGCGCTCGCCCAGTCCCTCGTAGTAGTCGCGCACCGCCTGGGGATCCTGCACGGTCACCCAGTCCGGCAGGTACGGCAGCACGCGTTCCGCCCACTCGTTCTCGGGGCTGGCGTAGTACGCAGCCCCGGTGGCTACCGGCATGATCAGCGCCACGAATCCCCGCGCCGGCAGCGTGTTGGCGATCAGCAGCATGATGTAGACCACCGCCAGCTCGCTGGCATCCAGGGCCAGCGGCCGGTGGATCGCCCGCAGGCCCACGTTGGCCACGCCCGTGAGCACGAAGAAGAGGAAGATCGCGGCGGGATTCGTGTTCCAGATCCCCATCTGCGACCCCTTGATGACCATGTCGCCGTAGGGGATGGCCACCGCCATGAAGGCGCTCAGCACCAGACCGGTGCCGATCGCGCGCATCGTCACGCCGCGCGGCGCGGCCGCGGCGCGGGTCTCGGGTTCGGGCGCACTGCCGGGGGGGCGCCTCAGCATGCCGCCTCGGTCTCCGTGTTGGGCACTCCGGCGCCGTGCCGGCCCGTGGCTCCGTCACCACTGACGCGGTCGCTGGGGGCGCACGGCCCGCCGGTGGCTCGGAGGACTCGGGTTGAGCCTGCCCCCGGACGCGGACCTCGCCGCCGCGGGGCCGCGGCGACCGCCGGGCGGGGCGCCAGCGGCCCCGCTTCACCGGCGCCTCGCTCGCCTCGGCGACAAGCCCTGCGAAGCCTCAGCGACGACTCGGGGAGGGAGGTGCGGGAGAACCGACACGGACGGCCCGCGCGCGACACCGGCATCCGGGCGCCTCAGTCACCCCAGCCTGCGGTCACGCGCAGCAGCTCGAAGTTGCAGATCCGCGTCTCCGGGAGTCCGTCCGCGTCGCGAACCAGTTCGCCCGTGCTGACCCGGCGCGACAGCAGGATATGGGTGCCGCGCAGATTCAGGTCTTCCACCTGCAGCGCCGTCAGTCGCTCGTGCACGCGGCGCATCAGCTCCACGTAAATGTCCTCGGTGATGAGCCCGTCCCGCCAGGCCCGGAGCGCGTTGATGCCCTCGACGTAGTCGCCGTCGTTCGCGGCCAGCTTCTCGTCGGGCCCGTTCCAGTACCCCCAGATCGTGATGTAGTCGCCCTTGGGATCGAGCACGGGCGTGCCGCGCGGGGTCACCAGGTGGCGGTGGGACTCGTACCGGCCCGGATCGAACAGCGAGTCGGAGATGCCCGAGGCCACGCCTGCCTTGTACACGGCCCGGGGATAGGTCGTGGGCACGCCGCCGTTCGACAGGCGCAGCGCCACCGCCACCTCCTCGAAGGGGCTGTTGTAGCCGAACTCGAGGATCGCCCGCTCGTCCTCCTTGAACGGATCGACGTTGGGCACGATGCCCACGCGGGACACCTTCCACGTCAGGTGGATGTTGTCCTTGGTCCGGGTGTAGAACGCCTCGTGCACCGACGACAGGCGCGTGCGCGGCGACTTCTCCCAGCGCTCGGGCAGGAAGTAGTCGAACAGGTCGGGGTCCTTGCCCACCACCCACAGCTCGCCGCCCGTGCTCTGCGCCTCGCCGTAGATGTAGCCCACGCCGAAGATGTTCATGTAGTGCAGATGCGAGGGCAGCACCTTCGGGGTCTCGATGACGAACCGATCGCGCTGTTTGCGCAGGTAGTCGCTGCGCTTCTCGCGGCGCACCGCGCTCTCGTGCGCGGCCGTGCGCTGGAGCAGCTCGTAGTCGACGATGGCATGCGGAACGCGACCCCTGCGGTCGCGCAGCAACTCGCCCCCGCGGCGCTGGCGCAGGATGACGTGATGCGGCTTGCGGTCCAGCACCGTGAACCCCCGCGCCTCGATGTGCGCGTGCGCGGCCCGCGTCAGCGTCTCCACCGCCTGCTCGTCCAGCAGCCCCGCCGCCTGCGCCTCGACGGCATCCACCCCCTTGATCCACTCGTAGATCACCGCGTACAGGCGGTGCATGTCGAGCTCGATCTCCACGTGCTTGTCGATCTTGCTCTGCATGACGTATTCCTTGCGCCCCGTCCGCCAGATCTCCATCCGCGTCGCCGGCACGAAGATGGCCAGCGGCTTCTGGGTGAAGATCCTGACCTTCCGGCCCAGATCCGTCTCGCGCAGATCCATCACCAGCGAGAACTCCTCGAAGGGGCTGTTGAACTCGGCGTCGACGAACTCGTCGCCGGGAATCTCCTGGCCCATCCGGTTCCACTTGATGACGATCTGCCGCTGGCGCCCGTTGGCCGGTTTGGTCCACACGCGGTAGATGCTGCTGGTCCCCGACAGCCGCTGCGCGTTGTGCTCGAACCACTCCTTGTCCGCCCAGTGGTTGACCGGCAGCAGGCAGTCGATCAGCCCCAGCCCGTGGCGCGTCACATACAGGTCGCCATCGGCGCCGAGGGGGAGATGCCGGTACTCCACGCCCAGCACGCGTATCGTCCGCGTCGCGGCGCGGAGTCGTGGGGGGAGCGCGGCGAGCTCGTTCATCGCTGCTGGCTCGCGGCGGCGAGCCGTCGTTCCGTGGCCTCGAGCTGCTCGCCGAGTCGCTTCGGCAGCCGCGCTGCGAACCGAGCGAAGTGCGCCCGCACTCCGGCCAGTTCGCCGCGCCACGCCGCCACGTCGATGCCGAGCAGCTCGCGCAGATCCGCTGGCGTCAGGTCCAGACCCGCCAGATCCAGGTCGTCGGGGCCGGGCACGTACCCCACCGGCGTCACCTGCGCCGCCGCCCTGCCGTCGATCCGGGCGCACATCCATTTCAGGACGCGGCTGTTGTCGCCGAAGCCCGGCCACAGCCACTGGCCGTCGCGGCCGCGGCGGAACCAGTTGACGCGGAAGATGCGCGGTGCCTTGGCCCCCAGGCGATCGCCCATCGCCAGCCAGTGGGCGAAGTAGTCGCCCATGTTGTAGCCGCAGAAGGGCAGCATGGCGAAGGGGTCGTAGCGCAGGTTCCCCAGCGCCCCGGTGGTGGCCGCGGTCGTCTCCGAAGCGGCCGTGGCTCCCAGGTACACGCCGTGGTCCCAGTCGAAGGCTTCCAGCACGAGCGGGGCCACGTGGCTCCGCCGGCCGCCGAAGATCAGGATGTCGATCGGTACCCCGTCCGGGTCTTCCCAGTCGGGAGCCATCACCGGACACTGCCGTGCCGGCGCCGTGAAGCGCGCATTGGGATGCGCGGCCGGTCCGTCGCCGCCCGGCCTCCACGCCCGCCCCTTCCAGTCCACCAGCCGCGCCGGCGGGCGCTCCGTCATCCCTTCCCACCACACGTCCCCGTCGGCTGTCAGCGCGCAGTTGGTGAAGATGCAGTTCTCGCTCAGCGACGCCATCGCCATCGGGTTCGAGCGCGCGGAGGTGCCCGGCGCCACACCGAAGAAGCCGGTCTCGGGGTTGATGGCGTGCAGGCGGCCGTCCGCGCCGATCCGCATCCAGGCGATGTCGTCCCCGATGCATTCGCATGACCAGCCCGCCACCGTGGGCTGCATCATGGCCAGGTTGGTCTTCCCGCACGCCGACGGGAACGCCGCGGCGATGTGGTAGCGCTTGCCGGCGGGACTGATCAGCCGCAGGATGAGCATGTGCTCGGCCAGCCAACCCTCGTGGCGGGCCAGGTTGGAGGCGATGCGCAGGGCCAGGCACTTCTTGCCCAGCAGGGCGTTGCCCCCGTACCCGGAACCGAAGGACCAGATCAGGTTCTCGTGCGGGAAGTGGCTGATGTACTTCGTCTCCACCGGCGCACAGGGCCACGGGACATCCGGCTGGCCGTCGTGCAGCGGCGCCCCCACCGAGTGCAGGCAGGGCACGAACTCGCCGTCGTCGCCCAGGCGCTCCAGCACGCGCGTGCCGACGCGCGTCATCGTGTGCATGCTGCACACCACGTAGGGGCTGTCGGTCAGCTCCACGCCGATGCGCGCCAGGGGCGACTCGATGGGGCCCATGGAGAACGGGATCACGTACAGGGTCCGGCCGGCCATGCACCCGGCGAACAGCGCCCGCATGCGCTCCTTCAGCTCGTCGGGCGCCATCCAGATGTTGGTGGGGCCGGCATCGTCGGGGTCGGGACAGCTGATGAAGGTCCGGTCCTCCAGCCGCGCCACGTCCGAGGCGTCCGAGCGGAACAGGTAGCTGCGCGGGCGCCGTGGCAGCGAGATGGCGGCGCCGGCGGCCACCATCCGGGCCATGAGGCGGTCGTACTCGGCCACGCTGCCGTCGCACCAGTGCACGGCTTCCGGTTGGCAGAGGCGAGCGGTCTGCAGGACCCACTCCCCCAACCGCGCGTGTCTTGTCCGCCACTCATCGGACCGCATGTCGACCAGATCTCCCGGGAAAGACTGACGCGACACCACAGACCAGGACGCAAACGAGCCGGGAACAGCCTTGAGCGGCGGCAGCCCCAGGCTCGTCGACGTAAGATTAAGCCCGACTCGTCGCTGCCTGTCAAGATCCCGGCTGGCCGGTCGTGCCGCCGTGTCCGCCGACGGGCACCGCGCGGCGCAGCCATGGCGCCCCGCGCCGCCCGCCCGCCGGCAGCCCTCGTCCCGACCAGGGCCGCCGCAGCCGGACTCAGCCGAGCGTGAACACATTGCCCGACATGCCGGTGACGGCATCTATCACCAGCCACAGACCCGCCGACCCGAAGGCGCCCAGCACCACGCCGAGGAACAGCGGGCGCAGCCGGCGGTAGAGCCTGGCGCCGCCGTACTTGAGGATCAGGGCCTTCGTCACCCAGGCGAGGAACACCGAGAACCAGACGTGGTAGATGGGGTGCGTGAGTCCCAAGGCCATGCCGATCGGGTGCAGGGGGAAGCCGATGACTCGGCTCTTGAACAGCGTGAGCAGCCCCATCAGCGCGGCGCCGAGGGCGGTGCACCCCAGGTGCTGCACGCGGGGCGGCTGCGGGTTGTTCATGTTCTGCGCGATCCAGTCCCCCGCGAAGGACGGCAGACCCGTGAACTGCCAGCCGACGAGGTTGATGCCGCCGTAGGCATTGGCGAGCGCGAGGACCGCGTAGGCCGACCCGGCCAGGGACACCACGATCGCCACCACCACGGCCCAGAACAGCCGCCGGCCCTCCAACCTGGCAATCTCGGCCAGCTTCATGCCGGTGGCGGCCGAGGCCATGACGAACGTGCGCACATCGGCGGACCAGGCGTAGTTCAGACCCAGGCTGGTCATCCCCGCGGGACCGACCAGCGAGGTGCCGAGCGCATTGACGGCGAACACCGGGGCGCACACCGTCGCCCGCCCATAGGCCAGACCGGTCTGCGAGATGATCCGCGCCAGCCCCACGAAGATGGCCACGGCCGACAGCAGGAACACCGCGGCCAGCACCAGACTCATGCCGGCGCACATCAGCCAGATCAGGCACGCGACGCTGCCCAGGCCAGCGCCCAGCACCGCTGCGCGGTAGGACAGCCACTCGTCCCTGTCGTCGACGGCCGCATCGGCGCCCAGGGCCTTGCGCACCACGGCGCCCAGGTGCCTCCGGCCGTGCCAGAAACTGGCTCCGGCCACGAAGAAGAGCGCCCCCAGCGCCACGTGCGCCACGCTCGGCGGGGCCGGATCGGAGAACGGCTGCACCGGGCCGATGCTCCAGCCGAGCATGCGTTCCAGACCGGTCTGCAGCAGGGCCAGCACGGCGAAGACCCAGATGCTGAGCGACACGTCGAGGCTGAGCAGGTAGGACAGGCCGATCACCTCCAGCCGGGGGGTGCAGTTCAGGTCGACCGAGTGGCGCAGGACCAGCAGGCTCGCGCTCAGGTCGAGGCGCGGGATGGCGTTGTGGTAGCTGTGGAGCGCGTTGACCGTGTTGATGCACGCCGGCACCGCCACGCCGCACCAGGTCAGCCAGTTGCGCAGCAGTGGCGGCCACGCCCTCGCCGGCTGCTGGACGCACAACTCCTGAGGCAGGATCGCCAGCGGAAACAGCAGTCGCTCGCGCTCGAGCCATTGCCGGCGCAGCATGACCAGCAGGCACAGCGTGACCAGGTACAACGTGACGATGAACAGACCCCAGGCGAACAGCGGCCCCGCCCACTCCTTCCAGAGAACCGGCGCGTGCCGCGGGCACCCCTCGAACAGCTCCCACACAGCCCGCTGCGACTCCGGAACCAGCCAGCGCGGGAGGTGCGGCTGGATGAGCTGCGCCCACTCGTTCTCCGGCGTCGCATAGTAGAAGAACCCGCCGAGCAGCGGGATCAGGTTCATGGTGAAACCCCACGACGGGATGGCAGCCGCCACGACCATCATGACGTACACCGTTGCCAGCTCGCCGCTGCGCAGGCGGGTACCGGTGACGAGGCTGGTGACGGGGTTCACGAGCACGACGAGGAGCAGGAAGACGAACAGGGCTGCGCCGGTGGAGAAGTCGGCGGCCAGCGGCGAGCCGCGCACCACCAGGACTCCGTATGGCTCGCCCACGGCGATCGCCAGGCAGAGCAGCGCGCCGATGCCGACCGCCCGCAACGACACGCCAGGCTGGCTGCGTCCACGCTGCTGCTCCATCGCGAGCCCCTGCCTCCTCGGGCAGCAGCGGCGGGAAGCCGCCGCTTTGCGAGCGCGCCGGCACCTTTCGCCAGCCCGCCTGTTCGCCGCCCCGTCCCCGGGGCGAACGCCGTGCGACGCGACGCTCGGCCTGGCCGCCAGTCGCCGGGGCTTTCCATAAGGCAGCGATCTGGCGCCGTCAATCACTTGCCGAGCACGCGCCGGGCCCGGAGCGGCCGAGGGACCTCCCGCTGTCGGCTGGCGGCCTGGAGGCTTTTCCGGCGGGAGCTTGACAGCCGCCATGGCTTGGCCGTTCGTGGGCACCATCGCGGGAAGCTGCGGCGATGCCCCTGCAGGACGGGGCACTGGGCGGCGCCCCGCTTCCCGGCTTCCCGGCTCCCCGACCAGGGCAGTGCCATTCCCGCGCCCTGCTGCCCTCGAGCCGTCCGCCGCGGCGGGCGCCAGACAAGGAGGCCAGCGGCATTGGGCGATGCCCAGACTGTCGGTCTGTATCTGGACGCTGGCTCGGTCGTGGCCTGGCCCGGCTACCTGGAAGCCCTCCAGGAGCGCATCGGACTCGACCTGGTCATCGTCGGTTTCTCGGGGGAGCTGCCCGACCAGGTGCAGCGCCTGAGCCCGTATGACCATGCCCCGCCCTCGGATGAGTGCCTGCGCGGGCTGCTGTGCCGCCATCTCGACGGCAGCACCGGCGCCACCAGCCTCGACCCCGTCCGGAACAGCGTCGGACCGCACGTGCACATGGGCGGCGACGACGCGCAACTCCGGCGAGCCATCGCGCGGGCCAAGAAGCTGGGACTCCGCGTGTGGCTGCTGGCGGGCGGCTGGACGGCCAACGACTACCACGTCGCGATGTTCTGCCCTGGCCAGGAGGCGATCAACGACTGGTACGAGGCGGTGTACGTCCACCTGGCCCGCGCCTACGGAGCGGATGGGCTGGATGTGACCCACGCGCGCTACCCCATGACCAGCTACCCTCGCGGCCTGTTCCTGTGCACGTGCTCAGCCTGCGCCAGGACGGCCGCCGCAATGGGCTACGACATGCCGGCCATGTGCGCCGATCTGCGCGCGGCGCGCGGGACGCTCGCCCGACTCGACGGGCGGCGCCTGGCCGCGGCCCTGCAGCGGGGCATGGGAATCGCCGACGCGCACCAGGCGCTGGGTCTGGCTGCGGGCGTGTGGCAGTGGTTCACGTTCCGCACCCGGCTGCTCGCGCGCAATCTGGCGCGCTTCCGGGCGGCGGTGCACGCGGCGGCCGGCGCCCAGTTCACCTTCGGCGCCGACACCTATCCGGCCTCGCTGGCGATGTTCGTCGGGCACGACCAGACGCGCTGGGACCAGTTCTCGGATTTCGCCAGCCCGCTGGTCTCGCACCTCGACATCTTCCCCATGGAGACCCTGGTCACCTGGGCGCGCTTCCTGCTGTCGCTGTGGCCCGGACTGGCCGAGACCGAGGCGCTGCGCCTGGTCTACAGGCTGCTGGGGTACGACGGGCTATCGCTGCCCGACACGATCGCCGGCTTCGCCCTGGGCGCCCCGGACTGCGAGTTCCGCAACGTGCCGCTGGCGGAGATGGTGCTGCTGGACACCGGCAAGGCGCGCGCCTGTCTGCCGCCGGGCACGCCGTCCTATCCGATCATCCAGGGCGGCGGCGCTCCGCACTGCTGGCCGCGCAGCGCGATCGAGCGCATCGTTTCTGGCCTGCAGGCCCAGGGACACCAGGGCTACATGCTGCAGGGCACTGGCAGCCTGATGGCGTGGCCCGAGCCCGGGCAGACGGGGTCGCAGCGCTAGGCCCCATGGACTGCGTGCCAGGGGCCCCGGTCGCTGCCGCCACCCGGTGCTGTGCGGCCCTGCGGGAGGAGAACAGCGTGAGAGCCGAACGAGTCGACATAGCCCGCCTCTCCTGCGAACCCGCGGTCCGGCTGGCAGCGGCCGAGCTGCGGCGATGCCTGACCGCCGGCGGCGTCGCGGTCCGGCTGCTGCGGCGCCGGCGGTACTGCCAGCGAGAGCGCACGATATGGCTCGGCACAGCGGCCGCGCTGCCAGCCGCGCCGTGCTGCGCCGACGCCGAGCGGGATGGCATCGACGTCCGGATCACTGCGGCTGGAGGGTACATCGCCGGCGCGAACCCGCGCTCCGTCCTCATCGGCGCCTACCGGTACCTCGAGGCGCTTGGCTGTCGTTGGGTGCGCCCGGGACGAGACGGGGAGATCATCCCGGCGGGCCTGGCGCCGCTGCGGCAGATGCGCATCGCCGAGCGCGCCTCCTACCGCCACCGAGGCGTGTGCATCGAGGGTGCCGTCTCCTACGAGAACGTCCGGGACCTGGTGGACTGGCTGCCCCGGCTCGGGTTCAATGCCTACTTCATCCAGTTCCGCGCCGCCTACACCTTCTTCCATCGCTGGTACGCCCATGTCGGCAACCCGCGCCTGCGCCCCGGCGCCTTCAGCGACGAGCGGGCAGCGCGTCTGGCGCGGCGGCTGCGCGTCGAGATCAAGCGCCGCGGGTTGGATCTCCACATGGTCGGCCACGGCTGGACCTGCGAGCCGCTCGGGATCCCGGCCCAGGGTTGGTACCAACACGAGGGGCCGCTCCCGCCGGAAACGCGCCAGCACCTGGCGCAGGTCGGCGGCCAGCGGCAGTTGTGGGGCGGTGTGGCGCTGAACACCAACCTCTGCTACGGCAACCCTGCCACCCGTCGCATCATGGTGGATGCGATCGTCGAGTACGCGGGCGCCAACCCGGACGTGGACATGCTGCACGTCTGGCTGGCCGACGGCGCCAACAACCACTGCGAGTGCCCGCTGTGCGCGCCGCACCGGCCAGCGGACCTGTATGTCCAGCTGCTCAACGAACTGGACGCGAGCTTGACGGCAGCGGGGCTGCGCACGCGCATCGTGTTCCTGATCTACGTTGATCTGCTCTGGCCTCCGCTCGCGCAGCGGCTGGCGCATCCGGAGCGCTTCGTGCTCATGTTCGCGCCCATCACGCGCTCCTACAGCACCCCGTTCGCGACGGCCGCGACGACGGCGGCTGCCACCCGGCTGCCGCCCTTCCGCCGCAATCGGCTGCGGTTCCCGCGGCAGCCGGCCGCCAACCTCGCCTTCCTGCGGTCCTGGCGCCGGGTCTTCGCCGGCGACGGATTCGACTTCGACTACCACCTCATGTGGGATCACTACCGCGACCCGGGCCAGATGGCAGTGACGCAGGTCCTGCACGAGGACATCCAGCGCCTGCGGGACATCGGCCTCGACGGCCTGATCAGTTGCCAGGTGCAGCGCGCGTTCTTCCCGACCTCGTTGCCCATGGTGGTCATGGGACGCACGCTGTGGGACCGCGAGCTGGCGCTGGAGCCGCTGGTGGCCGAGCACCTGGCGGCGGCGTACGGCAGGGACGCTGCGGCGGTAAGGGCCTTCCTCCAGCGCGTCACCGAGCTGTTCGACCCGCCGCTGCTGCGGGGCGAGCGGGTGCCGGCCGCACCCGCGCAGCCGGTCGCCACCCTGGCCTTGCTGGCGAACGAGGTCAAGGCCATGCGCGGGCGCTGCCGCCGCCGGGCGCGCCTGGAGCGGCGTCCTGCCGTGCGACGTTCGTGGCAGTACCTGGAGCGATTCGTCGAGCTGTGCGAGTTGCTGGCCGCCGCGCTGGGGGCGCGCTACGCGGCGGCGCCCGACGCCAAGGCCAAGGCATGGGCGCTGTTCGCGTGGGTCCGCCGGATGGAGCCCGAGCTGCAGCCAGTCCTGGATGTGTTCGAGTTCCAGCAGGTTCTCGCCCCGCTGCTGGGTCTGGGCCGCGAGGAGCTGGACGACCGCCCGTGAGCCGACCCGCGCCGCGCCGGCGGGCACCGTCGCTGCGGCCACACTCGCGGTGAACGATCCGGCCGGCCACGCCGGCCGTGGAGGAGACTCGCATGCGACTGGTCTCGTGGAACGTGAACGGACTGCGCGCGTGCCAGGGCAAGGGCTTCGAGGAGTTCGTGCGCGGCTCCGGCGCCGATGTGATCTGCCTGCAGGAGGTCCGCGCCCTGCCGCTGCAGGTGGAGCTGGACCTGCCTGGATGGACGGTGGTGTGGCACCCGGCCCACTTGCCGGGGTATGCGGGCACGGCCATGCTGAGCCGCGCCCGTGATGTCCTGTCCTTCTTCCCCGGCCTGCCAGACCCCGCCCTGGACACCGAGGGCCGTGTTCTGGCCGCCGAGCTGCCGGAGTTCTTCCTGGTCAACGTGTACACGCCCAACGTGCAGCGCGACCTCTCGCGGCTGGAGTACCGCGTCGAGACGTGGGATCCCGCCTTCGCCCGGTACGTCTGGATGCTGGAGAAGCGCAAGCCGGTGGTGGTCTGCGGCGACCTCAACGTGGCGCACCAGGAGATCGACCTGGCCAACCCGGCTCAGAACCGCGGCAACGCCGGCTTCACGGACGAGGAGCGCGCCAGTTTCAGCCGCCTCCTCGACGGCGGACTCGTCGACACGTTCCGTGTCTTCGAGCCGCACGGCGGCCACTACACGTGGTGGAGCAACCGGAAAGGGGTGCGCGAGCGGAACATCGGCTGGCGGATCGATTACTTCCTGGTCTCGCGCGCCCTGCGTCCGCGACTCCGCAGTGCCTCGATCCTGGGGCATGTGCTGGGCTCCGACCACTGTCCGGTCGCCGTGGAGATCGCCTAGGGCCGCAGGCTGGCGTCGGCCCGGCGTCTGGGCGCGGCAGCTTGCACGCACGCGTCGGTCGGCTGCCGCAGACTCAGGAATGCCTGGTCCAGCTCGATCGCCCGCCGCCGGGCGCGCTCGGCCTTGTCGCTCGCGTTCATCCCCTCCAGCGTGCCGGCCAGCTCCCAGTGCGCCTGCGCGAACCCTGGGTCCGCGCGCGCCGCGGCGAGCAGCAACTCGCGCGCCCGCTCGTGCTCCCCAAGGCGCGCCCGGCAGACCCCCGCCCGGTAGTACAGGTACGCGCTGACCGGCCCTTCCTCGGCGGCGACCTGGAAGTGCGCAGCCGCTGGCCGCAGCGCTCCGAGTCGCACCAGCGCGTCTCCCAGGACGACGGCCTGGCGGCGGCCAAGCCCCCGCAGAGCCGGCACACGATTCCAGGCAGCCGCCAGCTCGCCGAACTGCGCCACCTGGCCGGCGCGCAGGTAGCAGCTCAGCAGGGAGTCGACCAGCGTCGTGTCGCGCACTCCGGCGCGCAGCGCCGTCTCGTAATGCGGGATCGCCAGGGCCCACCGCTGCGCCCGCGCGTACCCGTCGGCCACGAGCCGCTGCGCTGCGGGCGACTCGAGGCTCTCGGCCAGCAGCGCGCTGGCCGTCTGCACGCCCGCCTCCAGCCGGCCGCCGCCGAGCTGGGCCACCATCTGCCCGACCAGCGCCTCCCCGCGCGCCTGGGCCCACCCCAGCGACAACGCAGTCTGCGCGGCTCTGTGGTAGGCGGTGGCCGCCGCGTCCCAGTCGGCGCCGGCCGCCAGGCGCGCCCCTCCGGCGAGCTGCTGCCGCAGACAGAGGGCGCGGTAGCCAAGGCCGAGCGTCCCCGCGCCGGCGGCCAGCGCGCAGGCAGCGATCGCCACGAGCCAGCGGTCATGCCACCAGCCACGAGGCTGCACGGCCCACGCCGGATCGGCGTACGCGGCATAGGCGGCCGCCCACAGCAGCGTGCGCCCCACGACGGCGACCGGAGTCCACAGCGACGGCCGCAGCCCTTCGACGAGGGCCGCCCCACCCAGCCCGCCAGCGAGCATGAGCCAGCGGTCGCGCCGGCCAGCGCACCGCCAGCGTCGCCAGGCGAACGGATAGGCGCAGCCCACGATCAGCCCGGCCGCCGCAGACCCGGCGAGCAGCGACCCCGCCCCCTGCAGCCAGCTGTACGGACCTGGCTGCACCGCGTGGCTGCCCGGCCCCAGTTCTGCCGTCAAGTGCAGCAGCAGCACGCAGAGCACCAGGCTGCCGCCGCTCACGATGGCTGGCGCGCCCTCGGCCAGCTCGCGGCGCCAGCGCCAGCGCAGCAGAACCAGGCCCCCGAGCAGCAGCAGCCACGCGGCTACCCGTTCCCAGGTCGCCACCGATAGCGGCAGGGCGCTGCTGGCCACCAGCGCGGCGATCAGCTTGCAGGCGACTCGGCTGCCGGCAGGGCCGGCGGCAGCGCCGGTCGCTTCAGGGCGCACAGAAGAGCACTCGGCCATCGTCACCCAGCAGGGCAAGCCGCGGTACTCCCGCCGCATCGGCCAGCATGCTGGCGCGTACCCGGTCGCGCCCATCGAGGAGCAACACCCCAGCCGGCGCCGCGTCCCAGTTGCGCAGCTCCAGCCGCGGGGCGCGCTCCACGCGCGCCCGCAGGCTCGCCGTGTACTCCGCCCGGTTCTCGACCAGCTCCAGCGAGGGGGTGCCGGCGCTGCTCACGGCCAGACGCGCCGCCGGGGGCGCGCTCCCGCCGTTCAGCTCGATCGCGGCGCCGCCGTGCTGGTCTCCGGTGATGGATACCTGCAGCGCGCCGAGCGAGTCGAAGAACTCGCACCGGGGGCCCGCCGCAGGCGAGACATGCAGCCGGAGGCGCCGGCGCTGGCGGACGTCGAGCAGGTCCAGGTGGACGGCGTCACCGCCCGTCAGGCCGAGCTCGGCTCGGGGTCGGCCCTCGCTGTCGCAGATGAGCAACTGCGCCACTCTCAGCGTGCCCGGCGTCGCCGCGCGCTGCCCCATGGCGACAGCGCCGGCCAGGCACCCTGCAGCCAGCAGCAGACCGCGCCGCAGCCAGCGCGACTGGCGCTCCAGACGCTCGAGTCGCACCTCGAGGCGCCCCTTCTCCGTGCGTGCATGCTCGTCCATGTCCTGACCGCCCTACGTCCGTGTGCGCCGCGCAGGTGCACCTGCCATTGCCCTGGCCCGGGCTCGGGCCTGCCCGAAGGCCAGCCAGCGCGGAACGGCGGCCGCCCCCGGGGGCCAGCCCGAGTGTGCCGGCCGGAACCGATCCACAAGGAAGGCAAGCGCCAGGCTGGCGGCCAATGGCCCCGTGCCGGCTGCCCTCGCGCAGCGCCACTCGCGACAGCCTCCCCGTCAGTACGCCCCCTGGCCATGGCGCTTGCCGCTCGCCTGCCCCGGGCCCAGATTCGGATCCATGGTCCGTACGCCTCGTCCGCTGCATCGCTCTGCCCGCCAGTTGCGGACTGCCCTGGCCGCGCACGCCCTGTGGTTGGGCTGCCTGGCTGCCCCGGTGCGAGCCGAGGAAGCCAGCGGCGCCCTCGTGCTGGCGCCCCGCTGGGCCCCCGACACCACCCGCGTCGCCGTGCTCGGTCACCCTCGCCCGATGCACCGGATCCAGTGGGAGCTTGTGGCGGCGGACGCCGGCCCCGGGACGCCAGTCCGGCGGGGCACCGTGATTCCGCCGGCGACCGCGCACGTGCCAGTGCCGGCCGGTGCCTACCACGTGCTGATGCAGGACTGGGAGTCGGGAGTGCTGCTGAGCGACGCGCCCGCGAGCGTCCGCGTGCCAGCGGGCGCCACCGAGGTGTTGGCCGTCGAGTTCGACCGCCAGGCTGCCATGGAAGCGGCCATGCGCGGCCGGAGGCGCCGGGCTGCCCAGCCGCTGCAGGCGGGCCCGTCCGCTCGCGCCGGTGAGGTACTGGTGCGATTCGCGCCGGAGACGCCGCTCCACCGCCTGCACTCGCTGTGCGCGCAGGCGGGCGCCACCATCCGCAAGCGCGGCCATCTCACCGGCATCTACCGGCTCGGCCTCGCCGCGGATGGCGACCCGGACGCGGTGCTGGCATACCTGCGGGCTCAGCCCGAGGTTCTCCACGCCGAACCCGCTCGGGCCTACTCCCTGCTGACGCTGTTTCCCCCCAAGATCGACTCCCTGACCGCTGACGAGCGGCAGTGGCCGCGGCACGAGCATCCCCACGACCGCGACCTGAATCTGCCCGAGGCGTGGTCGCTGGAGACGGGCAGCGACAGCGTGCTGGTGGTGGTCGTCGACTCCGGGGCCGACACCACGCATCCGGACCTGGCGGGGCGTTTCTGGCACAACGACGATCCGCCGGGAGACGCGGACGCGGACGGCGATCCCGACGACGACGCCAACGGGTTCGTCGACGACTACTCGGGGTGGTACTTCAACAGCGACGGCTTCGACGGCCCGGATATCCAGGACAGGCACGGCCACGGCACGCACATCGCAGGGATCTGCGGGGCTGGCGCGCTCGCGGGCACCCCCGGCGTCGTGGGTGTGGCCTGGAGCTGTCCGCTGGTCGTGGTGCGACTGGACTTCGGCGACAACACGGACCTGGAGGTGGCCGAGGCCATCCTGTACGGCGCCGAGACAGCCAGCGCGCACGGCATGCGCTGCGTGATCAACATGAGCTTCGGCATCACCGAACCCTCGGAGGCTGTCGCCGCTGCCATCGCGCGCGCCTACAGCCTGGGCGCCGTGCTGGTCGCCGCCGCCGGCAACCAGGCCGCCGAGCCGCCCACGTATCCCGCAGCCTTCGCCGAAGTGATCGCCGTCGGCAATCTCGCCCGCACTACCTTCGACGTGGACGGGGATGGCGCCGCCGACCCGGTTCTGCGCATCCACACTTCGTCCAGCCACGGGGCGCAGATCGACGTCGCGGCGCCGGGAACGCGAATCTGGTCTTGCCTGCCGAGCTACCCGGTCTACCTGACCACTCTGGGGTACCGGCAGGGGGCCGACTACCTGACAGGGACCTCACAGGCTGCCGCCTTCGTCAGCGGCGTGGCGGCGCTGGTGCTGTCCCGCGCGCATCGCGCCGGTCTGGAACTCTCGCCCGAGGACGTCCGGACCATCTTGAGCCGCTCCGCCCGGTACGGCGACGGGGCCACCGCTCCCTACCTCCACGACCCGAATCGCGACCGGATCCCCGACACCGACACGGACCTGGCCACCGACTGGTCGGGCGCCGCCCTGCCGCGGAATGACTACGTCGGAATGGGAGCGGTCGACGCGCACCGGGCACTGGGCGCCCTGCTGCTCCCGGAGGTGGAACTGGCGGCCGACCCACCGGCGCACGGGGCGGTGCGCCTGCACGCGACCGTGCGCAACGAGGGAGTGCCCGTCCGCCAGGTCGTCTTCCGCGTCGGCGACTGGCAGGCGCTCGACGCAGAGGCACCGTTCGAGGCGGTCTGGGATGGCGCCGGCTGCAGCGAGCCCGCCGGATGCCTGGCGACCGCCGAGGCTTACGACACGTTCGCCGACATGGCGGCCATCCACGGCACGCCGGCGCTCACGCCCGGCGTCTCACTGCCGCTGCCGGTGCAGCCATTCGATGGCGTGCTGAGCGAGGTCGAGGTGGTGCACGCGCTGGAACTGCCAGCCGGCTGGAGTCTGATCTCCCTTCCTGTTGCCCCGACGGACAGCGCGCCCGCCGGCGTGTTCTTCGATCTGGTGGGCATCTACTCGTTCTCCGGCTCGGGGTACCGACCCGCAACCGCGCTGGTGCCCGGGGTCGGGTACTGGGTCAACCTGGGAAGTGGCGGGGTCTACGCGGTGCGCGGCCGCGAGGTCGTCAGTCTGCGCGTGCCGCTGGCGCCGGGCTGGAATCTCGTCGGGGCCCGGAACGCCCCGGAGACCCTCTCCAGCGCCGGCCTGGACCCGCCGCAGCCGCCGCTCAGTCTGTTCGACTTCCAGGCCGGCGAGGGCTACCGCAGGCAAGCCGAACTGGCGCCCTGGCGAGGATACTGGCTGCACGTGGCCGCAGCGGGCACGCTGAACCTGGGCCCGCGCTAGGCGCCAAGTCCTGGCCGCCTGGCGTCCGGGTCACTCTGCCAGCGAGTTCGTGCCGGCCGGAGGCCCGGCGACCTCCCGCCAGGGAAGGAACCGCCACTGCAGATAGTACACCCCCAGCAGCACCACCTGCCGCACCGCCATGATGCTGAGGAAGTTGTACACCTTGACCGTCGAGAACCACAGCCCGAAATCGTGCAGGAAGTCGAAGTGCTCCTCCTGCACCGCCGACAGGACCTGGCTCTCCACCGCCATCATCAGATCGGCCACGTGCAGCAGGAACGCCGCGGGCGCGGCCATGGCCAGGAACCGCAGCCGCCAGCGCAGCGGTGGCCCGGGCACCGCGCTCAGCACCGTCAGGTACAGGACTGCATTGTAGGTGAGCAGGGCGAAGGAGAACTGCCCGCTCACGCCGCCGCGTCCTGGGACGGCGAACCGGAAGGCCACGTAACCCCCCTCGCGCAGCAGCTCGACGCCAACGCCGTGCGGCCGAACCAGCTCCAGCAGCGCGGAGGCCGCTGGCACTACCACGCGCGCGTAGGCGGGCAACGCCTGCGCGACGACCCAGCTCCAGACCGCGAACGCCACCAGCAGGCGGACCAGCGTTGGCCAGCAGCGCGCCATCACCCGTCGACCCCGCGCAGGTAGTGCACCCAGAACGCGAGCACGAACAGGATCAGGATCCCCTGGGCCACCTGATAGTGAGCGACGTCCATCAGGTCGTGGTGGCTGTGGGCCACGTGCACCAGCGCCACCACCCGGACCAGGTTCAGCGCGAACAGCGCGGGCAGGTACCACGCCAGTCCTCGCAGACGCCGGCGCCAGGTGGCCGGGTAGGCAGCGATCGCAGCGAGCATCAGGAAGATCGCCTCGAGTCCGTTGCAGCCGCTGGCGATGAACAGGCTGTGCCGACCGCCGGCCACGATGCCGCGGCCGCTGCTCTGGACCGAATACGGCAGCACGGCGCGAGCCACCTGAGCCGAGGTCCAGGTCACCGCGTGCGTGTACGGTTCGTCGACGACGGCCCCCCCGAGCTTCTTCTCGGCGTAGTAGGCCAGGTTCAGGGCGATCAGGATCGCGGCGAATCGCAGCAGCACGCGCCAGCCGACGGGGCCTTCCCTCGCTGCGCCCATCACTCTCCTGTCAGTCGCGCTCGCCCGCTCTGCCGCTCGAGCCGCGGCACCAACGGAAAAAGTCGGGGGCTCCGGCTCACTGGCCGGAGCCCCCGACGCGCTGCCTCACCTGCCGACAACCGCGGCGCTGAAGACGATCAGGCCCTGGAACCCGCCCGCCGGCGATAGAAGAACAGACCGCCGACTCCGACCATCGAGGCGATGAGGAAGATGAGACCCCACTCGCCGAAGGTCGGGATGACGTCGAAGTTGTCGTTTGCGGACCATGGGCTGGCGTTACCGGCGGCGGCGATCGACTGCACCCGCCAGCAGTAGTTGCCGTCCGTCAGCCGCGGCGACTGGTAGGTCGTGCCCGCGACCGCGACGTCGTTGGCGACACTCTCGCAGCCCGAGGCGACCGTCCCGAGGTCCAGCCTGTAGGAGACGGCACCCACCGCTGCCGCCCACGACAACAGCGGCCGCTGGTTCTCCTTGTTGGGCGCCACCGCGGCGCCCACCGGGGTCAGCACTGGCGGCGCCAGAACGACGATGTTGCCCGTTGTGGCCGTGATCGGATTGCCGTAATGATCATTGGCATCGGCCTTGATGGTGAACACCTCACCGCCGTCAGCGCTCGGCTGGTAGACCAGGTCGTCAAAGGTGGCGACGCCCGTGCCATCGGTCGTCTTGGTGAACGTCCCGCTCAAGGTGCCAGCGCCGGAAGCCAGGGTCACCGTCACTGCCACGTCTGCCGCGCCGGTCCCCTCCGCGTCCTGGATCTTGACCAGCAGAGGCGGAGTCATGGCCTGGCCGCTGTTGGCCGTGGTCGGCGTCTGGGTGATCACGAGCTGGGTGTAGGCGACGACGTAGGGATCGACGGAGGTGAAGATCAGATTCAGGCTGGCAATGGAGGCGTTGGTCACCGTCACGGTGCCGGTGGTCTTCATGTCGACGTTGACCATAGTGCCAGTAAAGGGGTCCTGCAGCACCGCGCTGGTCACCTTGCCTGCCAGCTTGTTGTTATCCCACGTCAGCACGATGTCGCCGCCCGCCGCACGCTGGAAATTGATCCCCAGCGTCTTCTGCTCGATCGGGCTCGCTCCCGAACGCAGATCCAGAATGAGCTGGCTGGCAAAACGCGCATCGAAGCTGCCGGCCGGCGGCAGCGGCGGCTGTTCGACCTCGCCCAGGTCGGTCGTCCCGCCCAGACCGTTGTCCGTACCGTCCGTCGCCTGCGGGTGCACGCCGAACACCAGGTCCCTATTCGCGCCGCCGACCTCGGCGACATTGATCGTCACCTGCCACTGCGCGTCCGCGTATGCGGAACCCACTGCCAGGCCGGCCACCACTGCGACAGCCAGCACGGCGGTGAAGAACAGACGCGCCCCGTTGCCCTTTCTCATCATCCTATCTCCTTGCTTTCTGCGCCCTCGGGCGAGTTCCACTCACGACTCTGTAGCCAATGCTCGTGTGTCCCTGGGATCGTCGATACGCTCCTCTCGGCTCTTGCTCGGCGTCTCTCGAGGGCAACGAAGATAGCCCCCGGACCTGCCTGTGGCAAGGCAATTCACCGGACCGGGCCATATCCTTCGTCGCCCGGACCCGTCACCCATGCTACGCGTGCTCCGAGTCGGACATAATGTAATGGACTTTTGACCGCCGGCCAAGCACAAATTCGCTCCCCGTCACCGCGCGGTCTTGACCTCTCCCCACGTGCCATCCTGCACGCCGCCGCTGTCGACCGATGTCGGTGTCGCCGAACGCACGACCAGTCGCAGCCGGTCGATCCGTGCGTCTGCGACCGTCAGTTCACCCGTGGCGCGCATGTCGACCTCCACGCCCAGCAGACCCCAGTACAGATCGGTGAGGCGCGCCA
This sequence comes from uncultured Gemmatimonadaceae bacterium, assembly GCA_964591015.1. Classification (GTDB taxonomy): domain Bacteria; phylum Latescibacterota; class UBA2968; order UBA8231; family UBA8231; genus SLHA01. The sequence goes on from CAZPXM010000023.1 coordinate 34,059, forward strand.
GCGCCGTCCGCGCCGCCATGGCTGCCGCGTCCCAGCGCACGACCGTAGGCACGTCACTGACCGCCTGGATGGCGATGGTGAGCGTGTCGGTGCGGCCTGCGTCCAGGGGCCGCAGATCGACGGCTACGCCGTTGCCCAGTTGCGGCCCCACGAAGCGCGCATCCAGCGACCCCAGCGGAGGCAGCGGCGGCAGTTCCACTTCCACCAGCTCGCCGAGCCGCCCGTCCACCGCCGGAGTCGCCTCGGGATGCTGCCCCAGCACCAATTCCCGGCTGGCCTCACCGCTGCTCACCGTCAGCGCCACGTGCCAGGCCTGGGCCTGGGCCCATGCCGGGGCTCCGACCACCGACCACAGGAGCAATGCGAGCCCCACGGCTATCCGGGCTGCGCAGGCGCAGACGCCTGCCGTGGCCCCCGTGTCCACTCGCCGGCTCACCTCCGTTCCGGCCTCACTTGAGCAGGGCAACCTTGTGTACGGCCCGCAGCCCGTTCGACCGCAGGTCGACGATGTACACCCCAGCAGCCACGGCCCGCCCGGCATCGTCCCTGCCGTCCCACGTCAGCCGGTGCAGGCCGATTTCCAGCGGCTCGTCAACCAGCGTCCGGACCGCCTGTCCCGCCATGTCGTACAGGCGCAGGCTCGTCCAGCCGCTCTCGGCCAACGTGAACGCGATGCTGGTGGCCGGGTTGAACGGGTTCGGGTAGCTCGGCAGCAACGCGAACTCCGCGGGCCGCGCGACCGCCGGACTCCGCACCAGGGCGGCCCGCACCGGCGCGGCGGCCAGCCGCAGACTGCCGCTGCCGACCAGCGGGTAGGCCACCCCGTCCAGCTCCAGCTCCCAGCCGGCGGCGCCACTCGCAACAGGCATCTGCCAAGTGAACGTGATGCCATCCCCTTGCACCTGCAGCGGGAACTCCGCCAGCCCCTCGCCTGCCGGCACGCGCCAGCTCGGCCGCCCGTCGACCAAAACCCGCACATCCATGGAGCGGGCCGGCGCCGGCGGCGGCAGTTCCACCACCTGATCCGCCGGCACGCCCAGCGCGAGCTCGATGCGGGCGCGCCCGTCGTCGGCATACAGCCACCCCGTTGCCGACACTGGCGGGAGCGTCACCGCCACCCGCTTCTCGGCACCGCCCGGCTGCAGCGACAGCGAGCCGGCCTGGTGCAGGTGCACCCAGTAGCCCCAGCCACGCGCCACCGCATTCACCTGCTCGTAGAGCTGCCCCGTCCAGCGGAACACCGACAGGATGATCCCGCTCGGCGTCTGCCCGATGGCGGCGACCTGCAGGGCGTCGTACGGCGCGCCGATGAGATTCCAGCCGCGCGGGTACTCGCCCTGACAGGAGGCGTTAGGCACTCCCCTCATCGTGTAGGTGCCGCCCGTGCCAAGATTGACCCAGTAGCCCACGCACGCCTCGAGCCCGTCCACCTGCTCGTACTGCAGCCCCGTCCAGCCGAAAGCCGATAGCGCATCCGCAAACAGCGTCTCAAGGTGTCGATCAGCCACCTGCACCGGCAGCGACACCATGCTCCAGCCCCGGTTGAGCGTCACCGCATACTCGCGCTCGGCGGGCGGCACCACCGGCGGCACGTACTCGTACAGCACCTTCACCGAGTAGATGTCCTCGTCCGAGATCTCACACTGGATGGCAGTGCTCATGTCGAGGTTGATGCCCAACACGCCGCTGTACACGTCCTGCAACGTGAACTTGCCGTTGGCCGGCAGGGCGGCCGGGTCCCACCTCAGGGTGACTGGGTACCCACCGGACCCTGGCTGGAACTTGATTCCCCAGGAGATCCGGTTGCCCGGCGTCGCGGCCGCCAGATCCTGGATGCTGGTCGCGCTGCCGTTCTTGCCGGCGATGGCCAGCCGGGCGTCGAATACCTGGCTGGGCGGCTTGGGAGGCAGCTCCGTTTCGAGTTCCGGATCCAGGCCCGCGGTGGCGCCCTCTGCCAGACCGATCGCCAGATCCGAGTTGTCGCCGCCGTTGTTGGCCACGTTGATGACCACGATGAAGGCGCTCGGTGACCCAGATCACCCCCACAGCCCAAGAACGCAAAGGGGACAGCACGGATTGGTGCGTGCTGACCCCCTGCTGCTTGCCTTCAGCCAGTCGGTGCCAGCGCTGCCGGCTGCGCACCTACTTCGCCAGCATCATCTTGCGCAACGCCCGGAACTCGCCCGCCTGCAGCTCGTAGAAGTAGATCCCGTTGGCCACCTGCGCCCCCTGCGCGTTGCGCCCATCCCACACCACCGAATACGCACCCCCCGGCTGCCGCATGTTTACCAACGACCGCACCTTCTGCCCCAGCACATCGTAAATCACCAACTGCACATCCGCCGCCGCCGCCAACTCATACCGGATCGTCGTCGACGGGTTGAACGGGTTCGGGTAGTTCTCCAACAACGCCCACTGCCCCGGCACCGACGGCAGATACCGCAACCGCAGATCCGCCGCCGCCGCCCCCAACGCCAGACTCCCTACCCCCTGCAGCTCATACAC